>CAZUVO010000135.1:0-10215 GCA_964623955.1 uncultured Rhizobiaceae bacterium
GTGAATTCGCTGGCGATGACGCCGCTGGCATCGCGGAAGCGGCCCTCGCCGCGGTCGATCTTGAGGGTGGCGGACGCTTGCTTGCCATCCTCGCCGTCTTCGATCTGGCCCTGACCCTGGGTGCTGAAGTGCAACCGGTCGCGGCTGTCTTCAAAGGTGATCGTACCATATTGCTGGAAGGTGCCGTTGCCGGTCATCACCATGGTCGATTTGATCTCGGCATTGCCCTCGGTCAGAAGCTCGACGCTGCCCTCGCCCTCTTCGGCGAAGATGCTGCCGATCGGGGCCACGGTGCTGGTCTTGAAGGCGCCCTTGGAATAATCGCTGGTCTCGCAGGTGCCGGTGAACTGGGTGCTGTAATTGATGCGGTTCATGATCTTTCTCCTCAGGTCTGTGTGGTTGCCAATCCCGTTTGTGTTGATCCCGATCATAGGGAGCCCCCGTCAAACCGCGTTCAAACCCGCCTCAATCGCCCGTCAAATCGCTGTCAAAACGCATCAAAACGGTGTCAAACCGGAAAAAACGGCAATAATCAAAAAAAATAACAAAAATATTTGGGTGGAAGCCGGTTTCCCAATGGGGAGGGAGACAGAGGGTGTCGACGTACCGTCTGAGCCTGTTCGGAGGCTTTGATCTGCGCGACGATCAAGGCGCCGAGATCGCGATCAGCTCGAAAAAGGGCCGCTGTTTGCTGGCCTATCTGGCGCTCGGCCAGGGCCGGAAGGCGAGCCGCGACACCTTGGCGGCGCATTTATGGGGCGACCGTGGCGATGCCCAGGCGCGGCGCAGCCTGAGCCAGGAGCTTTACCGCCTGCGCGGGCTCTTTTCCGAGGAGGCGCAGGAATCCTTCGTCCTCGAAGCGGAGAGCGTGGCGCTCGCCGCGGATCTGTTCGAAACCGACGCCGTTTCGTTCGAGCGGGGCCTCGATGCCGGCGATTGCACGGCCACGTCTCTTTATACCGGCGATCTCTTGGCCGGCCAGGAGACCAATCAGGAGGGCTTCGACGACTGGCTTGGGGTCGAACGCGCGCGGCTTCGCGAGCGCGCCGTCGCCGCCCTATACGACTGCTTGCGCGCCCGCCTAAGCGGCCCGGCGGAGGCGGCGCAAGAGGCGGCCAACCGCGTGCTCGCCCTCGATCCCGCCAGCGAAGAGGCCCACCGGGCGCTGATGCAGCTCCATGCCGACGCCGGGCGGCGCGATCTCGCGCTCAAGCAATATGACAAATGCCGTGAAATTCTCAGCACGGGGCTCGGAATCGAGCCCGAAGGCGCTACAACCGGCCTGTACGAGCAGATCAAATCGGAAGCGCCGGCGGCGCCGGCAGCCGAGCCCACCGGCGGTGCCGCCGACAGTGAAGCGCTGGCGCTGCCGGACAAACCCTCCATCGCGGTGCTGCCGTTCAACAATATGTCGGGCGATCCGGAGCAGGATTATTTTTCGGACGGTATCGCCGAGGACATTATTACGGCGCTCTCCGGCATCCGCGACCTGTTCGTCATCGCGCGCAATTCGTCCTTCGTCTATCGCGGCGACGTCGACATCAAACAGGTCGGGAGCGAACTCGGCGTGCGCTATGTGCTTGAGGGCGGCGTACGCAAGGCGGGGCAGAAGGTGCGCATCAACACCCAGCTCATCGACGCCGAATCGGGCAACCATCTTTGGGCTCGTAAATTTGACGGCGACCTGATCGATATCTTCGACCTGCAGGACCAAATCACCGAGAGCGTCGCGGGCGTCGTGCAATCTTCCATTTTCCAGGCCGAGATCGACCGGGTGCGGCGAAAACGCCCGGAAATCATGGACGATTACGAGATGTGCATGCGCGGCTGGTTCAGCATGACCGGAGTCGACCAAGAGGGTCTCCGGCAAGCCCGCGAATCTTTCCAAAAAGCGATCGACATGGATGGCTGGCTGTCGCTCGCCTATACCGGCCTCGCCGGCTCGCTGATCTGGGAAACGACCCAGGGATTGAGCGATGATCCCAATAAGAGCATGTCCGAAGCCCTTGCCGCGGCGCAGCGCGCCGTCGGCATCGACGAGGCGGACGCCGACGCGCATGGCTGGCTCGCCTTCGTATCGCTTTTTTCCGTGCCGCCACGCCTCGACGTCGCCCTGGCGGAGTCCGAACGGGCGGTGGAACTCAGCCCCAACAGCGCCATGGCGCGCTGGAGCCGAGGCCTCGTCTTCAGTTTTGCCGAACGCCCGGATGACGGCGCCAAGGACCTCAAGCTGGCGCTTCGCTTAAGCCCGCGCGATTGGCGCCGCTTCAGTTTTCTGCACGTCCTCGCCCTTTGCCAATACACCGCCCGGAACTATGACGAATCCGCCGAAACGGCAACGAAGCTCGTTGCCCTCCTGCCCGACTATTTGTACGGCCACTGGCATTTGGCCGGCTCGCTCGCCCAGCTTGGCCAGACCGCGCGCGCCGAGGAAGAATTGCGCCATGTTCTGCGCGTCCATCCCAATTTTGACCGTGCCTTCGTCGCGGCCTGGGCGCCCTACCGCAACCCCGCCGATCTGGAGCATCTGTTCGAGGGCCTTGAGAAAGCCGGCTGGAAGGGCTAATGCGTGCCACAATACGTTCTTAACCTGCTCGGCGGTTTCGATCTCACGGACCCAAACGGCAACACCATCGCCATCCGTTCGAAGAAAGGCCGTTGTTTGCTGGCCTATCTGGCGCTCAACCAGGGCCAAGCGGTGGGCCGCGACACCCTCGCCGCGCTCCTCTGGGGCGACCGGGGCGACACGCAAGCCCGGCGCAGTCTCAGCCAGGAGCTTTACCGCCTGCGCGGGCTGTTTCCCGAGGAGGCGCAGGAATCGTTCATTCTCGAAGCGGAAAGCGTGGCGCTCGAGATGAATCTGTTCGATGTCGATGCCGTTCGCCTGGAGTCGGGAGAATCCGGGGCCGCCGCGCTCTATACAGGCGACCTGCTGGACGGTCTCTCCGCCGGATCGGAAGGCTTCGACGAATGGCTGCGGGACGAGCGCGAGCGGTTGCGCGAACGCGCGATTACCGCCCTGAGCGCCGATCCCGGCAACGCGCCGGAAAGCGCCAATCGCCTGCTGGCGCTCGATCCCGCCAACGAGGAAGCGCACCGCGCGCTGATGCGGCTCCATGCGGAAGCAGGGCGGCGCGATCTGGCGCTCAAACAATATGACAAGTGCCGCGCGCACCTGGCCGAGGAGCTGGGCATCGAGCCGGACGGAGAGACGCGGGCGCTGCTTGAGGAGATAAAGGTGGCGGCAACTCCCGCATCCAAACCCGCAACAGAGACGGCCGAGACGCCGGAGCCGGCTTCCCCAACGGAAAAAGCCGCCGAGCGGCGCCAGGTGACGGTGATCGCCCTCGGCCTGGTGCTGGAATCTACCGGACGGGGCGCGTTGGACCCTGAAGACCGGCGCGAGGTGATGCGTATCTGCCGCGATGTCGCGGCGGCGTTTCTGGAGCGCGGCGAAAGCCAAATCGCCAAGACCCTGGGCGACAATCTGTTGGCCTATTTCGGCTACCCCGAAGCGCGCGAGGACGATGCCGAGCGCGCGGCACGGGCCGGGCTGGAGATCGTCGAAGCGATTGCCGCGCTCGATTTGCCGGCGGGCGTGCGGGCGCAGTGCCGCGCCGGCATCGCGTCCGGCCTGGTGATCGCCGGCGAGGGCGAGGCGGAAACCCTGGTCGGCGAGGCGCCCGACATGGCGGTGCGCCTGTTGCAGGCGGCGGCGCCGGGCGCCATCGCGGTGGACGCGGCGACGCGCGAATTGCTCGCCTCGGCCTTTGCGCTCGATGCCTTGCCGGATGCCGGCGAGGCCGGAACGGCATGGCGGCTCGCCGGCGAGGCGCAGACCGAGAGCCGTTTCGCGGCGCAGCGCAGCGGCGCGCTGACGCCCTTTGTCGGACGCGAGCTTGAATTGCAGGCGCTACATCATCGCTGGGGCCAGGCATCGGAGGGCGAGGGCCAGGTGGTGCTGATCTCCGGCGAGCCCGGCATCGGCAAATCGCGCATCGCCGAGACGATTCACGAGCGGTTGGCCGGGGAGGATCATCTCCGTCTCATCTATCAATGCACGCCCAATCACACCAATTCGGCGCTCCATCCGGTCATCGAGCAACTCACATTCGCCGCCGGCATAAATGCCGACGAGGCGGCGGGCGCCAAGCTCGACAAGCTCGAAGCCCTGCTCGCCAAGGCCGGCGGCGATACGGCCGAAGCGGCGCCGCTCTTCGCCGATCTTCTCTCGATCCCCTATGACGGCCGTTACCCGCCGCTCAACTTCACCCCCCAGGCACAGAAAGACCGCACCCTGGAAGCGCTCGTCGCGCAACTCACCGGTCTCGCCAAGCACCAGCCGGTTCTCTTCGTCTTTGAGGATCTGCATTGGGCCGATCCGACGACGCGCGAACTTCTCGACCTCACGGTCGCCGCCATCGAGGAAGCGCGGGTGCTGGCGCTCTTCACCTTCCGCCCGGAATATGAAGCGCCGTGGGTCGGCCAAGCGAACACCACCTTGATGGCGCTCACCCGCCTCGCCAAACGGCAATGCGGCGAGATGGTGCGCTGCGTCGCCGCCGAGGCGGCGCTGCCCGAAGACGTGCTCGACGATATCGTGAAAAAAACCGACGGCGTGCCGCTGTTCGTCGAGGAGTTGACCAAGACCATGCTGGCAGGCGGCGTCGATGACGGCAGCGGGGCGGCGGTGCCGGCGACGATCCAGGCCTCGCTCACCGCAAGGCTCGACCAGTTGGGCGAAGCGCGCGAAGTGGCGCAGATCGCCGCCGTGATCGGCCGCGAATTCGCCTATCCCTTGCTCGCTGCCACCGTCGATATGGACGAAGGCGAGCTCAATGCGCGGCTGGAAGCGCTCACCAGCTCCGAATTGGTCTTCGCGCGTGGTGCGCCGCCAACGGCAAGTTACATCTTCAAGCACGCGCTGATCCGTGACGCCGCCTATGACAGCCTGCTCCGCCCCGAGCGCCGCGCGCTGCACGGCCGCATCGCCGAAGCCCTGAGGGCGCACTTCCCTGCCACCGCAGCCAACGAACCGGAATTGCTGGCGCATCATCACGGCAATGCGGGTCATGCCGAGCAAGCCATCGACTATTGGCGGCGCGCCGGCGAACGGGCGCTCGAGCGCTCGGTAAATATCGAAGCGTGCGAGCATTTTCGCGCCGGATTGGCGCTGCTGGAGGATTCAGCGGCGCAAACCCGGTCGGCAACGGAACTCGACTTGCAAATCGGCCTCGGCAGCGCGCTCACTTCCTTCGAAGGCTATTCGGCACCCACCACCGGCGCCGCATACGCGCGGGCGCGGGAGTTGGCGCTCGAACTCGGCGATGAGAAGCGGTTGGCGGTCGTGCTCTATTGCTTGTGGAATTTCGACAATGTGGCGGCACGCCATGACCGGTCAGAAAAAATCGCCCACGAACTCCTGAACCTGACCGCGGGTTTCGATGACACAGGTCCGCGCCTGGCCGCCCATAGTACCCTCGCCTCGTCGCTGGGCTTCACGGGATCATGGATCGAGGCGAAACAACAGGCGGACGCCTGCATTGCGCTCTACGATCCGGTCGAACACGCATCGTTGAAATTCGACTATGCCGAGGACCCCTGCGTACAGGCGCACATCGTCAACAGTTTCTGCCATTGGCACTTGGGCTATTCCGATCAGGCCATGGCGTCTTCCAACAGCGCTGTCGAACTTGGCCGCCAGCTCGCCCACGCGAATTCCATCGGCTATGCGTTGACCACCGCGCCGATGCTCAATTTCATCCGAAGTGACGCGCCGCAAACATTGGCAACGGCCGAGAAGTCCCACGAATTTTGCACTGCGGCCGGCCTGCCGGTGTGGGTAGGCATGGCCGAGGTGCTTCGTGGATGGGCGCGAGCGATCGCCGACGACCCGGAGGGCGGCATCGCAGAAATCCAGCTCGGCCTGTCGAAATGGCGTGGCTACGGCTCGGAAATCATGGCGCCGCTATGTTTGACGGCATATGCGGATGCCTCGTTCAAGAACGAACATTATGAGACAGCGCTCGAAACAATCGAGGAAACGCTATCGATGATGGAGGAGAGTGGCGAATATTTCCCGGTCGCCCAACTCAATCTCTTAAAAGCCCAAATACTTACGAAAATGGCTCCCGGCAATACAGGCGAGCAAGAAGACTGGTATATCAAAGCGCTCGAAATCGCGCGGGCACAGGGCTCGCGCATGATGGAATTGCGCAGCGCGACGGAACTGGCTCGGTTGTGGTATGGCCAGGGCAAGACAGACGAAGCGCGGGAACTGCTGGCGCCGCTATACGATTGGTTCACCGAGGGGTTCGACACGGCTTATCTCATGCAAGCGAAAGCGCTGCTTGATGAGCTTGGCTAAGTCTAAGATGATGGCGACGGAAATCAGTGCAAACGGGAGAGTCTTATGACAACCACGGTGTTTCTTGAATTCAAGGCCAAGGCGGGGCTCGGCGATGGGCTGGTGGCGAAGCTTAAGGAGATCCTGCCGGATACGCGGAGCTATGACGGCAATCAGAGCATCGACGTCTATCAGAAGGCAGACGATCCGGACACCTGCATCATTCACGGCCAATGGGACAGCCAGGGCCAGTACGAGAAATATCTCGCCTGGCGCGAGGAGACCGGCGTGTTCGCCGCCTTCGTCGAGGCGCTCGAAGGGCCGCCCAGCGTGCGCTATTTCAACAAGACCGACGCCTGAGATCAGCTAAGAATAAATTCCCGTATCGCTTTGAGCGCGGCGGCCTTGTCGTCGCGTTCGACGCCGTGGCCGCAATTCTTAAAAATGCGGAGTTGGGCCAAGCCATCGGGGATCGCGGCGGCGATGTCCTCCGATTGCGCCGGCGGGGTGACCGGGTCGTGCTCGCCGGTCATCACTAGGGTCGGGCATTGGATTTTGGCCAGGTCAGGCAGGAAATCGAAGCGGTGGCCCTCGCGGCCGGCGCCGAAGAAGTGGCCGAGCAGTTCCGGCTTTATCCGGGTACGGGTGAGCCAATCGGTGCCCTGCGGCGTTTGGTTATAGAGCGGGAAGCAGGTTTCCAGATAGGGACCGAGCGCTGCTTCGTTCGACGCGTCGGGCCAGAACGCCTCCGCCAGCGCGCGCGCTTCCGCGCCGCCCAGGCGTTCGAACATCTCGAATATGCGCTCGAGACGCATATTCGCCGAGGTGCTCGAAAGGATCAGCTTGGCCGGATGTTCGGGATGACGGGTGGCGTAGGACTGCGCGACGAAGCCGCCGAAGGAGAGGCCGAGCACGATCGGCTTCTCGATCTCGAGCGCCTGGCAGAATGTGTGCACATCGTCGCCCCATTGCGCGAGATTCCACTCCGCCGGGTCGTCGCCGTCGCTCCGCGCGTGGCCGCGATGTTCGAGAAAGACGCATTGCGCCACATCGGCAAGCTCGGCATGGGCCGGCTTCATATGCGAATGATCGAAGCCCGGCCCGCCATGGAGCAATAGCAGCGTCGGCCGTTCGCGCATCTCCGGGCCGTCCGGCACCTCTTTCTCTCCCGTCACATCGAAAAAGAATTTTGTGCCGTCGATGTCGATTCTCATTTTCGAGTCTCCTATCGATGGCTAAAGGTAGGGCGCCGGCTCGGGCAGCGTCGCGCCGCAGGCACAGGTCTCGTCGTCGCCGGAGAGCATCGCCATGGCGCCGCATTCGGTGCAGCGCAGCAGGCGCGAATTCATCTGCCCCTCGGTCCAGAAGCTCGTCCAGCCACTGTCGCCGATGCCGTCCGCCGTGAAAAACGCCTTCATCGCCGCCGAATGGGCATGGCCGGTGACCGCCGCCTTGGCGGATTCCATGTCCTCCCACGCGGTCAGCGTCGTGCCATGGCCGTCCGACGACATGGTGGTGCAGGTCGAGATGAAACCCGGCAGGGTGACGATCTCCTGGATGGTCGCCCGCGTGAGGTCGCGCAATTTCTCGCGCTTTTCCGGATCGCTCACATGAATCTGCGTGATGCCGAGTACGCCGGGCCGGACTTTATTGCCCGTCGAAGTATAGGTCGAGTTGCCGAAGCTCACCGGGCCGATGCGCTTGGGCTGGACAATCACCTGGCAATCGAGTTGCTCCATCATGGTGCCGTTGGAGAAATAGCCGCGCACGCTCCGGATGCCGTCCGTGTCCGCCTCGATCACATCGATGCCGGGCACGGCGATCTTGCGCCCGGTCGGCGGCAGGCCGCGCAGCTCGCCGTCATGGGTGCCCTTCATCAGCCATTCGGCGATGATGACGCCGTCCTGGCTTTCGAACTGTTTGACGATTTCGAATTCGAGATCGGAAAAAGCCGCAAAGATGGCGCCGGCATAGCCCGCGAGATGGGGCCCGGCGACGCCGTCCGGCACATTGGGGTCGGAATAGCTGCCGCCGGGCGCGAAGGTGGCGGTGATGGCGTCCGTATCATGCGCGTTCCAGGCGTCGAAATAGGCTTCGGCTTGGTTCATCGCGTTCATGGCTTTTGTCCCTGTTTCACGGCGCGAAGGAGCCGAATTCGCCGCGCGAATACAAGAGCGGCTCCTTGCTCTCATCATGGCGCACCGCCTGCACCCGGCCGGTGAGCACGGTGTGAGTGTCGGCGCGCATGGTCTGGCCGAGGATGCAATCGAAGCTGGCGAGGCTGTCCATCAGCACGGGCGCGCCGGTCTCGAGACTGCCCCAATCGCCATTGTCGAAGCGCTCGGCGCTTTTGTCCGGATCGGCGAACATGGCGGCGAGGTCGTGGTGATGGGTGGCGAGAAGATTGACGCAAAAGACGCGGCTTTGCAGGGTCGGGTCGTGCGCCCCGGCTTCGCGGTTGACGCAGGCCAAGAGCGTCGGCGGCTCGGCCGAGAGCGAGCAGACGGCGGTCGCGGTGAGGCCGCGCCGCTCGTCGCCGATCGCCGTGGTGACGATGGTCACGCCGGCGGTGAGCTGGCGCATGCCCGCCTTGAAGAGCGCCGGGTCGACCTGCTTTAAGAGCCCGTCGCCGAGTTGAAAATCGAAATCCTCCAGGAGCGGCATGGTTCCTCTCAAATAATGCCTGGCGGCGAAGACCGCCTTGGCAGCGGATGGCCGCCTTAATAGCATGTTTGCCATGATGACAATATGCGGGAGAAACGCGCCGTGCTGAGCCACTGGCTGGACGAGACGCCGCTTGCCGGGGAAGACCAGGCGCCGGCGCTTGGCCGAGAGGCGCGCGCCGATCTCTGCATCATCGGCGGTGGATATTTGGGCCTGTGGACGGCGCTCCGCCTGAAAGAGCGCGAGCCTTCGCTCGATATCGCCATCGTCGAGAAGGGCCGCTGCGGCGATGGCGCAAGCGGGCGCAATGGCGGCTTCGTCTTAAGCTGGTGGGCCAAGTTCGGCACGCTGCGGAAATTCTGCCCCACCGATGAAGCGGCGCGCCTCGCCCATGCCTCGGCGGGCACCATGCAGGAGATGGCGGAGTTTTGCGCCGCCAACGGCATCGATGCCGGCATGCGCCGCGACGGCTGGCTGTGGGCGGCCAACAACAAGGCGCAGGACGGCGACTGGTCGGCGGTGCTCGACGATCTCAGCCGCCAGCAACTGCATCCCTTCGAGGAATGGAGCGGCGAACAGGCGGCGGCGCGCACCGGCTCCGACAGGCATGTCTCCGGCGTCTATGAGCCGAACGCGGCGACGGTGCAGCCGGCGCTGCTGGCGCGGGGTCTCCGCCGGGTCGCCCTGGAGAAAGGCGTCCGCATTTATGAAAACACGCCGATGCGGCGGCTCAAGCGCTCGCGCCCGCCCGTGGTGGTGACGCCCCAGGGAACCATCGCCGCCGACAAGGTGGTGATCGCGATGAATGCCTGGGCCGCCATGTTCCCCGAATTACACCGCGCCATCCTTGTCGTCTCGAGCGATATCGTCGCCACCGAGAGATTCCCCGAGCGCCTCGAAGCGTCGGGCTGGCGCGACGGGTTGGCGGTCTCGGATTCGCGCACCCGGGTGAATTATTACCGCACCACGCCGGACGGCCGGGTGGTCTTCGGCTCGGGCGGCGGGAAGCTTTCCTACGGCAACCGGGTGGGGGCGAATTTCGACGGCGCCTCGCCGCGCGGCGCCGAGGTAACGAACTATTTCCGGCGAATTTATCCCGCCTTCAAGGACATCCCCATCGCCGGCCATTGGACCGGACCGATCGACCGCTCGCTTTCCGGCCTGCCGTTTTTCGGCCGCCTCGGCGGGCGCGAGGATATCCTTTA
>CAZUVO010000136.1:0-10158 GCA_964623955.1 uncultured Rhizobiaceae bacterium
CCGATAGGGGCATCCCCAAGGGGGTGGTGTTCATCCCCTTCTGCTATGCCGAGGCCGCCGCCAATATGCTGACCAACCCGGCGCTCGACCCGTTCGGCAAAATCCCCGAGTTCAAATTCTGCGCCGCCAAAGTAGAGAAGGCGGCCAGCGCGGCAGCCGAGTGATCGCCATGGAAGAACGGCTCGACGCCGCCCTCCATCACGGCATCGCAGGCGCGGCCAAACGCGTCGTCATCGGCCTCAACTGGACTTTCGTGGAAGGCCCGATCGGCGCCGGCCTCGTTCACACCCCGGCGCGCGGCACGGAGGGCTGCCGCAGCCTGCCCGAGCCGGGCAGCTATCGGGGCCGCAGCCTCGCCGATCTCGCGGCGCTCACCACATCGGACAATATTTTCGAGCGCGTGCTCGGCCATGCCGCGATCAATGCCCATCACAACCGCTTCGATCTCGAAGGCGAAGCGGTCAACGGCCTCGACATGATCGAGCCGCGCGGCGAACGCACGGTGGTCATCGGCCGCTTCCCCGGCCTCGACGAAAAACTCCCCGGCGCCGCGGTGATCGAGCGCGAGCCCGCCCCCGGCGACTACCCGCCGGAAGCCGCCGCCGACCTCCTGCCCAACGCCGAATTCATCGCCATCACCGCCTCGACCGTCTCCAACGGCACCCTTGGCGAGCTTCTCGCCCACGCGCCCGAAAGCGCCTTCACCGTCCTGGTCGGCCCCAGCGCGCCGCTCTGCCCGGCCCTCTTCGACCTCGGCATCGACGTCCTCTCCGGATTAGTACCAAGCGATCTCGACGCCACTGCGCAGCGGGTCGCCGAGGGCGGCGCCGTCAGCGCCCTCAAACCGCTCGGCCGTTACGTCACAATTCGCCGATAAGCCGCTCCGCCTCGGCGAAATCCTCCGGGCGGTTGGCGTTGAAGAATGGATCGTAGGGCACGGTGGTGAATTCGACCGTCGCGACACGATAGCGCGCGGTGAAGGCGTCGATCTTGCGGATATCCTCTGCCACAAGGGCATGGCGCAATTCGCCGGCAAGCGCGACGGGCCAGAGGGCGAAGACCGGATGGGCCCGGCCGTTCGAGGCGGCGCGCGCCATCTCGGCGCCCTCCTCTTCCACCGCCCGCAGCAGGCGCGCCACCAGGTCGCCGGGCAGGAACGGCGCGTCGGTGGCGAAGCTTGCCAGCCATGCGCATTCCGGCGCGTGCTCGGCGGCCCATTCCATACCGGTCAGGATACCGGCCAGCGGCCCGGCATGGCCGTCGACCACGTCCTGCGCCACGGGCAGATCGAAATCGGCGAAGCGCGACGCATCGCCATGGGCGTTCAGGAGCAAGGGGCCGACCTGGGGGCGCACCCGTTCCAGCACATGGCCGAGGATCGGCCGGCCGGCGAGCGGGCGCAGGCATTTATCGCCGCCGCCCATGCGCCTGGCCAGGCCGCCCGCCAGCAGCACGCCGGCGATGTGTTTGCGCTCAGTCATGCGGCGCCTCGACGCGAAGCGGCGCTTCGCCGATCAAATCCGACAGCAACTTCTGATCCGTTATTTCTAGGTCGCCGAATTCGCTTTCGATACTCACCTCCGTGTCGAATTCCGCCACCGGCGGTCGGTTGATGTTTTCCGCATCGCCCTCCAAGCCGTTTTCCGCCAAACGCTGCATCAGGAGATATTCCACCAAGCCAAGAAAATCGCTGTCGAAGCCATCATCGCAGAACGCGCAATAGAAGCGCATGCGCTTCGCCTCGGCGACGGCGAGACCGGCGACGGTCTCGATATCGTTGAGCGCGCGCAGCCGCGCGTCGAAGGCGGGCGCGAAGGCCGCTTGGCCGGTATCGTCGCGCAGGGCATGGCCGAGGCCGAGAATGGCGGCGATATGCTGGTCCATGCGCGCCAGGACCTGCTTGGACTGGCCGACATAGGCGACGGTTCGCCCGCGCGCGTAACTCTTCACGCGGAGATAAACGCCGGCGCGCAACAAATCCTCCATGCCCTCGCTTTCCTCCGGAAAGAGCCCCGCGCCGTAAGGGCCGCGCCAATGCAATTCGAGCTTCATGCATCGAACCGGATGCGGTCCTCGCCGGCGAGCGCGATGAAACGCTTGCCCTTGGCGCGGCCGATCAGGGTGAGGCCGGTGCGCCGCGCCAACTCCACGCCCCACGCGGTGAAACCCGAGCGCGAGATCAGCACCGGCACGCCCATCTGCACCGTCTTCAGCACCATCTCGCTGGTGAGACGGCCGGTGGTGTAGAAAATCTTCCCCTCGGGCGTGATGCCTTTCCGGAACATATAGCCGGCGATCTTGTCGATCGCATTATGCCGCCCGACATCCTCCATATAGATCAGCGGCCGGTCGGCCTCGCACAGCACGCAGCCATGGATCGCGCCGGCGGTGAGATAAAGGCTCGGCTGGGTATTGATCTTGCGGCTGAGGGCGAAGAGCCACGACGTCTTCAGCACCGCGTCGGCGGGCAGTTCGACGCCATCGATATGGTCCATCAAATCGCCGAACATCGTGCCCTGGGCGCAGCCCGAGGTGAGGGTCTTCTTGCGCAGCTTTTCCTCGTAATCGGTCTTGCGTTCCGTGCGCACGACGATGGTTTCGATCTCTTCATCGTAATCGATTCCTGTCACATCATCGTCCGGCAGCAACATGCGCTGATTGAGGAGATAGCCGAGGGCGAGATATTCCGGATAGTCGCGGATCGTCATCACCGTGACGATCTCCTGGCCGTTCAGGAAGATCGTCAGCGGGCGCTCCTCGACGACGCGGATGCGCATCTCCTGGCCGTCCTGATCGAGGCCGCGCATCTCGCGCGTGAGGCCGCTATCCTCCGGCTCCGGCTTGACGCTGAATTCCATTTTCGTCCTTTAAACAAATGCGTAAGCACATGACATACAGTAAAACATGTGGCCCGGCAGCCGAATTTCCAGCGCCGGCAAAGCGATACCGGGAGGGCGAGATCGAGACCGGATTTTTCGAGCAGGCGGCGGTTCAAAGCGCGCTTATTCCCGCCCTGTTGGGATTTTTCCTGACCGGTGCCGTGCGCCTCGCCAATGGCCGCGAGCGCGGGCCCTATGTCGCCGGCGCATCGGTGGCCTTAAGCTTTGCCGCGGTCTATTTCCTGATCGTCGGCATTCCGCCGCATCCGCCGGTCGGCTCTCTCGACAAGCTGGTCTATGGCGCGGTGGCCGGCTTGGTGCTCGGCTTCACCATCGACAGTCTGCGCCTGCCGCCCTTCGTCCGCTGGCTGCTCTTTCCCGCCGGCACGGCGGCGCTCCTCTATTGGCTGGAGCTGCCCGGCATCGAGACCGCGGGCTGGTTGGCCTGGGCCGGCCTCGGCGCGCTGTGGCTGGCGGGTATCGCCGCACTGTGGCGCCTCGAGGCGGAGCGCGACAATGGCCTCAACCCGGCGATCATGCTGATGGTCGCGGCGCTCGGCCTGGCGGCGGTGGCGGTGGTCGGCGGGGCGACCGAGATCGCCCATCTCGCCATCGCGCTCGCCACCGCGCTCTTTGGCTTCGCCGCCTGGAACTGGCCGGTCAATGTCTACCCTTACGGCGCGTCGCTGCTGCTCGGCGCCGGCGGCGTGCTGTTCCTCCTCACCTGGATTACGGCGCTGCATTATCCCGATGTCAGCCTGCCGGCGCTCGCGGTTCTACTGCTGGTCTTTTTCGCCGATCTCGCCGCGCGCCATATGCATCTCGGCGAAAGCCGCGCCGCCCGCGCGGCGGCCCCCATCGTGCTCGCGGCGGTCTGCTGCGTGCCGGCCCTCGCCGCCGTGGCGATTGCCTACTTTCTCAATGTGTAAGAGTTAAACTCTAAGAAAAAAGAACAGCGCGCGGGCGACTTCCTCGGGCATTTCCTCCGGCAGAAAATGACCACCATCGAGGCTGCCGCCCGTGACATTCTCGGCCCGGGTACGCCACACCTCGGCGACATCGTCATACCAATTGTCGAGCCGCTTGCCCCAGAGCGCGAGAGTCGGACAGGTGATCTTGCGTTCAAGATCTTCGGCATCATGTTCAAGATCGATGGTGGCGCCGGCACGGTAATCCTCGCAGCTGCCATGGATCACCGCCGGATCGGCGAAGCAGCGCTCATATTCCGCCAGGGCTTCCGGTGCGAAATAATCGAGGCTGCCGGTGCCCCAGCTCTTCAAGCACCAATGGAGATAATAAAGCGGGTCGCCGCCGATCAGCCGCTCCGGCAAATCGAAGGGCTGGCTGAGGAAAAACCAATGGTAATAGCCCATCGCCTTTTCCTTGTCGGTATCGGCAAAGGCTACATAGGTCGGCACGATGTCGATCAACGCCAAGCGCTGCACCTTGTCGCCATGATCGAGGGCCATGCGGTGGGCCACCCGCCCGCCCCGGTCATGGCCCACGAGGGCGAATTTGTCGAAACCGAGGGCGGCCATCACCGCGACCTGGTCGCCGGCGGTCGCCCGTTTGCTATGGGCGAAATGATCCGCGCTGGCTTCCGGCTTGGCGCTGTCGCCATAGCCGCGCAGATCCGGCACCACCACGGTGAAATGCTGCGCCAGGATCGGCGCCACCGCGTGCCACATGGCATGGCTCTGCGGATAGCCGTGCAGCAGCAGGACCGGCGGCCCAGAACCGCCCTGCACGAGATTGATGGCAACGCCGTCCGCGTCCACCGTTTTTTGTTCGAACCCCTGAAACATCGCGCTCCCCGTTTTCGCGGATAGAGTCTAACCTCTTGCCATGAGCAAAATGGCAGAGGCGCGCCCGCGCAACCTTTTTATCGCAGCACCTGGTGATACCGGCTCCGGCCCGCCCGATCTGATCGTCCCGCCCTTTCCTTGCGCGCCGGCCGATCTCTATCAAGCGCTGCGCACCGTCGCGCTCGCCCAGCCGCGCACGGTGCTGCAATCGGAAGCGCCGGAGGAACTTCACATGACTTTCGTGCAACGGACCCAATTCTGGCGTTTCCCCGACGATGTCGTGGCGCAAATCTCCGCCACGGAAGACGGCGGCGCGGCCCTTACTCTTTCGAGCAAGGCGCGCTATGGAGTGGAAGATTTCGGGGTGAACAAACGCCGGGTCAAACGCTGGCTCGCCGCGTTGCGGGAACGTTTGGCCGATTAGAGCCTGACCACCTGGCCCTCGCAGGCGACGCAGGAGCCGGGCAGGCGCGCTTCGAGGACGGCCTGGACCTTTTCCAGGGAATCGTCGAAATGATCGGGATGATGCTGGAAGGCGGCCATGCGCTTGGCGCCCGCCGCCTGGCAGAGACGCAAGCCCTCCTGCCAGGTGGAATGCCCCCTCAGCTCGCCATTGGTGATCTCTTCGTCGTAATAATAGGAATCATAGATCACCAGATCGCAATCCTCGATCAGCGCCAGCACATTTTCGTCCGGCGTGTCCGGCTGGTGGCCGGTATTGCTGACATAACCCAGCGCCTTACCGCCATATTCGACGCGGTAGCCGGTCGCGCCGCTCGGATTGTTGAGCGCCGCGGTCTTGACGCTGATGCCGTCGCGCGGCTCGAAGCTGTCGCCGGCGATGAAATCGCCCCACGATTTGAGCCCGCCGATAAAGCTGAGGGGAATGGGAAAGAGCGGCGAGGTCATGAGCTCGGTCAAATTCTGCTCGATGCTGCCGTCCGGGCCGAGATGGCCGGCCCACACCTTGAAGTCATTGGCCGGATTATAGCCGGCGCCGAAAAAGGGGAGACCACAGGCATGATCGAAGCGGCTGACCGAGAAAAAGATATCCGCCGAGATCGGCCGCGACTGGTCGAGCGCCAGGCCGAACGGGCGGATGCCCGTGCCGCATTCGAGAATGATCAGATGGTCGCCGCAATGAACCTCGACGCAGGGCGTATTGCCGCCGAAGCGCAAGGTTTCCGCATTGGTCGTCGGAATGCCGCCGCGCACGCCCCAAAATCGGAGACGGAATTCCCCGTCCTCGCCGCCTTGCGCCGCGCTCGATTTTCCTGCCATGCCGCTCTGTACGCTCCCTGCCCCGTCAAGCCGCGCCATCGACGGCTGCAGCACCGTCGAACAGTCCGAGCATGCGCCCGTACCACTCATATATGGGGTCGCTTTCGGGGAATATAACCAGCGGCGAGCACAAATCCATGAATTTGCAGGTGCCGAAGAAGATGTAATCGGCATAGGCCGGCGCGGCGCCGGCGAGATAGGGCGTCTCCTCGAGGGCGAGGCGCGCCGGTTCCATTTTCTTGCGGAAGGCGTCGATGCGCGCCTCTCCGGTGTCGCAATATTCCTCAAGCGTCATGCCGAAGCGCTTCTCGCGCGTGGCACGGAAATAGGCCTGATCGTCGGGCGCAATGGCGTGATCGTGAATATCGCGAATCATCATGTGGAGCATGGCGGGGTGGACGGCGCGGTCGGTCCAGCTATTGATGAATTTGGCGCCGGCGCGCCCGGTCTCGCCGCCAAAGAGGCTCGGCCGCTCCGGATAGGCGTCTTCGAGATAGCACGCGATGGCCCAGGAATCGCTGATCACCCGTCCGCCATCATCGAGCACCGGCACCAACTTCTGGCCGCTGAAGGCGATCTTCTCTTTTTCCGTAAACTGGACAGGTACGAATTCCACCTCGAGGCCCTTATGGGCGAGGGCCATGCGGGTTCGCCAGCAAAACGGGCTCGGGCGTTTGTCCGCCCGGCCCTGCAATTCATAAAGTTTGCGCGCCATCCGCCTCTCTCCGCTTCCCTGCTCCCTGCTGAGGACTATAATCCGCGAAACACATTTTGAAAATTCGGGAGAGAAAGCAGTGAAAGCGATTGTCCATCAGGGAGAAGGCCTCGACGGCGCCAGGTACAGCGATATGGATTTGGCCGACGTTGGGCCGGGTCAGGTTTGCGTCAAGCTCAAGGCGGCGGCGCTCAATCACCGCGATATCTGGACCTGCATGCGCGCCGAGCCAAGCGGGCCGGCCTTCATCCTCGGCTCCGACGGCGCCGGCATTATCGATAGCGTCGGCGAGGGCGTCACCGACCTCGCGCCGGGCGACGAGGTGGTGATCAATTCGAGCCAGGATTGGGCGAGCCGCGACGAGGCGCCGCTCGGCGAATATAATGTCGGCTATAAGATCCTCGGCTTCCCCGATCACGGCACCTTCGCCGAATATATCGTCATTGGCCGCCATCAGATCGAGCCCAAACCGGCATTTCTCGATTGGCGCGAGGCGGCGGGAATGTGTCTCGTCGGCATCACCACCTACCGCGCGCTCTTTACCGAAGGCCGGCTCGAAGCCGGCCAGACCGTCGCCATCCCCGGCATCGGCGGTGGCGCGGCAACTCAGGCCCTGCTCTACGCCAAGGCGGCGGGCGCCAAGGTGGTCGTCACCTCGCGCGACGCCGGCAAGCTCGAGACCGCGCGTAAACTCGGCGCCGATCTCGCCGTGGCGAGCGACGACACATGGGGCCAGGCGGTACGCGATTTCACCGATGGCCGCGGCGCCGACATCGTCATCGAGACCATCGGCGAGGCAACGTGGAAACAATCCATGGCGGCGCTCGCCAATGGCGGGCGCATGGTGGTGTTCGGCGCCACCGGCGGCGGCCTGGTGGAGGTCGACCTCGCCAGCCTCTTTCTCCATTGGCAAAGCATCATCGGCACCACCATGGGCAGCCGCGACGAATTCCAAGACATGCTCGCCTTCACCGAAAAACACCAAATCCACCCGGTCATCGATCGCGCCTTCTCGCTCTCGGAGGGCGTCGAGGCGCTGCACTATCTCGACGCCGCCGGCCAGATGGGCAACGTGGTGCTCGATATCGACCCATGACCCCCTACCGCGCGGATGTGATCGGTTCCATGTTGCGGCCAGACTATTTACTCGCCGCACGTGACGAATATGCGCGCGGCGAGATGGCGGCGGCGGCGTTCAAGGCGATCGAAGACCGTGCGGTGGACGACTGCATCGCGATCCAGGAGAAAGCCGGCGTCGATATCGTCGCCGATAGCGAGATGCGGCGGAATGTGTTCGCAAGCCAGCTCGCCGAGGCGGCGGAAGGCTTCGGCGCGGTGGAGAACAACAAGGTCGACTGGTTCACCCTGGAGGGCGAGATCGACACCAGCCCGGTCACCGTCGGCGTGACCGGCCGCATCCGCATGAAGCGCAACCTCTCCGCCGAGGAATTCGTTTACCTCCGCGCGCGTACAGACCTGCCCGCCAAGATGACGCTGCCGAGCCCCACTATGTATGCCTATTACTGGGTGCCGGGGGTCTCGGAAGCGGGTTACGCCTCGACCGATGCCTATATGGCCCATGTCACCGAGATTCTCGCCGACGAGGTGGCCGAACTGGTGCGCCTGGGCTGCAATTACATCCAGTTCGACGCGCCGGAATTCGGCATGCTGCTCGACGACCACCAGAAGGAATGGTTCCGCGCCAAGGGATTCCGCCCCGAGACGATGATCGAAGAGGGCAATGAGATGATGAACCACATCATCGCCCAGCATCCGGACACGCTCTTCGGCCTCCATGTCTGCCGCGGCAACGATGCCAACCGCTATATGGCGAAAGGCGGCTACGGCGAATTCGCCAAGGAAATATTCGCCCGCACTCGCGCCCAGCGCCTGCTGCTCGAATATGACGATGAGCGCTCGGGCGATTTCGCGCCGCTCGCGGAAGTGCCGGACGACAAGCTCGTCATTCTCGGCCTGATCACCACCAAGTTCGCGGCGATGGAAAACAGCGGAGAGGTTACCGCGCGCGTCGCCGAGGCGGCGCGCTATATCGACATGGAGCGCCTCGCCCTCAGCACCCAATGCGGCTTCGCCTCGGTCGCCAAGGGCAATCATCTCGGCTTCGAGGCGCAGGCCGAAAAACTCGCGCTCGTCGCCCGCTGCGCGCGCGAGCTTTGGTCCGACTAATTCACGATTGAAAGCGTTTGATATCGAAGGCGGCAATCTCGGTCGAGGTTTCGCCGTCTAGAGCCAATTCCGCCATCACCGCGCCGACGCCGGGGCCGAGGCAGAAGCCGTGGCCGCTGAAGCCGAAGGCGTGGAGGACGCCCGGTGTCGTGCCGCTCGGGCCCATCACGGGGAGATGATCCTTCGTGCAGCCTTCGACGCCGGACCAGAGGCGGATGATGTTGATATTGGCCATGCGCGGGATCACCTTGGCGGTGCGTTGCAGGGTGCCCAGCGTCTCCTCCGCCATGGCGTGGCCGAAGCCCTCGTCGAGATCGGCGGTGCCGCTGCGCCCGCCGAAGATGAGATTGCCGCGCGGAATTTGCCGCACATAGACATCGCCGCCGACCACGCCAAGCGCCGGCTCCATGAAATAGGGCACCGGCTCGCTCACCACCATCTGCGGCATCATCGGCCATAGCTCGACCTCCTCGCCGAGCCAAGCGGCGACCCGCGCGCCCCAGGCGCCGGCGGCGTTGACCACCTGGCGGGCGCGCACTTCGAGGCCGTTCTCGCTGCGCACGATAAAACCGTCGCCATCCTTCTCGAGCGACGCCACCGGTTCATGCTCGTGGATCTCGGCTCCGGCGGCGCGCGCGGCGCGGGCGAAGGCCGGGCCGAGCAGGCGCGGATTGGCCTGGCCGTCGGTATCGCACCAGGCGGCGCCATAGGCCGCGTCGCCGAACCAGGGATAGCGCGCCTTCAGCGCATTGCGGTTGATCATCTCGACCTTCACACCGTGCGCCGCCTGCGCCTCGGCATGGGCCGCCATGGCCACCATGTCTTCCTCGTTGCGCGCCACTTTCAGGTGCCCGGTCGCGGCATATTCGCAGTCATTGCCGACAAGCTCCGGCAGGCGGTGCCAGATGGCGATGGCGCGCGCCGCGAGATCAAGCTCCTCCACGGCGCGGCCGTTGCGCCGGACGCCGCCGAAATTAACCCCGCTCGCCGTCGCGCCGACCTGGCGTTTCTCCAGCAGCACCACCGGCACGCCGCGCAGCGCAACATGAAGCGCGGTGGAGCAGCCCGCGATACCGCCGCCGATGACCAGAATTTCCGTCTCGATCCGGCTCATATCGAAGCCGCCCGTTCCGGATCGTCTTGCGCCGCCTCGCCGGCGATGCCGACATGGAGCGGCTTGACCGGCGCCTGGCCGCGCAGGCGGCCGACCTCGGCCAGCGGCACGCCCTTGGCATGGGCAAGAATTTCCGCCGCGGCGATGCCGCACATGCGCCCCTGGCAGCGCCCCATG
>CAZUVO010000137.1:0-10119 GCA_964623955.1 uncultured Rhizobiaceae bacterium
ATCGGCTCGGGTTCCGGCGGCGGTGGCGGCGGCTCCGGCGCTTTTACCTCGACCGGTTCCGGTTCCGGCTCCGGCGCCTCTTCGACCACCGGTTCGGGCTCGGGCTCCGGCTCGGCCGCCTCTTCCAATTCGGGCTCGGGCTCGCGCCGGCGGATGCCCGCGACATCCTCCTCGGCGATCATGGAGACCACAATGCTCTCCTCCAGCACTTCGGACTCGCCGTCGAACAGCGACGGCAGGCCGAGCACCGCCGCGGCAATGACACCGCCATGCAGAACGCCCGAGAATATCCAGCCGCGCCGGCCCATCGCTGCTACTTGTCCCCCTTGTCGATCTTGGTGACGAGGGCGACCTTGTTGAAGCCGGCCCGGTTCACCGTGCCCATGACCTCCATCACGCGGCCATAGGGAATGTCCGTATCGGCGCGCATGAAGATGCGCATATCCGTGCGCCGCTCGGAGATCGCCATCAGCTTGGGCACCAGCTCGCCAAGCTGCACTTCGGTTTCCTGCAGATAGATGATGTTTTCCCGCGTGATGGTGATGGCGAGCGGCTCGTCATCGCCGCTGATCGGCCCGGCCTCGGTCTCCGGCAGGTCGACCTGCACGCCGACGGTCAAGAGCGGCGCGGTGATCATGAAAATCACCAGCAGCACCAGCATCACATCGACGAAGGGCGTGACGTTGATCTGGCTCATCGGCGGGCGGTGACGCCGGCGCCGGCGGCTCGCGCCATGTAGTTCGGCGGCCATCAGCCGACGCGCTCCTCGAGCTGGCGCGACATCAGCGAGCGGAACTCGGTGCCGAAGGATTCGAGGCGCCCGCTATAGCGTTCGAGATCGCCGCTCAGCTTGTTATAGGCGACCACCGAGGGGATCGCGGCAACGAGGCCGAGAGCGGTGGCGAACAGCGCCTCGGCGATACCCGGGGCGACGACGGCGAGCGAGGTGTCCTTGCTGGCGGCGATGGCCTGGAAGCTGTTCATGATGCCCCACACCGTGCCGAACAAGCCGACGAAGGGCGCCGTCGAGCCGACGGTGGCGAGAAAGCCGAGATATTTCTGCATCTGGTCGAGCTCGCGGTCGAGGGTCACATCCATGGCATGGGCGATGCGCCGTTGCAGGCCTTCGAGGCGGGGAGCGTCGAGCCGCTGATTGCCGCCCTCGGAAAAGCGCTGCCATTCCTGCATCGCCGAGCCGAAGAGGCGCGACATGGGATGCGCCGCCTGGTTCTGGATGCCGTCATAAAGCTGCTGCAACGAGCCGCCGGACCAGAAATCGGTCTCGAATGCGGTCGCCTGGCGCGACACGCGGCGGAAGCGCGTGACCTTTTCGAAGATGATCGCCCAGCTCCAGAAGGAACAGACGATCAGCAGAATGATCACCGCCTTGACGATGAGGTCGGCCTGGAGAAAAAGCTCCCAGGGCGACAGGCTGTGGGCGACGGCGCCGGCCCCGATTTCCATGGCGGTGACGAGTTCGTTTTCCATCGTTCAGGAACCAGCTCCGACTTGTTGCGATCCGTGATGCAAGCTTTCGAGCGCAGCGCGGAGATCGGCCGGGAAACGCGCCGGCGCGCCGCTCTCGTGAATACAGGCGAGGCGCAATTCCGCGTTCACCAGCAGCTCGCCCTCTTTCAGCACGCTTTGCTCGGCCTCCAGGCTGGCGCCCTTGAGGGCGGTGATGCGGGTGTGAATTTCCAGCCAATCGTCGAGCCGTGCCGGTTTGCGGTAATCGAGGGTGCAGCGCCTGACGATGAAGAGGACGCCCTGGCTCTCGCGCATGGAGCTGTGATCGATGCCGGCGGCGCGCATCATCTCGGTGCGCGCGCGCTCGATGAATTTCAGATAGTTGGCGTAATAGACGATCCCCGCCGCATCGGTATCCTCGTAAAAAACGCGCAAGGGATAGACGAAAGTGCCGCCGGCGAAATGTCCCGCGATGCCCGGCTTCGCTGTGGCCGCCGGCGCGGCGCCGGCGCGGCTACTCATCGCCGCCCTCCTCCAACAATTCGAGCAGTGGCGAATCCGGCTTCGGCGCGTCGAGGCCGAGATGGCGGAAGCCATGCGCCGTCAGCGCCCGGCCGCGCGGCGTGCGCTGCACCAGGCCCTGCTGAATGAGAAACGGCTCGATCACTTCCTCGAGGGCGTCGCGCTGCTCCGAGAGCGCCGCCGCGATGGTCTCGACGCCGACCGGCCCGCCGCCATAATTCTGCGCGATGCAGAGGAGATAGCGCCGGTCGAGGGAATCGAGGCCGCGCTGATCGACCTCGAGACGTCCGAGCGATTCGTCCGCCGTCTTGGCGTCGACCTGCCCATCGCCGGCAACGGCGGCGAAATCGCGCACCCGGCGCAGGAGGCGGACGGCGATCCGGGGCGTGCCGCGCGAGCGGCGGCCAATCTCCCGCGCGCCCTCGTCGGTGAGATCGAATTGCAACTTCTTCGCATTGCGCCGGACGATCTCCTCGAGATCCTCGGCGCCGTAGAAATCGAGCCGGAGCGGGATGCCGAAGCGCTCGCGCAAGGGCGTCGTCACCAGCCCGGTGCGGGTCGTCGCACCCACCAGGGTGAAGGGCGGCAGGTCGATGCGCACCGAGCGCGCCGCCGGGCCTTCGCCGATGATGAGATCGAGCTGGCGGTCCTCGAGAGCGGGATAGAGGATTTCCTCGACCGCCGGATTGAGGCGGTGAATTTCATCGATGAACAGCACGTCGCGCGGATTGAGATTGGTCAGGATCGCCGCGAGATCGCCGGCGCGCGCGATCACCGGGCCCGAGGTCGCGCGGAAGCCGACGCCGAGCTCGCGCGCAACGATCTGCGCGAGCGTCGTCTTGCCGAGGCCGGGGGGGCCATAGAACAGCACATGATCGAGCGCCTCGCCCCTGCTGCGCGCGGCCGCGACGAAGATTTGCAGATTTTCGCAAATCCCGGGCTGGCCGATGAACTCGTCCAGGGTCTGCGGCCGGAGACCAACCTCCGCGCCGTCTTCGGCGCCGGCCTCGCCGGAAAGGACGCGCTCCTCGCTCATGCGCTGAGCTCCTTAAGTCCGGCCTGGATCAGTGCCTCGATGGAAGCCTCCTCGCCCAACTGCCGCGCCGCGCCAGCGACCGCGCCGAACGCCTCGCTCTGGCGATAGCCGAGATTAACCAGAGCGGAGACCGCGTCGCCGGTGGGCGACCCTTCGGCCGCGCCCACGGCGGGCGCGCCGCCCAGTGCCGCCGCCATGCCGTCGACCGGCGCCTTGTCCTTCAATTCGGTAATGAGCCGGTCGGCGAGTTTGGGGCCAACGCCGGAGACCCGGGTCAGCGCGGCGCGGTCGCGCGCGGCGATGGCGAGGGACAAATCCTCCGGCGACAACAGGCCGAGAATTGCCAGCGCCATTTTCGCGCCGACGCTCTGCACCTTGCGCAAGAGGCGGAACCATTCACGCTCATGGGCGTCGAGAAAGCCGTAGAGATGAAATTGGTCCTCGCGCACCACGGTTTCGATTTCGAGCGAGACCGCCGTGCCCGGGCCGGGCAATGCGGCCAGCGTGCGCCCGGCGCAAAATACGTGATAGCCGACGCCGCCGACATCGATCACCGCCCAGTCCTCGCCCGTCGAATCCAAGGTGCCGCTCAGTTTTGCGATCATGCCACGCCGCCCGAGACGGCCCCGGCACTGAGCGCCGGCCAGTGCTGACCGGTCGCGGCATGGTGGGCATGGCAAATCGCCACCGCCAGCGCGTCGGTGGAATCGGCGTCCGCCGGCACGCAGCCGGGCAGCAGATGGCGCACCATGACACCGACCTGCGCCTTGTCGGCATGGCCGGCGCCGACGACGGATTTTTTGATCTTGTTGGGCGAATATTCGGCGACCGGGAGCCCGGCGAGGGCGGGTGCCAGCAACACGACGCCGCGCGCCAGGCCGAGCTTCAGAGTGGAGCGCGCATTGCGGTTGACGAAGGTCTCCTCGACCGCCGCCGCGTCGGGCGACCATTCGGCGAGGATTCGGGCCAGCCCCTCATGCAACTGACGCAGGCGCTCGGCGATATCCAGCGCCGGGTCGGTCTTCACCGAGCCATTCGCGAGATGGCGCAGGCGGTTGTCTTCGGCCTCGATCGCGCCCCAGCCGGTCGCGCGCAGGCCCGGGTCGAGACCGATATAGCGCCTGGCCGCGCTCATGCGGAGAGCTTCTGCATGATGTCGTCGCTGACCTCGAAATTGGCCGAGACGTTTTGCACATCGTCGCAATCGTCGAGCGCTTCCATCAGATTAAAGAGCGTCTCCGCCGCCTTCTCATCGATCGGTATATTGGTTTGCGGCTTCCAGGCGAGGCTGGCATTGTCCGGGCTGCCGAAGCGTTCGCTCAGCGCCTCGCTGACATCGCCGAAATCATCCGGCGCGCACGTGATTTCGTGGCCGTCATCATCGGATTCGCAATCGCTCGCGCCGGCTTCGAGCGCCGCCTCGAACATATCGTCCGCGCTCGCCGCGGCGCCCGGAAAATGGATCGAGCCGACGCGCTCGAACATATAATTGACGCTGCCGCTCTCGCCGAGCGCGCCGCCATGCTTGTTGAAGATGGAGCGCACCTCGGCCGCCGTGCGGTTGCGGTTGTCGGTCATGGCATCGACCAGCAGCGCGACGCCGCCGGGGCCGAAGCCCTCATAGCGCAGTTCGTCATAATTATCGCTGTCATCACCGCCCTGGGCTTTTTTGAGCACACGCTCGATATTTTCTTTCGGCACGCTCTGCGCCTTGGCGGCGGTGATCGCGGTCCTGAGCCGGGCATTGTGATCCGGGTCCGGCGCCCCCTGGCGCGCCGCGACGATGATCTCGCGTACCAGTTTCGCATTGCGTTTGGCGCGCTTGGCGTCCTGGGCCCCTTTGCGATGTTGAATGTTGGCCCATTTTGAATGTCCAGCCATGCCAGCCTCTATACGGTATTTGGTAATTCGGATTCGTTAACATACCAAATCTCGTGTAGTTTCACAGCCTTAGCAATATTCGAGCAATGTGGCCGAAATTGGGCGGGAGCGCCCTATTCGCAGGGAAACATGAGCGCCAGCGCCTGGATGGCACCAAGCGCCGCGGGCTGCTCAAGAGCGTCGGGATTCTGCTCGTAATAGAGCCAAACGCCGCGCCCGACCTTCTCCGGCGCCTCGTAGCGCGGGCAAAAGAGCGGCGCCTCGCCGCCGGCCAGGCCGACTTCATGCATATCGACGATGCCGGCGACATAAGAGAGGCAGACATGCGGCGCCGCACCGCCGCACGCCTCGTGCAGCGCGACGCCGGTTGTCGCTTCATAGGCGCGCGGCGCCGAGAGCGGGGCGGACGCCAGACCCGCCGCCAAGGCGAGCGCTGCAACGCCAGCAAGGATCCGTTTCACGCCCGCCTCCCTATTCGTTCCACAATTGAGCGCGGAACCGGAGGCGGGTGTAATCGGTCATCCAGCGGCCGTCCGGGCAGAGGCGGTCGCGGCACAGCTCTTCCGTGCGCGCCATCAATTGCGCTTCGCCGCCCTCGGGCACCGCGGCGAGAAAATTGGCGCCAAACATGCGGATCCAATCGCTCAGCCCGTTGGGACAATTATCGAGCGGCGTCGGGCGGGCGAAATAGGTCAGCTGGGTGACGTCGAAGCCGCCGGCTTCGAGCAGCGCGACATAGGCCGAGGTGCGCGGAAAATACCATGGAAACTCGACCGCCTCGCGCGCCACCGATTGCTCCTCGAGCGCCTGATAGAGCGCGTCGGTGACAGTGACCACGTTGCGGTAGGCGCCCATCTCGGCGACGAACCGGCCGCCAGGCTTGAGCGCCCGTTTGACACAGGCGATCACCGGCTCCGGCTGTTTCATCCAATGCAGCGCCGCGTTGGAAAAGACGGCGTCGACCGGCTCGGCCAGGGAAAAATCCTCGCCCGGGGCGCAGATGAACTCGATATCGGGATGTTTCTCGCGCGCCAGGGCGATCATCTCCGGATCGGCGTCGATGCCGATCACGTCGGCGCCGCGCGCCTTGATGTCGGCGGTGAGCTGGCCGATGCCGCAGCCGAGATCGGCGATGCGCTCGCCCGCGGCGGGGGCCAGCAAATCCACCAGCCCGGCGCCGAAATCGGCGATGAAGCCGAAGGATTGATCGTAGAGCGTTGCGTCCCAGCTTTGCGCGCCGGCCGCGCTGTCTTCCGTCACGCCGATAATGTCCTCTGTCAGATGATTGCTTGACTATGGTTGAACGGCCCGCCTTGGTGTTAAATATTCGCCAACCGTTCCGAAATCATAATGCCATAAGATATCGGAACAAGGACCACCACCCGCTGGAGAGGATATGGCGGCGCGCGGCAAGAACATTGAGATGACGAAAGCGGCGGAGACGGAAAGTCTCGCGCACCCGGAGCTGGACGCGGAGACGCGCCGGCTGCTGGCCGAATTTCGCCCGGTGGTCGAACAGCGCATCGACGATGTCATCGCCGAATTCCTCGACTATGTCTCGGCCTGGCCGGAGATGCGCCTCCTGACGCAAAGCGCCGAGGGCATCGCCTGCCTGCGCCGCGAGCAGGGCCGGCATCTGTTGAACCTGTTCTCCTGTCAGTTCGACGAAGGCTATTTTGCCCGCGTCAGCCGCATGGGCCAGGCGCATGAAAAAGCCGGGCTCGAGCCGCGCTGGTATCTCGGCGCCTATGGCCATGTGCTGAAGATGCTGGTGGAGCTCGCCATCGAGCATTGCGGCGACGATGCGGCGCGCCTCCTGGCGACGGTGAGCGCGATCAACCGGGTGGTCGAGATCGACATGGCGAGCGCCGTGGCGACGATCGACGAAAACGCACCGCCCGCCACGACGACGCCCAAGCCGATGGCGGCGCCTCCGGGCGTGGAGGGCATTCCGCTCACGCCGCTCGCCACCGGCGCGCGCAAATAACAGGCGGATTTTTTGAGAGTTGAAGCAAATGCGTCGTCGCAGGTGAAACCACCTGCTCGGGATTTGCTCTTTTGTGTTGAAGCAATTGCGTCGTCGCAGGTGAAACCACCTGCTCGGGATTTGCTTTAGTCCACCGAAGCCTGCGACAGCACGCCGCCGAGACGCACCGGCGCGACCTTCGTGGCCAAGCCGGTCTTATCGTCCGTCTCGACATAGACCGCCGCCAAGGTGGCGTCGTCCATCACCGGCTCCCAGCGCTTGCCCGGCATCTTGCGGACAAAGCGCTCGATGACGGAACCGATTTCCATGCCGATGATCGAGTTGTAGGCGCCGCACATGCCGATATCGGTCATATAGGCGGTACCGCCCGGCAGAACCATGTGATCCGCCGTCGGTACATGGGTATGGGTGCCGGCGGCAAGCGAGGCGCGGCCGTCGACGAAACGCCCGAGCGCCTGCTTTTCGCTGCTCGCCTCGCCATGGATGTCGACGATGACGGCATCGACCGTGGCGCCGAGCCGGTAGGGCGCAAGCTCCCGCTCGATGGCCGCGAAGGGATCGTCCATCGCGTCCATGAACAGCCGGCAGATCACCTGCACGACGAAAACCTTGCGCCCGTCGGCGAGGGTATAGAGGCCGCTGCCGCGCCCCGGCGTGCCTGGCGGACAGTTGGCCGGGCGGATCAGCTTGGCATCGCCTTCGATATAGGAGATCGCCTCGCGCTGGTCCCAGGCGTGATTGCCGAGCGTAATGGCATCGACGCCGGTCTCGTAGAAGGTGCGGCAGATATCGCCGGTGATGCCAAATCCGCCGGCGGCGTTTTCGCCATTGAGGAGGACAAAATCGAGCCCGAGCGACTGACGCAGCGCCGGCAGATGCTCAATCACCGCCTCGCGCCCGGCGCGCGCCATGACGTCGCCGCACATGAGAATTTTCATAAGCCTTCCTCTCCGGCTGCTTCGCCGAACGGCATGGCGCCTTGTTCGGTCACGATCCATTCCATCCGTTCGTCCGTCTCGCCATGCGGCACGCGTTCGACCATCTGCTCGGCGAAGGCCATGCCGACGGCGAGCACCCGCCCCTCTGCGGCACGCAGCTCGGCCAAGGCGCGGTCATAATATCCGCCGCCATAGCCGAGACGAAAGCCCGCCGCATCATAGGCGAGGAGCGGCACCAGGAGGAGGGTCGGCGTCAGCACCGCCGCCGCCTCGGTCGGCTCAGGTATGCGGAACGGCCCTTCGAGCATCGCCGTGCCCGGGCGCCATTCGCGGAAGATGAGCGCGTGACGCTTCTTGTCGACAAAGGGCAGCGCGCAGCGATAGCCGGCACCGGAAAGCCGGCGCAGCAGCGGCATGACGTCGAACTCCTCGCGGATCGGCCAATAGCCGGAAACGATCTCGCCCGGCGCAACCGGCACATTGGCGAGAAAATGATCGGCGGCGCGAACGCCGGCGCCCGGGCCGCATTGCCGGTGGGCGAGGCGGCGGCGGGCGCCGGCATATTCGCGCAGCGCGTTCTTCGCCCTCCAAATATCGTCGGCATCAGTCACGGCAAGAGATAGCGTTGAGAAATAAGGTGGACGGCGCCGCAGCAGCCGTCACGCTGCAAGTTTCCTCTAGGCCTGCAAAGCAGGTGGGCGCCATATACCGAAACCACGGCTCCGGCAGGGACAGCTCCCTAGAGGAACTTATTGGCCCCGGGAAACTACGGCGTGTCATGCTCCGCAGCGACCGCCCAAGCGGAACCTAGTCCTTCTCCAGGCCGGCGGCAATATTTTCGATGCGCATGGCGAGCGATTCCACCACCGGCGCGACTTTCGCCTCGATGCTTTCGCGGGTCTCGTCGCGGATCGCGTCCTCGGGATTTTTCGCTTCGATTTGGAGACGCTCCATCTCGTCATAGGCTTCCTGCAGCTCGTCGGCGATCAGCAGGCTGGTCATCACCAGCAGGCGGCCCTCGGCGACCTGGCCGACGGTCTCGGCGATCTCGCTCGAGCGCTTGTCGATATAGGCAGCGAGGCGGGTGACATGCTCTTCCTGGTCATCATCACAGACGATGGGATAGTTGCGGCCGTGAATGGAAACAGTTAACTGCGCCATATCTCCCCGCGTCTATTGCTTGAGCAAATGTTTGAGCTCGTCGATCGCGCCGTCGAGCCGGCCGGCGACCGCTTCGCTGACCACCTGCATGGCGGCGTAATTCTCTTGGGCATCGCGCAGGGCGCTGCCGGATTTGCGGTGTTCGGCGCGCAAGGTTTCGAGATCTCGGTGGAGATCGTCGCGCTCTTTTTGCACGGTGCGCAGCGACTCGGCGAGGCCGCTGGCCTGCCCGTCGCCGCCTTTCGCGACACCGTTTTCGAGCGCCTGCGTCAACTGTTCGACGGCTCTCCCCAGACGCGCAACGGATTCATCAAGATTCGGCATAATTTATTATTTTCAGCGTGTTGGCCCAAAATCCGAAACTGACTTCTCACCCTGAAACCTTTAGACCAGCGGGCCAGGGCAGTCAACTACGCGGGGGCCGTGACACAGGCTGTTGACGCTCCCGGTGCGCCTCGGCATGGTGCCTCATCGCATGCGCGCCGGCATTCCGCCGGGTGATCAAGCTTTTGACAGCAGGTCCAAAAACATGACGGGTTCGGCCACCCCTTCCGACCAGGACGCCCTCGCTCACCGGGATATGGCCAATGCCATCCGCGCCCTTTCGATGGACGCGGTGGAGGCGGCAAAATCGGGTCATCCCGGCATGCCGCTCGGCGCCGCGGACATGGCGACCGTGCTCTATACGCGCTTTCTCAAGCATGACCCGGCCGATCCCGATTGGCCGGACCGCGACCGCTTCGTGCTCTCCGCAGGGCATGGCTCGATGCTGCTCTATTCGCTGCTTTATCTCTGCGGCTATCCCGATATCGATATCGATCAGATCCGCAATTTCCGCCAGATGGGCAGCCGCACCGCCGGCCATCCGGAATTCGGCGCCGCCGCCGGTATCGAGACCACCACCGGCCCGCTCGGCCAGGGGCTCGCCACCGCGGTCGGCATGGCGCTGGCGGAGCGTATGCTGGCGGCACGCTTCAGCGACGCACTGGTCGACCACCGCACCTATGTGATTGCCGGGGACGGCGATCTGATGGAAGGCATCAGCCATGAAGCGATGTCGCTCGCCGGCCATTTACGCCTCGCCAAATTGACCGTGCTCTATGACAGCAACGAGATCTCGATCGACG
>CAZUVO010000138.1:0-10082 GCA_964623955.1 uncultured Rhizobiaceae bacterium
GAGCCGCGCGGCGAGCACTGCCCGCCGGCGCGCGTCCGACGCCTCGCCGCGGTCGGCAAGAAGCGCGAGGGCCGCAATCTCGCCGCGATATTCCGCCGCGTCGGCGCCCATGACCCCGGCGCCGTCGCCGGCGAGATAAACCCCCGCCGCGCTCGACCGGCCCTCCGCGTCGCATTCCGGCAGCCATTGCCGCGCCGTGGCGTCGAAGCGCATGTCGCAGCCGGCAAGCTCCGCCAGCTGACATTCCGGCTTCACGCCCCAGCCGAACGCCACAGCGTCGCAATCGACGCGCCGCTCGCCACCGAAAGCGGTGCGGTAGCGCAGGCCGCTCACACGTTCGCTGCCCTCGATGGCGATGGGCCGCACGCCGCGCTTGAGATGCAATCCATTTAGGCGAAGCCAATTCTGGTACCAGAGACCCTTGAGGAAGGTTTTGCCGCCGGCGAGGAGGCCGGGCAGCACCGGCAGCGCGTCGCCAAGTCCGGCGGTATCGAGCACGGCGGCGACTTTGGCGCCGGCATGGGCATATTGATAGGCGACGAGATACAAGAGCGGACCGCTGCCGATAAAGGCGGTCCGTTTGCCGATGGCGCAGCCTTGCGCCTTCAGCGCGATCTGCGAGCCGCCCATGGTGAAGGCGCCGGGCAGCGTCCAGCCGGGGATCGGCAGCACCCGGTCCACCCCGCCGGTGCAGAGCAGGAGTGCTGAGAACGGAATGCGCCCGACACCATCAGGACCGAAGGTGAATGCCACCTTGTCCTCGATCGACCAGATGCTGGTGTCCGGGCGGTAATCGATCTTGTCGCGCAAACCGTCGAAGCTGCGATGGAGCGCCTCGGCCTTGGCCGCTTCGAAGCTGTAGCGCTGTTTTGCCGGGCGGCGGAAGCCGGGCGGCTGGCGGCGATAGATCTGCCCGCCGCTCGCCGGCGCCTCATCGACCACCACGGGCTTGAGGCCGCGCGCGGCCAACAGTTCCGCCGCGCGCGTTCCAGCCGGACCGGCGCCGATGATGAGGATTTGTTGTTCGTCGCTCATCCCGCCTCGCTGTCGTCCGTCAGGAGGCGCATGTCCTCGGCGACATAACTCGTGCAAGCGCGCACCGCGCCGCCCTCTTCCTGACGCACCCAGCAATCCTGGCACGCCCCCATCAAGCAGAAACCGGCGCGGTCACCCTCGCCGAATTCGAACGCGCGCAGCTTTGCGCCGGCGAGCAGCAGCGCCGTCATCACTGTGTCGCCGGCCAAGGCCGTCACCGGCTTGCCGTCGACATGGATTGTGATTTCGCGCCGTTCGGTCTCGCTGAGGCGGATGAATTGGCCGCTTTGGGAATCGCTGCTCAAGGTTTCGCTTTCGTCAGATCGCGCGAATATACCCGGCCTTTCCAAAAACTGCGACGCCCACGCCAATGATCGACGGCGGAACTCCAGGTCATGGCGAGATAAAGCATGCCGGTAAGCGGCATGGTCAAGGCAAGCCAGGGGGACATGCGGTAGTAGCGAAGGGTCGGCAGATAGCCCGCCGCCATGAAGAGAAGCGCCGCCGCGGCGATCAGCTTGGCGCCGAGCACCGGCACCGCGACCAAGATCACCGGCGGCAGGGCGCAGGCGAAGGCAAAGACCAGGGTGCAGAACAGCAACAGCAAAAAAGAGTGGCGCAATTGGGTGAAGGCGCTGCGCGCCACCATGCGCCAGATGCCGCCGAGCCCGTCATAGGGCCTGAGGCTGGTGACCGCATGGGTGAGGCCGATCCAGGTGCGCCCGCCCTGGCGCTTGACCGCGTAGGCCAGCGCACAATCGTCGATGATCGCGCCTTGGATAGCGGCAAACCCGCCGATGGCGGCCAGCGTCTCGCGCTCGGTCAGGATACAGCCGCCGGCCGCTGCCGCGATCAGCCGCCCGCGCCCGTTCGAGAGGCGGAAGGGATAGAGCAGCTTGAAGAAATAGACGAAGGCGGGCATCAGCAGCGCCTGCCAGAAGCCGCGCATATCGAGCGAAGCCATGAGCGACAAAAACACCACATTCTTGTCTCGCTTGGCGGCAAGGAGCGCCGGCAAAGCGCCCGGCGCAAGCGCGATGTCGCCGTCGAGCAGCAGCACGACGGGACGGGTCAGCCGCTCGCGGCCCTGCTCCAGCGCCCACATCTTGCCGGCCCAGCCCGGCGGCAGCTCCGCCCCGGCGACGATTTCCAGCTCGCAAGTCTCCGGCGCCGCCTGGCGTGCCGCCTCGGCGGTGCCGTCCTCAGAGCGGTCATCGACCAGGATGATGGCGAGCCCGCTGCCCTGTTTGCCGAGTGCGGCGATCGCCTCGCCGATCACATCCGCCTCGTTGCGCGCCGGGATCAGCACGGTGACGTCGCTCAGGTCGGCGTCCGCTTCCGCGCCGCCTGAAACCTCGAGACGCTCACGCGTCCGCCAAGGCTGCCAGGGGGCGAGCAGAATTCCGAGCCAGATGGCCGCGCCGGCGGCGGCGAGAGTGGTCCACAGGCAATCGAGCCAGGGCATCGGCTCAGAAGCGGTCCGCCGTCAGGCCGGCCAGGTCGATCTCCGGCTCCTTTCCGGAAATCATATCGGCGATCACCCGGCCCGAGCCGCAGGCATAGGTCCAGCCGGTGCTGCCATGGCCGGTATCCATATAGAGATTGTCGTAGCGCGTGCGCCCCAATATTGGCAGGCAATCCGGCGTCATCGGGCGAAAGCCGGCCCAGCGCTCGGCCTGGGCCGCATCGCCGCATTCCGGGAAGAGCGCCATGGTGACGTCGAGGATCGCCTGGGTGCGGGTCTGCGAGATGCTGTCGTCATAGCCGGTGAGCTCCGCCGTGCCGGCGGCGCGCAGGCGCTCGCCGATGCGGCTCATGACGATGCGCCTCGACCCTTCATGGATGGCGACGCCCGGCGCGCCGTGGTGGCCCGCCGTCGGGATCGTCACCGAATAGCCCTTGAGCGGATAGATCGGCACGCGGATGCCGATCTTCTTGAGAATGAGCGGGCTGAAGGCGCCGATGCTCATGACATAGGCGTCCGCTTCGAAGCGGCCCTGATCGGTATCCGCCGCAATAATCCGCCCGCCCTCCGATTGCAGCCGGCGAAGCGAAACGCCATAGCGGAAGTCCACCCCCTGGCGCTCGGCGGCGGCGGCAAGCGCGGCAGTGAATTTATAGGCGTCGCCGGATTCGTCCTGAGGGAAGTAGAGCGCGCCGGCATAGCGATCGGCACTCGCCGCCAGCGCCGGCTCGACCTCGACGGTGCGCCGCATATCGATCACCTCCGGGTGAAAGCGCGGGTCCGGATCGGCCAGTTCGGCGGCGGCCGCTTGGTCCAATTGCTGCTGGGTCTGATACAGGTGCAGCACGCCGTCGGCGCGTTGATCATACTGGATCTGCTCGCGCGCACGCACCTCTTGCAGGCAGCCATAGCTGTATGTCGAGAGACGAAGCGAGACTTGCTGGCTGCGTTCGAAACGCTCTGCCGTGCATTGGCGCAGGAATTTCAGCGCCCAACTCCATTGCGCCCAATCGGCGCGCAGGCGAAAGAGATAGGGACCGTCGCTGCGGCCGAGCCATTTCAGCAGCATGCGCGGCACTTGCGGCGTTGCCCAGGGCCGCGAGGTGAAGGCGCCGACGATGCCGCCATTGGCGAAGCTGGTCTCCAGCCCGGCGCCGTCATTGCGCTCGAGAACCGTCACCTCATGGCCGGCTTGATTGAGATAATAGGCTGCCGCCGTACCCACAACGCCGGCGCCGAAAACGAGTACTTTCACGGTTTTTTCTCCCGATCCCGCGTCCGCCATTTCGCATGATTCGGCGCGCTTCGGCAAGCTTCCGGCGAGCGGCCAGGAATTGGCCGTGACAAACTCTCTCCCGCACCATAAAAATGCCCGCGTAGAGAGGTTCGGGAATTTATTTAGCGATGCGGAAATCGATAAGCAGCCTTGCCGTCCTGATCGCGGCGGCAATCATGTTCGCGGCGACCGGCGCGGCCCTCGCCGAGGAAGAAAAGAGCGACCGCCATGCCGGCTATTATTATCCGCCGATCACCAGCAGCGAGGTCTATGAGGCGCGCGCCGCCGTCATGCCGGATGCCGACCGCTCCGAGCGCATCCGTTTCATCAACAATCTGACCGAGCAGATCCTGTCGCGGCCCTATCCGCCGCAATACGCCATCTTCGCCAAGGGCGACGAAGCGCAGAAATTGATTATCGTTGCCCAGCAGCCCGGCGTGATCGGCACGATCTATCAGGCGCGTGCGTTTATGGCGACGCTCACCGCCGTGGCGCGTTCTTCACGCCTGTTTCAGGAATTCGGCGTGCAGGAATATTTCACCTTTTTCGACCTTGCCCGCCTGTTCGGCTTCGAGCGCATCACCATCTCCGACGGCGACACCTTCAGCCACCAGATCTATTTGGAATAGAATCAGTCCGGTTGCACCAACCCGCGGCTCTCGTGCCAGTCATGGATCGATTGGTCGGGATAGCCGGGGAAATGGGCGTTCTTTTTGCCGTCCGCGAGCGGCACCCAGGCCGGCCTGAACTCAAGCATGATATGGCAGCGCTCCGGCGGCTCGGGCAGGTCTGAATCGATGGCCGAGGCGAAGGGGTGCAGCAGGTCGGGCCAGCGCGGGTCCCACACCCAGAGCGCCGAGCCGCAGGAGGCGCAGAAATTTCGCTCCGCCGGGCTCACTTCGCCGCCCAAATCCACTTGATAAACGGTGAGATTTTCCTTTCCGGTCACTTCCAGGCTGCCGGCATCGGCGGAGATATTGATCGAATACCCGCCGCCGCCCGCCGTCTTGCGGCAGATCGAGCAATAGCAATACATATAGGGATAGGGCTCGCGTGAATGCGCCGAAAAGCACACCTTGCGGCAATGGCAGGAACCTTCGAGCAGCATGATATCTCCCTTTCTCGTCACGCGACCGTCGCGCGGTTTTGACATTCCGTGTCCCGGAATTGGAGGATAATGGCGTATTCCATAACCGGAGAGCCAATCGATTCGCATGAAGATAAAATTTGCCGCATTGATAATCGCACTTCTGCTCGCCGCGCCTCTCGCCTGGGCCGATGTCGCCGATGGTCTCCGGGCCTATGACGCCGGCTGGTATGACGATGCGCTGGAGGAATTCTTTCCCGCCGCCAAGGCCGGCGACGTGCGGGCGCAAATGGCGCTGGCGAGCATGTATCAGTTCGGCGAGGGCGTGGCGCAGAGCGATACCGAGGCGGCGCGTTGGACCCGCGCGGCGGCCGAGCGCGGCGATGCGGTGGCGCAGATAAATCTGTCGCAGTTTTATGCCGAGGGCCGGGGCGTCGCGCGTGATGTGGCGCAGCGCTTTTTCTGGCTGCTGCTCGCCGCCGGCCAGGGCAACGCCTGGGCCGAGACGCGGCTCGCCGCTGCCGCCGCCGGCCTCGCGGATGAAGACGCCACGGAGACGCGCGCGCGCGCGGCGAACTGGTCGCCGCTCGATGGTAATCGTACAGGCGCCGCCGAAGTCCTCGACGGCGAAACCCTGATCGTCGGTGGCGCGCGCTTCCGTCTCGAAGGCATCGACGCGCCGGCGCCGGGCACGCGCTGCCGGGTGCGCGGCAATGAGCATGATTGCGGCCGGATCTCGACCACCGCGCTGATGGATCTGACCGCCGGCGCCGAAGTGGTGTGCAAGCCGCGCGAAATGGTCGCCCGGGACGGCAGCCGCTATGCGCGCTGCCGCGCCGGCGGCTACGACCTCTCGGAAGGCATGGTCTATACCGGCTGGGCGGTGGCGGATGTGGCCCAGATGAAGCGTTACGCCACCCTCGAAAGCGAGGCGCGCCAGGCCCGGCGCGGCATGTGGCGGCAAAACTGAAGCCGTGACATACTGCCGCTCCCTGGGAGGAGCCGCGATGAACTGGCGTAAGTTCTTGCGCTTTCACATTATCGGCCTGCTCGGCGTCTCGTTTCTCGCCGCGAGCGGCGCGCGGTCCGGCGAGCTGACGGCGATCGTCGAGGATCTCTCCGACGGCATCGGCGATATCGGCCTGTTCGACTATCTCTCGCCCGGCGCGGTGATCGATCTCGCCGACGGCGAATGGATCAAGTTGGGCTATCTCCAATCCTGCATTCAGGAAACCGTCACCGGCGGCACTGTGTCGATCGGCGAGGAGAAAAGTGCGGTGACCGGGGGCACGGTGGAGCGCCAGACGGTCGAATGCGATGGCGGCAATCTGCAATTGACCTCGGACCAATCGGACCGCGCCGGCGTCGCGGTGATGCGCAAAAGCCCGGGCGGCAGCGAAGTGGAATTGACCGTGCACGGCCTCTCGCCGCTGTTCCGCTTTACCGGCGAGACGCAGGAGTTCGAGCTTGAGCGGCTCGACCGGCCGCAGGAGACGCTGCTACTCGAAACGGAAGAAGACGGCATCGATCTCGCCGAGCTCGGCATCGCGCTCAAGAAAGGCGGGCTCTACCGCGCCCGGGCGGGGATGCGTGAAATCACCTTCCGCGTCGACAAATTCGCCAGACCCGGCGAGGTGCCGGTCCTCAGCCGCCTCATTCCGCTCTAGGGCGCCGGCAGGGCCGCAAACGCCGTGAAACTCACCAATATTCTCGCCGCCACGGCCGCGGCGCTGATCGCCGGCGGCATCTTCGCCCTTCCCGCCCTCGACCGGGTGGAGCATTTCTCGCTCGACACCCTGTTCTGGCTGCGCGACGGGGTGTGGGGTCAACGCCACGTGCCGGAGCAATCGCCCAGCGTGGTCATCGCCATCGATGAGGAGACCTACCGCACCAAGCCCTTCCGCGACGTCCCGAAAGTGTTGTGGACCAAGGAAATCGGCGCGGTATTGGATGGTGTGCGCGAAGCCGGCGCCGCCGTCGTCGGGTTCGATGTCATCCTGCCGACCTCCGTCGAGCCCTTTATCCGGGGCTTCGACCGCGACTACATGCTGGCTCTCCGCCGCGCCGCCAAAGAAAACAAGATCGTCCTGACCAAGGTGCAGCATCAGGTCAAGCCGGTCAGCCCCTATCGCGGCCACAGCTTCGCCGTGGGCCACCAGCAAAATATTCGTTCGGCCAATCTGTATAACGACAGCGACGGGATCATCCGCCGCGCACCGCTTTATTTGAGTGCTTTGGGGGCCGACGGCGCGCTCCGGCAGGAACCGTCCTTCTCCCTCGAATTGGCGACGCGGGCGCTGGGCGAGGCGCCACGGGTTGATGAAGAAAGCGGCGAGGTATATTTCGGCAGCTATCGAATCCCCGGCGGATCGGCCAACGAATTGACCGTCAATTTCGACGGCGGCGCCTCCATTCCGACTTACTCCCTGGCCGATATCCATGCCTGCATCGAGGCGGGAAAAGGCGATTATCTGAGCAGCCATTTCGCCGGCAGGGCCGTGTTGCTCGGCGTGGTGCTCGACGTCGAGGACCGCAAGATCACGTCGAAGCGCTTCATGACCGCGCCGGACGGCGACGCGATGGCCGCGCGCTGCGTGATCCCGACCCCCGATACCCTGTTCAGCGCCGAGCATGCACGCGATTCGATTCCCGGCGTCTATATCCACGCCGCCGCCATCAACAATCTCCTGCGCGGCGACGCGCTCAACGTGCCGGCGCGCATTTGGAGCAGTCTGATCGCGGTCGCCATCGCCCTCCTGGTTGCCGGCCTGGCGATGCGCTTCGCCGCCTGGCGCGCCGGGCTTGCGATCCTTTGCACCGGGGTCATCTGGCTGATCGTCACCGCCCTCGTCTTCCGCTCCGGCTTGGTGTTGCCGCTGTTCGACCCGCTGATCGCGGGCGCGCTCACCTTCGCCATCCTGCTCGGCTACCGCTTTGCCGTCAGCGACAAGGACAAGCGCCGCCAGCGCCACGCCTTCGCCTTCTATCTCGCGCCGGCCCTGGTGGACCGGATGGTCGAGCGCGGCGAAGCGCCGGAGCTCGGCGGCGAGACCCGCGAGCTCACGGTCTACTTCAGCGATATCGCCGGCTTCACCTCGATCTCGGAGCAATTGACCTCCGACGAACTGGTCGCCGGGCTCAATATCTATCTCTCGGAGATGACCGATATTATCGAGTGGCATGGCGGCTTCGTCGATAAATATATCGGCGATGCCATCGTCGCCGTGTTCGGCGCGCCGCTCGCCGATGCCGAGCATGCCAGCCATGGCGTCGCCGCCGCGCTCGCCTGCCAGAAGCGCCTGGCGGAAATGCCCGGCGTCTTTGAGGGGCGCGAGGATCTCGTCCTCACCGCGCGCATCGGTCTCAACAGCGGCGACATGCTGGTCGGCAATATCGGCTCCCGGCGGCGCTTCAACTACACCGTCATGGGCGACGCGGTGAACCTCGCGGCGCGGCTCGAAGGCGCCAACAAGTCTTTCGGCAGCGCGATTCTCGTTAGCGAATCCACCGCGCGGGCCTGTAGCGATACGGTCGCAATGCGCGAGTTGGACCTGATCCGCGTCGTCGGGCGAGAGGCGCCGATCTCGATTTACGAGCCGCTTTGCCTAAGCTCGGAGGCTGACGCGGCGGTCGAACAGAAGATCGCCGATTTCGGAGCCGCCCTAAAGCTCTATCGCGGGCGCGAATTTGCCGCCGCCGCGGCGGCGCTCGAAGCCATGGGCGCCGGGGATGGGGCGGCAGCCAAATTGGCCGCCCGGGCACGCGATATGGCCGCCGACCCACCGGGCGCCGATTGGCAGGGCGTTAACGACCTTATGGAAAAATAGCTTAAGGTGCTGGCGTGGCGTCATAATATGGGTTAATGTCGCCGCGCCGAAGGGACGAATCCGGAGAGTGATCCATGAAAACGAGGCATCTCGTTCTGTCAATCGCGGCTGCAGGGCTGCTCGCGACCTGCTCGCAGAGCGGATACCGCAATCTCGATTATATGTTTACGACTGGTCTCTTGGACAATTATTCCCAGAGCATGGGTGACCTGACAAGTTCGGCCTCAGGGGGCGATCCGTACTCCCAGCGTATACTGGGCAGTATGTATTATTGGGGCGAGTATGTTGATCAGAGCGAAGCTAAGGCAATTGCCTGGTGGAGCCGCGCGGCGGATAAGGGCGACGAGGAAGCCCAACTGTATCTGGACCGCGTCTCGGCTGGTGAAGCGGTCGAGGGCGATTTGCACGCCAGTATCGGTCGCGAATATTGGGCAGATACGAATGACTGGCTGGATCGCCAGAACTGATCTGTTGGCGAAGATCCAGAGGCAGAAGAAGAACCCTACGTTATAGAGAAAGCTTTTTCGCCGATCGGCAGCTTGATAACAACAATTTGGTCTGCAATTTTCGGCGAAATCAGCGGCTAATCTGTACGCCAAATATTCAATTCAGACCTTACGGATAAAATTGTCGGTATAGGATTTCGGCCGGACGCGCCGCGTCTGCGGATCTTTCACGTCATAGATGATGCCGTGCTTCTTGGCATAGGCTTCGGCCTCGCCGCGGCTTGAAAATTTGAGCCGCACCTGGGCTTGCGTGTCGGCCGAGCCGGTCCAGCCCATCAGCCCGTCGATATTACGTTTCTTGCTCTGCTCATATTCGAGCAGCCAATGGCGCGTATTGGCCCGCCCGGATTGCATGGCCGTCTTGGCCGGCTGGTAAATTCGTGCCGTCATTCCGTCCCGTCCTTTCGCGAGCGTTTATAGCCCATCGGGCCGATGAATCAAGCAAGCGCGTTGACAGGCCGCGCCCCTTGGCCCTTTATCGGCGAAACCGGTCCGGACACCGGAGCTATCAAGGAGGAAGCTATGAAAGCGGCAGTGCTGCACGGTTATGACGAGGCTTTGGCGGGCGAGACCTTCGTCACTTATGAAGATGTCGACGACCCCAAAATCGCCGCCCCGGGCGACGTCATCGTGCGCATCGGCGGCGCCGGCGTGTGCCGCACCGATCTCCATATCGTCGAAGGCGTGTGGCGCGGCCTGATCGAAACCGAGTTTCCCCATATCATGGGCCATGAGAATGCCGGCTGGGTCGAGGAAGTCGGCGCCGGCGTCGAGAGCGTCAAGGCGGGCGATCCGGTGATCGTCCATCCCCTGGTCACCAGCGGCCATTGTCTCGCCTGCCGGCGCGGCGAGGATATGCATGCCGAGGATTCGAGCTTTCCCGGCA
>CAZUVO010000139.1:0-1647 GCA_964623955.1 uncultured Rhizobiaceae bacterium
TCGTTGGTGAAGATGCAGGAGGAGAGACCCTGCGGCACGGCATTGTGCATGGCGACGGCTTGGTCGAGATCGTCCGCCGCCCCGCCGCCATAGCGCATGACGTAAAGGATCGGTGCGAAGGTCTCCTCTTCGACGATGCCGCTCTGCGCCGGCATCTCGGCGATCGCCGGGGTGACGTAATAGGCGTCGGGATAATCCTCGGCGAGCACCCGTTCGCCGCCGGTGACCGTGCCGCCTTCATCGCTCGCCCGGGCGAGCGCCGATTGCATGGCGTCATAAGCGCCCTTGTCCATCAGGGGCCCAAGCAGGATGCCGTCTTCGAGCGGCGAGCCGATGGGCACCCCGGCATAGGTTTTCTTGAGCCGCGCCACCAGCTCGTCGGCGATGTCGTTGTGTGCAATGAGGCGGCGCAGGGTGGTGCAGCGCTGGCCGGCGGTGCCGACGGCGCTGAAGGTGACCGCCCGTTCGGCCAGGGCGAGATCGGCGCTGGGTGCGGCGATCATCGCATTGTTGCCGCCGAGTTCGAGCAGGCTGCGGCCGAAGCGCTTGGCCACCCGAGGCGCTACTTCTCGACCCATGGAGCAACTCCCGGTCGCGCTCACCAGGGCGACGCGGCTGTCGTCGACCAGCGCCTCGCCGATCTCGCGCCCGCCGATCAGGATTTGCAACAGATCGTCCGGCGCCTCGCCGTCCAAGCGTGCCACCGCGCGCTCGAACAATCGCTGGCAGGCAAGCGCCGTGAGCGGGGTCTTTTCCGACGGCTTCCACACCACCGGGTCGCCGCACACGATGGCAAGCGCGAAATTCCACGACCACACGGCGACGGGGAAGTTGAACGCGCTGATCACGCCGCACACGCCGAGCGGATGCCAGGTTTCCATCATGCGGTGGCCGGGCCGCTCCGAGGCGATGGTCAGGCCGTAGAGCTGGCGCGAGAGGCCGAGGGCGAAATCGCAGATATCGATCATCTCCTGCACTTCGCCCATGCCTTCCTGCAGGATCTTGCCGCTCTCCAGCGTGACCAGCCGGCCGAGCGCCTCCTTGTGGCTACGAAGCTCCTCGCCCAAGAGGCGGATCAGCTCGCCCCGCCGCGGCGCCGGCACCATGCGCCATGCGGCGAAGGCAGCCTCGGCTTGGGCGATTTTATCGGCCACCGACGCACCGTCATCGTCGCGCACGCGACCGATCTCGCTGCCGTCGATGGGGGTGAAGATCGTGCGATTGCCGGTGCTGCGAATTTCCGCCTCGAGCCCGAGGTCGGCGAAGATGCTGTCGAGATCCATGATTGCGCTCCGCAAAATTGGAGGTCGAGATTATATCGAATGCGGGGCCGGCGGAACCGCGATATCCTGGCGCCGCGATGGCGGATAAAGACGAACTGAGGATCGCCGTATGGCAATTCGTGCGCATCATGGTGGCGCTCGAAGGCCGCCGGCCGCGCGCCAAGGTCTATGATGATTGGAAGCCGGCCTGGCGCGAGCTCGACGGGGAATTAACCCGCCTCGGCAAAAGCGACCACGGGGCCTATTCCGACCTGATGATGAACCAGGAAGTGGTGCTGACGCTCGGCGGCAAGGCGCGCCGGAGCGAGGTTGCCCAGGCCCTGGCGCGCGTCACGCGCGACATCAAGCGCCAGGTCGCCGCGCC
>CAZUVO010000139.1:1657-9970 GCA_964623955.1 uncultured Rhizobiaceae bacterium
GGCGCGGAGGAGCGCAAGAGCTTGAAGTTTGAGCTCGGCGAGTTGAGCGCCCTTCAGGCCACGCTCAACCGCGACTCGCGCTCCCCCAGGCGATCGGGTTAGAATGGCGGCCAAGAAGAAAATTGGGGGCGAGACACCATGAGCGGTAAGGAAAAAGACGAATCAGCGGCACTTGAGCAGCTTCAGGCGACCGATCTCGAACTGGTGCGCGTCATCGAGGATTTGATCCGCATTCTGGCCGACCGCGACATTCTCGACGAGGGCGCGCTCCCCATCCGCATCCGCCGCCTGTTGGAACGCCGCCGCGAGCTGCGCAAAGACCTGGCGCATTAACTCCTGTACCGCGAGGGCGAAACCGCCCGGGAGACCCGCCTATTTCAACAGCGCCATCGGGCTGCCGACGTCGACGACGCCGACGGCAAAATGCGGCTTGTAGCCGAGCAGTTCCTGCACCCGGACGGGCATGGTTTTGACATCCTCTATCGGTACGGTGAGAAAACTATTCTCCTCGGTCCTCAGCCAGCCGACGACGAAGCCGAGGAACATGCCGCGCCGCGGCACATCCTTGGTGGTGTTCGCACCGCCGCCATGCAGCGCCGAGCCGAGATAGAACAGGGCCGAGCCCGCCGGCATCTCTGCCTGTAATATCTCCTCCGGTTTAGGCTCGCGCCCGGCTTCCCACAGGTGGCTGCCGGGCACCACTTGGGTCGCGCCGTTCTCCTTGGTGAAATCGCTCAACGCAAACATCGCCTCGACTTGCAGCTGCGGCCCTCCCTTCGGGATGTAGGACCAGGCGAGCTCGTCATAGTGAATCTCCTGCGCCGTTTCGCCCGGCCGGATTTCGATGAGCTGCGCCGTATTGAGCAAATAATCCTCGCAATTGGGTTTCAGCAGGATGTCCGCGACCTGTTGCAGCAACGGCAATTGCATGACATCCAGAAACGCCGGCGATTTTGCCGGCAACCCGTCGATACGGACGGTCGAGGCGCCGTAGAAATCGAGGAAGAAGTCGCTCGCCGGATTGCGCAGGCCGACGCCAAGTTCCTCGACGAACCCGTCGAGGTCCGCGTTCAGCGCGGACAGCAAGCCGGACTCTATCGCCCCCTCCACCACGACGGCGCCGTCACGGTTCAATATATCGCTGACTTCCCCGGCATCGGTCTCGGCTCCGTTCACGCGTGCAAGGCTCGGCATTCTTCCCTCCCTCAATAACGATTATCGTCGGCGCAATATGTTCGGCTCCCTCGCCGGTTATCTTATCCCTCCGGCAGTCCGGCCGCACGGAGAAGATCGAGATAGGTGGCCAGTAATTTCTCGTCACGATACGGCTCGCTGATGCGGATTTGTTTCAGGGTCAAACCGGGGTTTTTCTTCAGCGCCTCGCTCGCATGGCGGCGGGCAAGTTCTTCCTGGCCGGTCTCCATATAGAGCGCGGCGAGCCTGAAATCGGAGAAGAAATTGTCCGGGTTGCGCCTGAGCCGTTCGCGGTCCAGCTCGATCGCCTCCTCGGTGCGCCCGAGTTGCCGGTAGCCGTTGGCGAGGATGCCGAGCCAATTGTCGGGATAGAACGGGCTCAACCGCATCGCCTTTTCCAGCAAAGCGGCGCCTTCCTCGGGGCGGCCGGAATAGTTCAGCGTCTGGCCCAGCAGCACGTAGCTCTCGGCGATATTGGGGCCGAGCTCGACCGCCTTTTCGCCCGAGGCGATCGCCGCGTCATGTTCGCGCTGATGCATCTGCACGCAGCCGAGAAGCGCATGGGGCTCCGAGTCCGAGGCGTCCAGCGCCAGGCTCTTTTCGACGCAGCGGGTGGCCTCCGCGAAGGACGCCTCCGGCGATGTGTCCCATCCGGCCCGCGCGCCCAGCATGTAAGTCCAGCCGAGATAGGTCCAGGCGGCGGCGAAATCCTCGTCGCGCGCGATCGCCTGCTCAAGCTGTTCCCGCGCCTCGGCATTGCCCTCGCGGGTGAAGCGCCTGAGATCGGAGATGCCGCGCACATAATTTTCCCAGGCGGCGAAATCCGAGGTCTGGCGCCGCCGCAGGCGGGCCTGCTGGCCCTCGGTCAGACTGACCTGCAGGGCGGTGACGATCTCCCGCGTGATGTCGTCCTGCAGGGCGAAAATATCCGTAAGCTCGCGGTCATATTGCTCGGCCCACAGGCTGCGCCGGGTGGCGGCCTCGACGAGCCCCGTCGCAACGCGAACCCGCGCCCCCGAAACTTGCGCGCTGCCTTCGAGGATATAGCCGATATCGAGCTCCTCGGCGGCCGGCATGTCGCCGCCGGAGACGACAATGATCTCGCCGATCTTCGACAGGGTGGTGACGATCCCCTGGCTCAGCCCGTCGGCAAAATAGGCATGCGCCTCCGCGCCGCCGAGATAACGGAAGGGCAAAACGGTAATCGAGGGTTTGTCCGGGATCGGCGTGGTGCGATCCACCGTGGCCGGCCTGTCCGGGCGGCCGGCGCCCGCCTGGGAAACCTCGCCGACGAAGCGAAAGCCCCGCCGCGGCACGGTCTTGATCAGCGCCTGGCGGTCGCCGCTGTCGCCCACCGCGCGGCGCGCCGCATTGATGCGCGCGCTGACGGTTGCGTCCGAGACGATGCGCCCGTTCCACACCACTTCGATCAACTCGTCACGGCTGACCAGCCGCTCGGCATTCTCCACCAGATGGCGCAGCAAATCGAAGACCTGCGGCTCCAGCGCCTGAACCTCGCCCTCGGCGCGGAATTCCATGCGCTCGGTATCGAGCTCGAAGCCGGCAAAGCGATAGCGCATGGTTCCCCCAAATATGGCGCGCACCGCGCGCCGCCGGAAGCGATTGAAAGCATCCTTGCCCCGGGTTTCAACTATGTTTGTCGAAAAGGTGCCGGTGGCTGCCCCCTAGAACGCCACCGTTTCGAGCGCGGCCCGGAGTTGCTCGTCCGTGAGACGCACCGGTTCGGACGGCGCTGCGTCGGGCGCGGTCACCAGCGTGACAAAGAGGGGCTCCGTCAACACCACCCGCCCCGCTTCATTCTCGACGATCACGGCCGTGCCGGCCAACATCGCCACGTGCAGACGGTCCGCGCGTTGCTCGCCCCAAAACTCGGTGCCCCGGATGCCGAGCGTCGCGACCGGTGTCCGGACCGTCATCTCGCCCTCGTCGAGCGCGGTGATCCCGCCGCTGACGGCGCGGAACACGCCGCTGACGACGGAAAATACCTCGCGGCCGATCCCGCCCTCTTCGTCAAACAGGAAATCATCGATCACGATTAGCGAATCATCGCCGAGGGTGAGCTCGGTGCCGTCCTTCATGGCGATCAGCAACCGGGTATCGGACCCGGTGGTGATTTCGTCGTGCAGGAAAATCTCGGAGCCGGTCTCCAGCTGCCGCCGGGCGCCCTCCGAAGACGCATCCGCCACTCCGCGCATGCGCTCCACGCTGCCGACAGGATCGCCCGCCTCGGCATATGCCCTCTCGCCCAAAACGAAAATGACAAAGAGAAATGCCAAGCCGGTTGCCAAGATTCGCATGCTCAACTCCACCCCTATGGTCTGGTCCTTGTCATAACCGATTTTGCGTTGCGCCATAACCCCGCGCGGCGGGCGCTTGTCGCGGGCCCTTGCTTGGCTTTAATTTGTCCCATTGAAGGTCCGGCACAGGGCCAAAGGAGGGCAGATGAGCGAAGCTGTGGAGATCGAACGGGAGGCGGCGCCGCAGCCGCCCAATCATTATACCGAGCCGGAGTTCGTCACCGTGGCCGGTGTGCCGACGGCATACCGGCGCAAGGGGGCGGGCGAGCCCGCGCTGTTTCTGCACGGCGCCGGGGCGACGCGCATGTGGATGCCGTTCTATGAGGACTGCGCGGCCGCGATGGATTTCATCGCGCCCGAGCATCCCGGTTTCGGCGAGACGCCGATGCCGCCCTGGCTGAGGGATTTCTCCGATGTGGTGATCCATTATGACGGTTTCCTCGAGGCTCTCGGCATCAACGACTTTCACCTCATCGGCTATTCGCTGGGCGGCTGGATGGCGGCGGAAATCGCCTCTTTCTACCCCCGGCGGGTCAAGAGCCTGACGCTGATCACGCCGATCGGGCTCAGGCTCAAGGACGACCCCGGCGTCGACATGTTCAAGATACCGCCCGAGGAGCTGGTCGACCGCCTCTACAACGACAAGAGCAAGATGGGCGAATATCTCACCGATCCGATCGACATCGAAGAGTTGCTGCAACTAATGGCCGAGACTTCGGCCGCCGCCCGTCTGATCTGGGCGCCGCGCTACAATCTGGCGCTCGAACGCCGGCTCAAGCGCCTCACCTGTCCGGCGCTCGTCGTCGGCGCCGAGAATGACCGCCTCGTGCCCGACGCCATGGCCGATCGCTTCGCCGAGGTACTGCCCGGTGCGCGCCTCGAACGGGTCGCGGAGACCGGCCACGCGATCATCGCCGAACGGCCGGCGGAGACGGCGGCGGTAATCCGCCGCTTCATTGCGGGAGAAGCGTCATGAGCTCGACCAACAGGCTTAAATTCTATTTCTTCCACCTCATGCCCTATCCCCATATCCCGCCGGAGGAGACCCTGCCCTCGACCTGGGTGACGCTTTCGAACAAGCATTACGATCCCCGGCACGGCCACCGCCTTTACAACGAATATCTCAATCAGCTGGTCGATGCCGAGCGCTACGGCTTCGACGGCGTCATCGTCAACGAGCACCATGCCAACGCCTATGGCACCATGCCGGCGCCCGATCTCATCGCCGCCTATCTCGTGGCGCGGACCAACGACATCCCGATCGGCATCATCGGCAACGCCATTCCGCTGCACGGCAATCCGCTGCGCATCGCCGAGGAGATCGCCATGCTCGACGTGATCTCGGGCGGACGCATCATCTCGGGTTTCGTGCGCGGGCTGGGCTGCGAATATTTCAACAATGCGGTCTATGCCGGCGATTCGATCGAACGCTTCTGGGAGGCGCATGATCTTATCATCAAGGCGTGGACCGAGGACGGCCCATTCACCTGGCAGGGCGATCACTATTACATCCCCAACGTCAATCCCTGGCCGCGCCCGATGCAGCAGCCGCACCCACCGATCTGGATCCCGGGCTACGGCTCGCTCGAGACCATTACCCAATGCGCCAAACGCAAATACACCTATATGGGCATCTTCGCGCCGCAATGGTTCTACAAGGCGTCTTTCGGCAAATATCGCGAGGAGGCCAATAAGTTCGGCTACGAGGCGTCCAAGGATCAGCTCATGGCCTGTCTGCCGACTTATGTGGCGGAGACTGATGCCCAGGCCGAGCGCGAGGCCAAGGCGCATATGTCGTGGCTGTTCAACACCGGGCTCAAATTCCCCGGCCATCTGTTCTTCCCGCCGGGCTATATGACGAAGAAGTCGATGCGCGGATTCCTCAATATGAGCGAGAAGTTCGACCTCAAGCCGCCCTACGAGTTGAGCTATTCGGAGCTCCTCGAACAAAACTACATGGTCGTCGGCTCGCCCGAGACGGTGATCGAGAAATATTCCGAATATTGCGAGGATGTCGGCGCCGGCGGCGTGGTCTGCGCCGGCTCGCCCTTCGGCCCGATGCCCGACTGGATGGTCAAGAAGAACATGCAGATGTTCGCCGAAGAGGTCATGCCGAAGTTCCGCGACGCCGACGGCAAGCCCGCCTACATGAAAGAAGAGCGCCCCGGCGTTCACACCCTCGGCGAACTCCACGCCACCGCCGGCAAGCCGGATCTGCCGGCGCTCTCCCGCGTCGAGGGCATCGAGGACGGCCTGGTCGACCACCGCACGGCGCACCTGCCGGAAAACATCGACGCGGCCCTCGGCGCCGGCAAGAAGGCTGGCGCCGATTAGCGGTTTGAAGCGCGCTTTTCCGCGCAAACAAGACGAGTGGCAAGACCGGCGGTAATCAAAACCGCGCGAACAGGAAAGACTTAAAAATATGATTTTGTTCTACTCGCCATTTCACAGTTTTGTTCACAAAGTTCTCGTTACCATTCATGAGACGGGACTAGATGGTGATGTGGAACTCGTGCCGACTTTTCCGTTTAGCAATACCGAAGGTGAATGGGTTGAAGGTCAATATGATATCAGCATGCTCAACCCAACCGGCAAAGTGCCGACATTGGCGACGAACGACGGCGCGATACTCTATCCAAGTCAGGTAATTGTCGAATATCTGGATAGCGTCTCGAAGGCCAATAAACTCTATCCCGCGGGCGGGACGGAACGCTTCGATGCGCTGCGCCGCTTGGGCATAGGCGACGGTATATTCGAATTCGCCGTGCAAATAAGTATGGAAGGCTGGCGGGACGAAAGCGATCGCCGGCCCGATCTATATGCCTGGTTGTGGCCCAAGATCACCCGGTCGCTCGATTGCCTGGAACAGGAATGTGATCGTTGGCGGGGTTTCGACATTGGCGATGTCGGCTTGTTGCAGGGGATCAGCTATCTCGATGCGATGGTGACCAAGGGCGGCAATTTGCCCGATAACCCATGCAGTGATTGGCAGGGCAACTGGCCCAAAATCGCCGTCTGGTTTCAACAGTCCCTACAACGGGCATCCGTCCAAACCCACTACCAAATACCCTATGAAGGCGACTCCTCGCCCCGGTTTCACCGGCGCAAAGTCGAGCAGGCGCTTGCACGAATGAAGGTGTGAAAGGTGATTGACTTATATTTTTGGCCGACGCCGAATGGCCAGAAGATTCCGATAATGCTGGAGGAGTGCGGACTCGCCTATAAGATCCGCGAGATCAACATACTGGTTGGCGATCAGTTTGAGCCCGAGTTTCTAAATATCAGCCCAAACAACCGTATTCCCGTGATTGTCGACCATGATGGCGACGAAGGGTCGCCTCTGACCTTGTTTGAATCGGGCGCCATCCTTGAATATTTGGCGGAAAAAACCGGCTTGTTCATGCCGCGGGATATCGCTCGCAGATACACGGTTCTTCAGTGGCTCTATTTTCAGGTCGGCAATATTGGCCCGATGTTCGGTCAATGCGGCCACTTCATGGGTTATGCGCCGGAAAAAATCACCTATGCGATAGATAGATATCAAAACGAAACGAAACGTCTTTATGGCGTGCTTGATAAAAGACTGGCCGATCATAATTTTCTAGCCGGGGATTATTCCATCGCGGATATGGCGGTGTATCCGTGGGTCGATGTGCGATGGCTGCACGAAATTGAGATTGACGAATTTCCCCATGTAAAAAGATGGTATGAGGCGATCGGCGCGCGCCCGGCGGTGCAAAAAGCGATGGCGATTCTGAAAGAGAAAGAAGTCATCGGAAATCCAAGTGAGGAAACTCGGGAAATATTTTTCGGCAAAAGCCAAATGGATCAAAGAAAATAAATAGTAAGACAAAATATTTTATCGCATCGTTCATGGAAATTGAGAGAGACGATATGAACCTGACACCCGTCCCGTGGCGATCACGGCGCTGCCGGCCATCTACGCCCTGTCAGCCATACATGATCCAGACAATCGCCACCGCGGCGATGATGCCGGCGAGATCGGCGGAGAGCGCCGGGATGAGGGCGTAGCGGATACGCCGGATCTGCACCGCGCCGAAATAGACCGCCAGCACATAGAAGGTGGTTTCCGTCGAGCCCTGCAGGGTGGAGACGAGATAGCCGGTATAGCTGTCCGGGCCGATCGCCGGGTCGTTGATGATCGAGGCCAGGATGCCGTAAGCGCCGGAGCCGGAGAGCGGGCGCAGGATCGCCATCGGCAGCGCCTCCGCCGGCATGCCGATGTGCTGGGTCACGCTGCCGATCGGCGTGATGATCCATTCCAGCGCGCCGGAGGCGCGGAACATGCCGACCGCGACCAGGATCGCCACCAGATAAGGGATGATGCGGAGCGCTACCTGGAAACCCTCGCGCGCGCCCTCGACAAACACTTCATAGATGCGCACCCGCTTGGCGACGCCGAAGCCGAGGAGGCCGAGCATCAGGCAAGGGATGATCCAGGGCGCGATCTCGCGGCCATAGAAAACGGTGAGCGGGATGAAGCCGGCGATACCGGCGAGGACGAGGAAGGAGACATAGGCCGGGTAGGGCCGCGCGGCCTCCCGCACCAACTGCCCGTCTCCGGCCTCATCCTCCGCGTCGTCGGACGGCGCGTCGAATTCTTCGATCTCGTCGCCGGCGCTGGCGGCCTTCTCCGCCGCTTCTGCCTTGAGCACCTCGGCGGGCGGGGCTGAGGCGGGGGGGAACCAGCGCATGCAAAGCTTGGCGACGACAATCGCGGTGGCGGTCGAGCAGATGGTGGCGACGAGCGTTGTCGGCACGATGCCCGCCGGGTTTTCCG
>CAZUVO010000140.1:0-3911 GCA_964623955.1 uncultured Rhizobiaceae bacterium
GTCGAGGTGGTGGGCGCGAGGCCGAGGGTTCCGGCCTCGGGCTCGTCGGCCATGATCAGGGCGACGTCGGCGCTTTCCGCCAGGGTGCTGTCGGCCCGCCCGACAATGGCGATCAGCGGAATCTCATAGCGTCGGGAGAAATGCACCATGTCGCTGAGCTCGGTCGTCTCGCCGGAATTGGAGAGCACCAGCAGCGCATCCTCCCCGGTGATCATGCCGAGATCGCCATGGCTCGCCTCCGCCGGATGGACGAAGATCGCCGGCGCGCCGGTCGAGGCGAGGGTGGCGGCAATCTTGTTGCCGATATGGCCGCTCTTGCCCATGCCGGAGACGACGATCCGCCCTTTGACGCGCTCGAGGATATCGACCGCGCGGGTAAAACCGGTATCGAGCTCCTGGGCGAGACGCGAGAGCGCACGGGCTTCCAGCTGCAGGACCCGGCGGCCCGCGGCAAGATCGCGATTCTCTTCCGAATCGGCACGCTCCGCTGCGGCGGGCACGGCCTTCTTTGTTGGCGCGTTCATATCGGACATGTGCGAGTTCGTTTCCGCCTTCGACGCAATTCGAATCGCCGAAAGCAACCAATTGCTTTGAACATACTCGCTTCCACGGAAATTTTAACCGTCTTTTCGCCCAGCGGCGCGGAGAAATGGCCTGCCGTCATTGCACCGCCGCAGCAAGACCTGTAGCGTGCGGCGACCGTGTAGACACCAGATATGGCGCTGGGAAACGCGACAACAAGAGGACCCCATCAATGGCCGCGGCGCCGCAAGACCCGAAATCGAGCCCGACTTCGCCCGGTTATGAAGCCTCCGGCGTCAATACCGATCAGGCCGAAGCCGGCCTCGGGCGGCTTATCGAACATGTGAAATCGACCTGGCAGCTCGGCGACGCGCCGGTCAAGCTCGATCTCGGTTATTTCGCCAATGTCATCGATGTCGCCGGCCTCGGTATCGCCATCTGCACCGACGGCATCGGCTCGAAGGCCCTGGTTGCGCAGATGATGGGGAAATACGACACCGTCGGCATCGACTGCGTGGCGATGAACGTCAACGATCTCGTCTGCGTCGGCGCTACGCCCCTGACCATGGTCGATTATGTCGCGGTGGAGAATGCCGACCCGGCCATGCTGGAAGCGATCGGCGCCGGCCTCGCGGAAGGCGCCAGGCTCAGCAATATTTCCATCACCGGCGGCGAGATCGCCCAGCTCAGGGACATCATCAAGGGCCATGGCGAGGGTCTCGGCTTCGATCTTGCCGGCACGGCAATCGGCCGGGTCGATCTCGATAACATCAATCTCGGCGAAAGCGTGCGCCCGGGTGACATCATCATCGGCGTCGCCAGCAACGGCATTCACTCGAACGGCCTCAGCCTTGCGCGTAGCGCGCTCTTCGACATGGCCGGGCATGACGCCGGCACGCATATCGACGAGCTGGGCGGCACGGTGGGCGAGGAACTCTTACGTCCGACATATATATATGTCGCCGAGGCGCTCGAAGTGCTGGAGAAGATTCCCGATGTCGGCGCGCTGGTCCACATCACCGGCGACGGCTTCCTCAATCTCACCCGGGTCAAGGCGGAAGTCGGTTTCGTCATCGACGATCTGCCGCCGCCGCCGCCCCTCTTCCCGCTGATCCAAAGCATCACCGGCGCGGACGCGATGGAGATGCATCACGTGTTCAATATGGGTATCGGCTTTTGCCTGGTGGTGCGCCCGGAGGACGAGAGCCAGGCGCTTGAGATTGTGCGCCGCCATGGCAAGGCGTGCCAGCGCATCGGCCATGTCACCGACGACCCCGCCGGGCGCGTCTCGCTCACCCAAGCCGGCATCGAGATGGCGCGTTAGCTCTTTTTGATTTTAGCAAATGCGTCGTCGCGGGCGATATCACCCGCTCGGGATTTGCTTTAGTGATGGAAGATGTCGACCTCGTCCCAGCCGGCGAGGTCGAGCTTGGCGCGGGTGGGGAGGAAATCGAAACAGGCCTGGGCCAGTTCCATCCGCCCCTCGCGTGCCAGCAATTCATCCATGATCTTCTTGATCTCATGAAGATGGAGCACGTCCGAGGCGGCATAGGCCTGCTGTTCCGGCGTCAGCTCCGCCGCGCCCCAGTCGGAGGATTGCTGCTGCTTGGAGAGATCGACGCCGAGAAAATCGCGGCACAGATCCTTGAGGCCATGGCGGTCGGTAAAGGTGCGCACCAGCTTGGAGGCGATCTTGGTGCAATAGACCGGCTGGCAGGTGACGCCGAGATAATGCTCGAGGATGGCGACATCGAAGCGCGCGAAATGGAAGATCTTGAGCACCCCCGGATCGCTCAGAATCGCCTTCAGATTGGGCGCGGCATAATCGCCGGGCGGCGGGAAATGCACGAGATGGCAATCGCCGTCGCCGCGCGACATTTGCACGACGCAGAGCCGGTCGCGGTGCGGATGCAGGCCCATGGCCTCGCTGTCGATCGCGACGCTGTCGCCGAAGGTCAGCCCCGGCGGCAAATCGTTGATATGCAAATGGTTGGCCATGGCCATGTTGGGTAGACCTGTGCCATCACCCTGTCAACACCTATCGGGCGCGGCGGCCGGGCGTCATTTCCCCTGGCGGGGCGGCGCGAAGTATCCTAAGTAGAGGCCCTAATCGAACGAAGGACGGCATAGGGCATTATGAGCAATCGCATCGTCACCGTCTTCGGCGGCTCCGGCTTTCTCGGCCGCCACCTGATCCAGCAATTGGCGCAGGAAGGCGCGCTGATCCGGGTCGCGGTCCGGCGGCCGGAATTTGCCGGCTTTCTCCGCCCGATGGGCGGCGTCGGCCAGATCGACCTGGTGCAGGCCAATGTGCGCGACGATGCGTCCGTGGCGCGTGCTGTCGCGGGCGCGAGCGAAGTGGTCAACCTGACCGGCATTCTCTATGAACGCGGCCGGCAGAGCTTCTATGCGGTGCACGGCAACGGCGCCGGGCGCATCGCACGGGCGGCGAAAGAGGCGGGGGCCCGGCGGCTGGTGCATATATCCGCCATCGGCGCCGCTTCAGACGCGAATTCGGGTTATGCGCGCAGCAAGGCGCATGGCGAGGCACAGGTCTTGGAGGCCTTTCCCGGGGCGACGATCCTCCGGCCCGGTGTCCTGTTCGGCCCGGAAGACGATTTCTTTAACAAATTCAGCGCCTTGGCGCGGATTTCACCGGTTCTCCCGGCGTTTTTCGACATCCGGCAAAAGCCGAAATTTCACCTTGAAGGCCTCTATCTGATGCCGGAGATCGAAGCCGGCACGACGCGCTACCAGCCGGTCCATGTCTCCGATGTGGCCCAGGCGATCACCCGCGTGCTCAGCGCGCCGGCGGGCGAATGCGGCGGCAAGACCTATGAGCTCGGCGGGCCCAAAATCTACAGCTTCCGCGAGCTGATGGAGCTGGTGACGGAGGTCACGCAGCATAAGCGCCTGATCGTGCCGGTGCCCTATTTCGCCGCCGATATCATGGGCTTCTTCGCGCAATTCCTGCCCGAGCCGCCCTTCACGGCGGATCAGGCGAAGATGCTGCGCGCCGACAATGTGGTGGCGGAGGACGCGCTGACGCTCGGCGATCTCGGCATCGCGGCAAGCGCGGCGGAGCTTATCCTGCCGACCTATCTCCACCGCTTCCGCAAGGCGCGCACGGATTCGACGCCGCAGGTACAATCCTCGGATTAAATTCCAAACGTCCAGCCGAAGCCGTAATAGAGCACCAGCAGCACAATTCCCAAAAACATCCGGTAGATGACGAAGGGTGTGAAGCTCAGGCGCTTCAGCATCAGCATGAGGACGGCGATCGATAAGAGCGCGGTGACGAAGGCGATGGCGGCGGCGCTCACGGGGCAAAGTGATGCCGCCGAACTGCTGCTGGCCTCGGTGGTCAACGCCACCAACGCGCCCATCGC
>CAZUVO010000140.1:3921-9791 GCA_964623955.1 uncultured Rhizobiaceae bacterium
GGTGATGACCGGCTCACCGGAGAGGGCCAAGTCGCGCCCGGCGACAGCGCCGGCGGCGACGATCACCGGGATCGACATGAGCATCGAGAAGCGCGCCGCCGCGCCGCGCTCAAAGCCGAGAAAACGCGCCGCCGTCATGGTAATGCCGGAGCGGCTGGTGCCAGGCAGAAGCGCCAGGATCTGCGCCATGCCGATGATGAAGGCGCTGCCATAGGTCATATGTTCGACCCGGCGCACGGTCATGCCGACATGATCGGCGAGCCACAACAGCACGCCGAAGCCCAGCATGGTCCAGGCGACGATCAGCGGCGAGCGGAAGATTTCCGGCGCGAAATAGGCCATCAGGCCGCCGGCGACGATCACCGGCGGCAGGGAGACGAGAATTTGCAGGCCGAGCGCCCTGCCTTCCCGCCGCTCGCGCTTCTTGCCGCCGAGGAAGCCGCGCAAAATTGCCCAGATATCGCGGTAGAAATAGACCAACACGGCGCCCAGCGTGCCGACATGGACGGCGATGTCGATATTGAGGCCTTGATCCTGCCAACCGGCCAAGCGGGGCAGCAAAACTAGATGGCCGGAAGAGCTGACCGGTAAAAATTCGGAGATGCCCTGGACGACCGCCAGGATGACCAGATGCAGCAGCAGCAAGGTTCAATACATCCAATGCATGAATAGTTCGCCGGCAAATTTTCGGGGCCGGTTATATCACATTGTAGTCTAAGGATAATTGCTAATTGGCGGGCGGCACGAAAATCGGCCCGGCGGATTTAAGTCGCAAATCGGAACTATATTTGCGACAGGTGATTTAAGATATTCGAATGATTCAAATTTGCGGCGGCGGCTCGAGGCATCTATGTCAGTATTAGTGACTTAAATGTCGTTTTTTCTCGCAATAAATGGGCTTTTCCCCTATGTTGCCGGCAACAAGGAGCGCCACAAACCGCAAATCGGCAGCTCCGCCCAAAACCAAAAACCGCGAATTCCGGGGGCAAGCGGAAGCTGCATGCTTAAATTCGTCGATATTGCGGCCAAACGGCCGGACAAGCGCGAGGCGGACGAACGGCGCGAGGATTGGGGCGAAGTGTATCGCGATTTCGTGCCCCAAAGCGCTTTGCAGCAGGCCTCGCGCTGCTCGCAATGCGGCGTGCCGTTCTGCCAGATCCATTGCCCGGTGCAGAACAATATCCCCGACTGGCTGATGTTGACCGCCGAAGGGCGCCTGCAGGAAGCCTATGAGGTCTCCTCGGCGACCAATAATTTTCCCGAAATTTGCGGCCGCATCTGCCCCCAGGACCTGCTGTGCGAGGGCAATTGCGTGATCGAAAAGGGCTTCGAATCGGTCACCATAGGTTCGGTCGAGCGCTATATCACCGAAACCGCCTTCGAGCAGGGCTGGGTCAAGCCGCCGCGACCGGAGAGCGAGCGCGCGGAATCGGTCGGTATTATCGGCGCCGGGCCGGGCGGTATGGCGGCGGCGGAAATGCTCCGCCGGCGCGGCTATCAAGTGCATGTCTATGACCGTTACGACCGCATCGGCGGCTTGCTGATCTACGGCATCCCCAATTTCAAGCTGGAGAAAACCATCGTCGCGCGGCGCGCCGAACTCCTGGTCGCGGCCGGCGTCGAATTTCATCTGCAGTTCGAGGTCGGGCGCGACGCGTCGCTCGCCGATCTGCGCAACCGCCATGACGCGGTGCTGATCGCCACCGGCGCCTACAAGGCGCGCGACATCAAAGTGCCCGGCGTCGGCCTCGAAAACATCTTCATGGCGATGGACTATCTCACCGCGAGCAACCGCAAGGGCCTCGGCGACGAGGTGCCGCAATTCGACGACGGCACGCTCGATGCCGACGGCAAGAATGTCGTGGTGATCGGCGGCGGCGACACGGCGATGGATTGCGTGCGCACCGCGGTCAGGCAAAAGGCGAAATCGGTCACCTGCCTCTACCGCCGCGACCGGGTCAACATGCCGGGCTCGCTGCAGGAGGTCACCCATGCCGAGGAGGAGGGCGTCACCTTCGCCTGGCTCTCGGCGCCTGAGGCCTTTGTCGGCGACGATGCGGTGGCCGGCGTGCGCGCGGTGAATATTCATCTCGGCGTGGCGGATGCCTCCGGGCGGCAGACACCGCAGCCGATCGCCGGCTCGAGCCATACCCTCAAGGCCGATATCGCCATCAAGGCGCTCGGTTTCGACCCGGAGGATCTGCCGGTGCTGTTCGACGCGCCGGAGCTCGAGGTCACCCGCTGGGGCACGGTGAAAGTGGATTGGACCTCGATGATGACCAATCTCGACGGCGTGTTCGCCGGCGGCGATATCGTCCGCGGCGCCTCCCTCGTGGTGTGGGCGATCAAGGATGGGCGCGACGCGGCGGCGGCGATCCACCGCTATATCGGCGCCCGCGCCGTGCCCCTGGCGCAAGCGATTTGAGGCCGGGCGCATGACGGAACGAAACGAACTCGATAAAGGTCAGATCTTCGCCGCCGAATGGCGCGAGAATGCCGAGCGGCTCGAGCGCGACGGGCTCTACCGCGCCTCCGACGAACGCGATGCCTGCGGCGTCGGGCTGATCGCCGCGCTCGACGGCAAGCCCCGGCGCGATGTGGTCGAGGCCGGCATCGCGGCACTCAAGGCGGTCTGGCACCGCGGTGCGGTCGATGCCGACGGCAAGACCGGCGACGGCGCCGGCATCAAGCTCGAAATTCCCCAGGATTTCTTCAAGAAGCATGTCGAGGATACCGGCCACCGGCCGAAACCCGGCCGCCTCGCCCTCGGCATGATGTTTCTGCCGAAGACCGATCTCGGCGCCCAAGAAACCTCGCGCGGCATCGTCGAGACGGAAATTCTCCGCTTCGGCCACGGCATCTATGGCTGGCGCCAGGTGCCGATCGACCCCACCGTAATCGGCGAGAAGGCGAATGCAACCCGCCCGGAGATCGAACAGGTGATGATCTCGAACGACCGCGGCGTCGACGACGACCAGTTCGAGATCGACCTTTACATCATCCGCCGGCGCATCGAGAAGATCGCCCTCGAGCATCACATCAAGGAGTTCTACATCTGCTCCTTAAGCTGCCGCACGGTGGTCTATAAGGGCATGTTCCTCGCCGAACAGCTCACCGCCTTCTATCCCGACCTCCTCGATGAGCGCTTCGTCTCGAGCTTCGCCATCTTCCATCAGCGCTATTCGACCAACACCTTCCCAACCTGGCGCCTCGCCCAGCCGTTCCGCATGGTCGCCCATAATGGCGAGTTCAACACCATCAAGGGCAACGCCAATTGGATGAAGAGCCACGAGACCCGTGCGGCGAGCGAGGTGTTCGAAGACTATAACGACGAGATCTTTCCCCTTATCGAACCCGACGCCTCGGATTCCATGGCGCTCGATTCGGTGATCGAGGCGCTGGTCCATGCCGGCCGGCCGATGCCGGCCGCGCAGTGCATGGTGGTGCCCGAATCCTGGTCGCACCGCCCGCATATGTCGCCGGAGCTGCGCGACTTCTTCGCCTATTGCAATTGCGTGGTCGAGCCGTGGGACGGGCCGGCGGCGCTCGCCGCATCCGACGGCCGCTGGGTCATCGCCAGCATGGATAGGAACGGCCTCAGGCCGCTGCGCTACAGCATCACCGGCGACGGGCTCCTGGTCGTCGGCTCGGAAACCGGCATGGTGCCGCTCGACGAAACCGAAGTGATGGAGAAAGGCCGCCTCGGCCCGGGCGAAATGATCGGCGTCCAGCTCGAGGAAGGCCGCTTCTATCACGACCGCGAGCTCAAGGACATGCTGGCCGCGCGCCACCCCTATAGCGAATGGGTCGAGAATATCGTCGAGATGGACAGCCTGATCGGTTCGGAAAACGAACCGGTGGTCTACGGCGCCGAAGAGCTGCGCAACCGCCAGCGGGCGTTCGGTTACACCATGGAAGAGCTCGAACAGATCCTCCATCCCATGGTCGCGGACGGCAAGGAGCCGACCGGCTCGATGGGCGACGATACGCCGATCGCCGTGCTCTCCCGGCAGTATCGCGGCCTGCAGCATTTCTTCCGGCAGAATTTCAGCCAGGTCACCAATCCGCCGATCGACTCTTTACGCGAATATGGCGTGATGAGCCTCAAGACCCGGCTCGGCAATCTCGGCAACATGTTTGCCGAAAGCGAAACCCAGACCGATCTCCTGATGCTCAACTCGCCGGTCCTGAGCAATGCCGAGTTCGCCGCCATGCGGCGCTATATGGGCGACCAGGCGGCGCTGATCGACTGCACCTTCGAGGCCGGCGAGGGCCATAACGAGCTGACGGTCGCAATGGACCGCATCCGCCGCGAGGCCGAAGACGCGGTCAGGGGCGGCGCGGTGCATCTCGTGCTGAGCGACGAGAACACCTCCACCGAGCGCGCGCCGGTGCCGATGATCCTCGCCGCCGGCGGCGTGCACAGCCATCTCGTCAAGGAGAAGCTGCGCACCTTCACCTCGATCAATGTGCGCTCGGGCGAATGTCTCGATGTGCATTATTTCGCCGTCCTGATCGGCGTCGGCGCGACCACGGTCAACGCCTATCTCGCGCAGGAATCCATCGCCGAGCGCCAGGCGCGCGGCCTCTTTGGCAATCTCAGTCTCGACGAATGCTGCCAGCGCTACCGCGCCGCCATCGATGCCGGCCTCCTCAAGATCCTCTCCAAGATGGGCATCTCGGTGCTCGGCTCCTACCGGGGCGCCTATAATTTCGAGGCGGTCGGCCTGTCGCGCGCCCTGGTCGCCGAATTCTTCCCCGGCATGAGTTCGCGGGTCTCGGGCATCGGCCTTTCGGGCATCAAACGGCGCGTCCTCCGCCTGCACAAGCGCGCCCATGAAAGCACCACGGCGATCCTGCCCGTCGGCGGGCTCTATAAGGCGCGCAGTTCCGGCGAGGTGCATGCCTTTGACGGCCGCCTGATCCACATGCTGCAAAGCGCGCTCGCCACCGATTCCTTCGCCACCTACAAGAAATATTCCGCCGGCGTGAACGACATGCCGCCGGTGCATCTGCGCGACCTGCTGGATTTCAAAAATCCCGGCGCGACGGTGGCGCTGGAAGAGGTCGAATCGATCACCGAGATCCGCAAACGGTTCATGTCCGGCAGCATGTCGCACGGTGCGCTGTCGCGCGAAGCGCATGAGACTCTGGCGATCGCCATGAACCGCATCGGCGCCGCCTCGTGCTCGGGCGAGGGCGGCGAGGACCCGGCGCGCTACGAGCCCCGGCCCAATGGCGACAATGCCAATTCCGCGGTCAAGCAGATCGCCTCGGGGCGCTTCGGCGTGACGGCGGAATATCTCAACCATTGCCGCGAAATCGAAATCAAGATGGCGCAGGGCGCCAAGCCCGGCGAGGGCGGCCAGCTGCCCGGCTTCAAGGTGACGGAAGAGATCGCCCGCCTGCGCTACGCGACGCCCGGCGTCACCCTCATTTCGCCGCCGCCGCATCACGATATCTATTCGATCGAGGATCTCGCCCAGCTCATCTACGACCTCAAGCAGATCAATCCGCAGGCCCGCGTCTCGGTCAAGCTCGTCGCCGAAGCCGGCATCGGCACGATCTCCGCCGGCGTCGCCAAGGCCAAGGCGGATATCATTCTCATTTCCGGTCACGACGGCGGCACCGGCGCCTCGCCGCAAACCAGCCTCAAATATGCCGGCGTGCCGTGGGAGATGAGCCTGGCCGAAATCAATCAGGTACTGACCCTCAACCGCCTGCGCCATACGACGACGCTTCGGGTGGATGGCGGCATCAAGACCGGGCGCGACGTGGTGATCGCAGCGATGCTCGGCGCCGAGGAGTTCGGCATCGGCACCGCCTCGCTGGTCGCCATGGGCTGCATCTTGGTGCGACAATGTCACTCT
>CAZUVO010000141.1:0-9768 GCA_964623955.1 uncultured Rhizobiaceae bacterium
GAGCATGCGCGAGGTAGCCAAGGGGACGGACGTCCCCGCCCGGCGTCTGAGGGTCCTACTAAAAGAGAGCCCAAACGTTTGCTACTTTATTGCTACTTTAGCAAACGAGCGCTGGAGCGCTTGGCTCTCCCCTTCCACCCAACCCTCCTTCCCCGCTGGGGAAGAAGGGCTTGTCACGGTCAATGGGGTTTCAGCACCATCTTTCTCTTGAACTCCTTCTCCACACTCTCACGCCTGAGCGGCACGCGGATATATTCATTGGCCTGCCACAGCTCGGCCTGGTCGAGGAAGGTGGTGCTGCCGAGCCAGCCGTCTTGGCCGCCGAGGACGACGAAATAGTTTTCGTCGAGATCGGACATGTCGGAGATGTGGCGCGCTTGCGAGCCGTAGCCGGCATGGTGCTTCTTGTCGGACGGCGCGTGGTTGGTCTTCATCACCGTCTGGCGCGAGCCGGACGCCGGGTATTCGGCGAAGGTGTAGCGCTTGGCGAGGACCGGCACCATGCCGAGCGGGTGCCTGAGACGCACCCGGTGCATGTCGCCCCAGGTGGCGAACTTCTTCACGATCGGCACGGCGTCCTGCAGCGCGCCGGCCAGCGCCTGGGTCAGGACGTCGCCATTCTCCGCCGCGATATCATGCGGCACGGTGCGCCCGAGATCCGCCGCCGTGATAAAGGCGCGGAGACCATCCTCGCCGAGGCGCGGCGTGTAGAAGCGCCTGAGAAAGTGGAAGAAGGCGGCCTCGAAGGCGACCGGCGTCGGCGAATCCGCTTCGTAGCTGCCGTCCCACGCTTCCATGGTGGCGAGCACGGCGCGCGCCTGGCGCGTCAGGTCGCTCTCGATACCGAGGCGCTGGGCGGCCTCGACCAGGGAGCGGTTGATCGCGTCGGCGGCGGGCTCGACCACATCGTTCTGCAACGCGCGCAGATCCTCGAAGGTGACATTGGGCTGGGCCTCGATCAGCTCGGCGAGGCGCGCGGCGCGGCCCTCCGGCGCGAAGAAATAGCCGACCGGCACCTCGGAGGGCGGCGGGCGGTTGTTGGCGGAGACGAGATAGCCGGCCTCCGGATTGTAGCTCTGCGGCAGATCGTTGACGCCGACGAAGCGCTGCCACGCCTTGCCGCCCTCGGCCGGGCTATGCACCACTGGCGGCATATCGCCGTTCCGCGCCGGCAGATGCACCGCCATCAGCTTGCCGATATTGCCCTTGGCGTCGGCATAGACGAAGTTCTGCGCCGAGACGGAATAGCTCTCGAACGCGGCGCTGAACTCCTCCCAGTTGGCGGCCCGGTTGGCGGCGAGCATGGCGGTGATCTCGTCGCTCGCCCGGTGGCCGGTCCAGCTGAGCGCGATGGTCTCGTCTTCCGGCCCTTCCAAGAGCGGCGAATCCGAGATCACCGGGCCGAACGGGCTGTTGCGGGTCTTCACGCGTTTGTCGAACCACCAGCGCGTGGCGATCTTCTCCTCGCGCTCGGTGATCTCCGACGGCGGCACGCTGGAGAGATCAAAGAGATCGCTGCACGCGGCGCGCAGATTGGTGCCGCCCCAGGCGATGTCCTTGTTGCGCCCGACCGCGAAGAAGGGGAGGCCCGGCAGCATCATGCCCGCCAAATGATAGGACGGCGATTTGACGCCGGCGAGGAGCCAGACATTGGGCTGCAAGTAGCCGAGATGGGGGTCGCTGGCGATCATCGCATGGCCGCTCGCCGAACGCTCCGGCCCGACGGCGAGCGAATTGCTGCCATTGCGGCTGATGCCGCCCAAGAGATCGCTCATTAGGGTGAGCTGCTCCTCGCCCTCGGCGCTTTCCGCGAAGGTCATGGCGTTGCCGCCATAATGCAGGAGCGTGTTCCACAATTGCGGCCAGTCGGGGCGGGCCCGGAGCTTCCACAAGATGAACCAGATCAGCCAGCTGACGTCGGCCGACGCCATGCGGCCCATGCTGATCAGATCGTTGATCGTCCAGGGCGAGCGCTTGTGGCCGAAGACGCGGTATTCGTGCGGCAGCACCGTGAGGCCGTCCTGATAATGATTGATGCCGGCGGCGAAACGCTCCATGAACTGGCGCTCATGGGGCGAAAAATTAGCCTCCATTTCGCCGGCAGCGCGCCCCAGATCGAAAATTCTCAGCGTATGGTCGATCTCGGCGGTGAAGGGTCCGGCGAATTCAGACAGGCGGCCCTGGCTGATATGGCGCATCATCTCCAACTGGCCGAGCCGGAGATGGCCATGGATGAGGCCGAGCGCGAAGGCGGCGTCCGAATCCTTCTCGGCGAAGATGAACGGCACCTGGTGTTCGTTCCAGTGAATGACGGTTTCACCCTCGAGCGGCAGGCGCGACGTCGGAAAGGCGTCGAGGCGGGTGTCAATGCCGCTTTTCGGCGGTAGGGGGGCGAACACCGAGCGTGCGTTGGTCGCGATTGCCACCGCGAGGCTCAGGATATGGGCAAGCTTTGGGATAGGTTACCTCGTTGGAAAGCGCTCCGGCCGGGCTCAGATATCTTCGCAGACGATGAGCTTGGCCGAAGACAGATCGTAACAGGGCGGCGGCCGGCCATTGCTGGAGACGGTACCGTCCGGCGTTCGTTTTTTTGGTTTTCGCACTTCGGAGTATTTCTTGGCGATACGCGCGAGCGCGCGTGTCTGGGCGAGGACTTCAGGCTTGGCGACCACCGCCTTCACCAGGCGCTCGCGGCAGGTCGCGAAATTGCTGCCGTCGGGATGGTAGCCCTTGGCGCCGCAGAGAATGCGGGCGATGGCCAGCGGCTGGGCGAGATTATCCTCTTGGCTGGCCACCGTCTCATCGACCAGGAGGTGTAACTCGGCCATCGTCAGTACCGGCAGGGTAAAAGGTTTCGGCCTGTCGGCGGCAGGCGGGGCCACGCAGGCGGCAAGCAGAGACAGAAGACAGAGCAAGGGCGCAAATTTCGCCCAATTTCGGCCAGCGGGGCGGGGGCGAATGGGTGACGAATAGGACAGCGCGACAAAGCAGCCTATCCCGTCTACGGCCCTTGCCAACCCGGCTGATTCAAATGGTGTTTTCGACCCAAATAGCATTGCGGGATTATGTATAGCCCGTCGCAGCCAAAGCGCAAACATCTCCGGTCACACGGTCCTGGGCTACGCTGCCGCTGCGGCCAAATTTTGTACTAACAGAGTGTTAAGAAATGACGGCTATCCTTTGCCGTTCACGCCGAATCTGTTCGGGGGTTGAGGAGAGCCGATCATGGCCGATGAGGAATTGGGAATTCAGATCGTCGAAGCGCTGGAAAAGAAGATCGAAACGCGCTTTCACCGCCAAACGCGGACCGCGGACCAGGGGGCTGAGCCCGGCCTGGTGCTGAGTGCCCTGGTAAAGCTGGAAGAACAAGAGCTCATGGCGCAGGAAAACGCGCATCGATCCAGCGGCAATGAAGAGACGGCGAATGCCTTCATGATGGTACGCACCGAGTTGCTGCACCCCATCGTACGCGGACTCTATGACCGCTTGACCTGAGGCCGCCCAGGGAGCGCAAAGCCCCGATATCCCTTCCGCCCGGCAATCTTGTGACTGCCGTCACAGTCAATATTTTGGTTAACGCCTATCGTTAATCGGGATACGCGAAATTCGCGCCGCAAAATATTGACCAAATGAATATAGCCTTGGTGGACACGAAGGAACTCCGCAAAACCAACCTGCTCATGCAGGTTTGGAAGGATGGCATGCGCTCGCGCGAAAATCCCATGACCATGACCAGCCTGCTCGATGCCATTCCGCCCGATATAAAGAAATACTGCGCCTGGGGAACCGTCGGCGACGCCTATGGCAGCGCCGGCATTCAAAATTTGGGTCGAGAATTCGAGGCGCGTCTTAAAACCAACGGCGACTCGGGCAAGGAGAACCGGCAATTTGCCGGTGTGGTGGTCGGCATGATGACCGAATTGGGCAATGAATTGCGCTTTGACAATAAGCCGGCCGATAATTTCGGCGCCTTTCGCGCCCAGAGCGGCAGTTCGGTAAAATATCGCGTTGCGGCCGTCCCGACCGAAGTCCCCGGCCAGGGCCCATGTGGATGGGTTGCGGTGGGGGATTGGTCGGCGGAATAATTATAGTTTCGCGCCCGATTGGCGCCAACTTGGCTATCCCGATATCCCGCATCCCTCGGTCCAATCGTTCATCTGGAATCCCGACAGGTGTGGATTAGATATTTCGCATTAAACTCGAAATATACTAGCCAATTCGAAATATTTATAAGCCGCATGAACGATTATCCTAATGTGCAATCGCTAGTTGGCCGCGAATACGGTAATTCTTATCCCGATGTCAATCGCATTTATCTCGTAATTTTGCGGAATTAGCTTAAGTACGATTGGGGTTTGCGTGGCGCCGGTGGGCGGTCTCACCCTAGAATTAGAGGTGTGGGGCGGTTTGGCGCATGGGCCCGCGCTGATTCCCGCCATTGAACGGAAAGGTCATTTTTTGTACGAAGAAATTCAGGCAATCGTCTTGGTGGTTGAGGATGATGAAGATGTCCGGGCGCTGGTCAGCGCGACGCTTGAGGACCTCAACTACCAAGTGATTTCCGCTACCGATGGCCCCTCCGCCCTCGGAATTTTGCGCGGCGATCAGCCTATCGACCTGTTGTTTACCGATGTCGTTATGCCCGGTGGCATGAGCGGTCTGCAACTGGCCGAACAAGCGCGCGATTGCCGGCCCGACCTGCCTGTCCTGTTGACCTCCGGATACAACGAAGAATTTATTGGCGCGAGCCCGGCCTTCGGGGCGAACTTGCCGCTCATCCGAAAACCGTTCCGGCGGCGGCAGCTGGCGGAGACCATCACTAAGTTATTGGGCGGCGAATAACGCTTTTTACCGTTGCCTCGACTCCATCGAGCGACGATCATGCCTCCGGTCGAAGCGATCCGTCCGGAGGTTTTTCATTTCATGCCCGAACTGCTGAGCGAGAGCGAGGTCGCGGAGTTCCATTCGGACGGCTTCCACGGCCCGGTGCCGGTGATGAGCGCCGCCGAAGCGCGCGCCTATCGCGACCGGTTGGAGCAGTTCGAGGATCGCTGGCCGGAAAGTGTTCAAATGCTCGACCAGGGCGCCTCCTTGCTTTGCCCGTGGATCGACGAAATGACGCGGCTGCCGGAGATCACCGGCCCGATTTCCAACGTGCTCGGCCCCGACCTCTTGTGCTGGGGCGTCTCGCTGCGCGTCAAGGAACCGCGAAGCCCGACCTTCGCCGGCTGGCATCAGGATACCGCCTATTGCGACATCAAACCGATCAGCGTGATCGCCCTCGTGGCGCTATCGGATTGTTCCGAGGCGTCCGGGCCCGTGCGCGTCGTTCCCGGCACCCATAGTGGGCCGCTCCTGCCCCATAAGGAGCATTTCGGCACCGATAGCCTGCTCACCCGCGAGCAAGAGATAACCTCAGGCCTGGACGAGGCGCGCGCGGTGACCCTTCCGATGGCCGCGGGCGAGATGGTGTTCTTCAACAACGCCATTTGCCACGGCTCGCGCCCCAACCGCAGCGACGACCGGCGCGTCATTATGCTGATCGAATATGTTCCCACCCACGCCTATCAGCACGAGCCCCGGGAATCGGCCATGCTGGTGCGGGGGAGGGATGAGCATCACAATTTCGATGTGGACCCCCGGCCGGACGCGGAGATGAGCGACGCGGCGCAGGCGGCGTGGCGGCGCAAGGTCGAGATTCAGGCTTCGGTGCTTTACCGCGGCGCAAAACATCCGCCGCGGGCGCTGGTGTAGTTTCACGAGAAGGGAGAGCGGGCACATGAAGGATATCGGCAAACTGGGTGTTTGGTTCTTCCCCGATGCGCTTTCGGCGCAAGGCATCGCGGAACTGGCGCGCGGCACCGAGCGCCTCGGCTATGATGTGCTGTGGTATCCCGAAGGGATCGGTTTCGAGACGTTCAGCTTCGCCGGCTTCGCCCTTGCAGAAACGGAAAAGCTCAAGCTCGCGAGCGGCATCGCCAACATCTATGCACGCGATGCCGTCACCGCCATCGCCGGACATGACAGCCTGAATTACCTTTATGGCGACCGTTTCATCCTTGGGCTCGGCGTCTCGCACATTCCCCTGGTCGAGGGGTTCCGCGGCCATAATTACGGCAAGCCGGTCGCCTCCATGCGCGCCTATCTCGATCAGATGGAAGCGGCCGAGCTCAGCATCAAGGCGCCGGAGCGCAACATCGTCCTGGCCGCGCTCGGGCCCAACATGCTCGCTCTGTCGCGCGACCGCACCAAGGGCGCGCATCCCTATCTCGTGACGCCCGAGCACACCGCGCGGGCGCGCGAGATCCTCGGCCCCGACGCCTGGCTCTGCGTCGAGCAGAAGATCTGCCTGGCGGAGCCCGCCCAGGCCCGCAAGGTCGCCGCCGGCGTGCTGCCGCTTTATTTGACTTGGCCCAACTACCGCAACAATTGGCTCAGCCTCGGCTTTACGGAAGAAGATCTCGACGGCACCGGCAGCGACCGATTTCTCGACGCGATGGTCGCCTCCGGCAGCGCCGCCGATATCCGCGCCGCTCTCCAAGGGCATTTCGATGCCGGCGCCAATCATGTCTGCGTCCAACCCCTCCATCCGGAAGGCAATGGCCAGGTGGACTGGAACGCGCTCGAGGCCGTCGCGGGGATGTAACCGGAAGACCGTCCCTCCCACGTGACAAGGCCCTTTATCCCCGGCGGGGAGAAAGGGTTTGGGATTGAGGGGGGAGCCAAGCGCTTCAGCGCTCGTTTGCTAAAGAAGCAATAAAGTAGCAAACGTTTTGGGGGGTCTCTCTTTTGGTTTGGTCCCTCAGACGCCGGGCGCGCGCCTCCGCGCGCTTGGCTACCTCGTATTAACTCGGGCGCGCGGTCGCGCTTGCCGGAATGCCAGCGGCATTCCGGATTGGTGGTGCCGTTTTCTATAGTCTTTCCGCCATCCCGGGCGGGTGCAAGCGGGCGAAGCTGACATGCGCTAAGTGTTTCACATGAAACAATTTTTTCCGGTTTTGTCCCGCAGGGTTTGGGAAATTTATCCCGCGGCCGCCGGGGGCGAGCCTGGGGGCGGGGGTTCGGAGGCGTGTGCCGGATAGACTCATTGCCTGGGAAAATATCGGAAATCATCGCACCCGGCCCTATTAACCCCGGGCCCATTCAATCTAAGATCACGCAACTCCGACACCGACCCCGCACCCCCCGAGAACCATATGAGAGCCCCATGAGAGGACGCGACGTTATTTTGGCGAGCCTGGTCGCCCACGGCGCCGAATATATCTTCGGCAATCCCGGCACGACCGAGAGCCCGCTCACCGATAATCTCCACGCCCACCCCAAGCTCTCCTACATCGTCTCGCTGCATGAGGGCGTCTCGATCGGGGCGGCGAGCTATTACGCCCAGGCGTCGGGCAAGGCCGGCATCGTCAATCTCCATGTCGCGCCCGGCCTCGGCAACGCCATCGGCATGCTCTATGGCGCCTTGAAGGCGAACTCGCCGATGGTGGTGACCGCCGGCCAGCAGGACACGCGCATCCGCCTCGGCGCGCCCTTGCTCGGCCACGATCTCGTGGCGATGGCCGCACCCGTGGTCAAATGGGCCGTCCAGGTCGAGCGCGCCGACGAATGCGCCGACATCATGCGCCGCGCCTTCAAGATCGCCCACGACCCGCCCATGGGCCCGGTCTTCGTCGCGCTGCCGGTAAACGTCATGGAGGCGGAGACGGACATCGCGGCCATGCCCCCGGCCACGCATCACCGCGTGCCCGGCCCGGACCCCGACGCCGTCGCCGATATCGCCCGTCACCTGTTGGAGGCATCCGCGCCGGCCATCATCGTCGGCGACGATGTCGCGCGCGCTGGCGCGGGCGATGCGGTAACGGCGCTCGCCGAGGCTCTCGGCGCGCCGATCTGGGACGAAGTGATCCACAACCAGCAGGCGGTGGCGAACGATCACGCCAATTATCGCGGCTTCCTGCCCGGCGTCGGCGCGGCCATCGCCGAGACCTTGGGCGAGACCGACGCCGCGCTGCTGCTCGGCGGCCCCTTCTTCGAGGAAATTTGGTTCTCAGGCGTCGCGCCCTTCCCAACCGGCTGCGCCCTGCTGCAAATCGAGCAATCCGCCGAGCGCCTCGCCGCCAACTATCCGCTGGCCGCCGGCATGGTAGCCGGCATCAAACCGGCGGTCGCGGTCCTCGCCGACGCGGTGACGGCGGGCCAAAGCGCCGCCACGAAGAAAGCCGCCGAAGCGCGCAACCAAGCCCTCGCCGCGCTCCGGCAAGAAAAAACAGCCGCGCGCGCGGCCAGTCTCGACGCCGCGCGGGAGCGCCGCCCCATGCCGGTGCCGCTCGTCATGGACGCGGTTGCCGGGGCCGCGCCCGATAACGCGGTGATCGTCGAGGAGGCGATCACCGGCAGCCCCGAGCTCACTCAGACCTTCCGCTTCACCGGCCCGGGCGATTATTTCTGCGGCCGCGGCGGCGGCATCGGCCAGGGCATCGCCGGCGCCCTCGGCGTCAATCTCGCCCTGCCCGGCCGCCCGCTAATCTGCTTCTCCGGCGACGGCTCGGCGATGTACTCCATCACGGCGCTGTGGACCGCCGCCCACCACAACCTCCCCATAACCTTCATCATCCTCGCCAACCGCGAATACCGCATCCTGAAGCACAATATCGACATCTACCGCGAGCGCTTCGACATCGATTCGAACCGCGATTACGCCCATCTGGATTTGCAGGCGCCGGAACTCGGCTTCGTCGAGATGGCGGCGGGGATGGGGGTCAAGGGCGCGCGGGTGACGGAGCCGGAGGAGCTGGTGGCGGCGGTGGAGGAGGCGGTGGCGAGCGGGGAGGCGCGGGTGATTGAGGTGGGGGTGGAGGGGAAGAGGTAAGCCAAGCGCCAGACGCGAGGCCAATCCTCCCCCGTGACAAGGCCCTTTCGCCTCGGCGGGGAGAAAGGGTTTGGGATTGAGGGGGGAACCAAGCGCGCGAAGCGGGCTCGATCCAGAGAGCCCGATGCTTTTGGTTTCCTAAATCAATCGGTTCCGACCCCATTGATTCCGATGTGTGTGATGGAAACCCGCCGCTCGAGCCCGTCCCCCGCCCGTGTACCATGAAGAAGGACAATGGCACCGGGGGTTTTGCCGAGGGTCATGGTTGCGGGTCGGGTTCGCGAGCTTGCAACAAACGGGGCGACACCGTCGCGCGCTGGAGTGCTCACATGGCCGAGTTCGATCTAACGTGAATCGCGTTCATCAGAATCAACATTCTTGAACGCGGGCTTGAAAACGGGTTCGCGTCTAAAAAGGTAGGATTTGAATTTGCTCAGTGAGCCATTGCAACCCTCTAGCCACTTTATCAAACTGCTCGATCAGTGCCTGGCCCATTGCAATTCCTAATGCCGTACCTATTGAAAGCTTAGTGATATCTCTAAAGGATTTACTTGCAGATTTTGTGTACGGCATCTGAATCACAATTGGGCCATCTGGTCGATCAGTGAGCCGCTTTTTTAGTTCGTCTAATTCGTGTTTTGTCTGCCCGATTTCTTGTTGGACGCTTTGGAATGCAGCGGAACTAATGACATCCGGATCATTCTTACCACGGATGTAATCGTGTAATTTTGCCAGATCTTTCTCTACATCTATTAAGCGTTGGCGAAAATCATCATCTACTTGGGCGATGCCAACTGGCCGCACCGACAATTGACCTGCTTCATTAACATACCAGTCATCATGTCCAGCCCCCCTATAACTGGTCCACGGATTTTTCGATATTCTAAGAATATGTG
>CAZUVO010000142.1:0-2248 GCA_964623955.1 uncultured Rhizobiaceae bacterium
AAGCCGCGCGTCGTCAGCATGCCGACCTCGGCGCCGTCATATTCGATCACCGCGTTGGTCGCGACCGTCGTGCCATGCACGATTTTTTCGATATCGCCGAGGGCGATGCCCGCCATGTCGCAGATTTCCTTGATGCCGCCAATGACGCCAACCGACTGGTCCTCGGGCGTACTCGGCACCTTATGGACCACGACGCCGCCTGCCGCGCCGCCAATCTTTTCAGATTCGAGAATGAGGTCGGTGAACGTGCCCCCGACATCTACGCCGATTTTGGTCATAACCCCTGCCCGTTCAGCTTTGTTGTTATTCTCCCACGCGGGCGCATCATAATATCTGTCCGGACAAATTGAAAAGGTGATTAGAGCAAATCCCAAGCAGGCGGAATCGCCTGCGACGACGCATTTGCTTCAAATAAAAAGCATAGAGCCTGTCGGGTGAGCGTCGGCGAACTTGACAGACTCTATGCGGCGTCGGGAACCCGGGAGAGCGCTTGCTCGATGACTTCGGGCCCGGCGCCCGGCAAGGGCACATGTTCGCTGAGATAACGCCGCCATGCGCGCGCGCCGGGCCGGGCGTGAAACAGGCCGAGCATATGCCGGGTGATGTGATTGAGCCGCGCCCCGCCGCTTAAATTGCGCTCCGCATAGGGCAGCATGGCGCGGGCGATGTCGTGGCGGCTCGGCGCCGGATGCGGATCGGAATATATACGCGCATCCGCCTCAGCCAAAATGTAGGGATCCTCGAAGGCGGCGCGGCCGATCATCACGCCGTCGACATGCGCGCGATGTTCGATCACTTCGTCGATCGTGCGCACGCCGCCATTGAGGATAATTTCGAGCCCCGGCATCGCCTCTTTCAGGCGGTAGACGCGGTCATAGTGGAGCGGCGGGATTTCACGATTTTGCTTCGGGCTCAGGCCTTCGAGGACGGCGATACGGGCATGCACGGCAAGGCTCGCCATGCCGGCATCCGCCACTCTTTGTACAAAGGCATGGAGGAACTCAAAACTGTCGTGATTGTCGATGCCGATGCGGCATTTGACAGTCACCGGAATATCGACCGCTTCCGCCATGGCCGCGACGCAGCGCGCGACCAGCTCGGGCTCGGCCATCAGCGCGGCGCCGAAGCGCCCGCTTTTGACCCGCTCGCTCGGGCAGCCGACATTGAGGTTGATCTCGCCATAGCCGGCGGCGGCGCCGAACTTTGCCGCGCGCGCCAGCTCCGCCGGGTCGCTGCCGCCGAGCTGCAGCGCGACGGGATGTTCCGCCGCATCGAATTCGAGCAGGAATTCGCGTCGGCCATGGCAAACGGCAGCGGAGGTGATCATCTCGCTATAGAGCAGCACATGGCGGCTGAACTGGCGCAGAAAATAGCGCCCGTGCCGGTCAGTGCACTCCATCATCGGCGCCACGCTCAAGCGCCTGTCGGTGACCCTCATTTGCGTCATACGGCACTATAACCCGAACCCGCCCCACCATTGACAGGAGCCAAAAACCCTCTATATGTCAATGACATGAGAGCGCCGATTTGAGCGACAGCTTGCGGGCGCTATAAAAGTCCGGCTAAAGCGATGGGCGCCGCCCGGCGATAGCCGGAGCGGTATTTTTCTTGGACAGGACCGATATGGCCGATTCCGAGTCCATATTCGAGCATCCGCAGGCGCTGCCGAGCGCCCGGCTGGGCGAGGCGGTTTGCGCGCCGGCGTTGAACGATGTTTCCGTCAGCTTCGAATTTTTTCCGCCGACCAGCGACAAGATCGCCGAGCAATTGTGGAACGCGATCCTCCGCCTCGCGCCGCTCGAGCCGGGCTTCGTGTCCGTCACCTATGGCGCCGGCGGCACGACGCGCGAGCGCACCTTCGATACCGTCGAGCGCATCATGCGCGACACCGCGCTGACCCCGGCGGCGCATCTCACCTGCGTCGGCGATTCGCGCGGTCAGGTGGACGACGCGGCGCGGCGCTATTGGGATGCCGGCGTGCGCCATGTGGTGGCACTCCGCGGCGACCCGCCGGAAGGTACCGCGACATTCGAGCCGGCAGCGGACGGCTATGCCTATGCCTCCGATTTGGTCGCCGGGCTGAAGCGCGTCGCCGAATTCGAAATCAGCGTCGCCGCCTATCCCGAAGTGCACCCCGAAGCCGCCAGCGCCGAGGCCGATCTCGACAATCTCAAGCGCAAGATCGATGCCGGCGCGAGCCGCGCCATGACCCAGTTCTTTTTCGATGTCGACCTGTTCCTGCGCTTCC
>CAZUVO010000142.1:2288-9686 GCA_964623955.1 uncultured Rhizobiaceae bacterium
GTCGATTTCAGTGCACGCTGCGGCGCGGCGCTGCCTGAGTGGCTCGCCCGCCTGTTCGAGGGGCTCGACGACGACCCGGACACGCGCCGCCTAATTTCGGGCTGGATCGCCATCGAGCAATGCCGCCGGCTGACCGCCCATGGCGTAAGCGATATCCATTTCTACACCCTGAACCGGGCCGAACTGACGCGCGCGATCTGCCATGCCCTCGGCATTCGCGCCGCGGCGCCACTGCCCAAGGCCGCGCCATGACCGAGCGTGCGGAACAACTGGAGACGCTGGCGCGGCAGCGGATTCTCATCCTCGACGGCGCCATGGGCACCATGATCCAGCAGCTCGGCCTGGAAGAGGCGGATTTTCGCGGCGACCTGCTGGCCACGCACAATGTCGACGTCAAAGGCAATAACGATCTCCTGTCGCTGACCAAGCCCGACGCCATCCGCGGTATTCACGACGGTTTTCTCGACGCCGGCGCCGATATCGTGACAACCAACACCTTCAACGCGACGGTCATGTCGCAAGCCGATTACAGCACCGGCAATCTGGTGCGCGAGACGAATATCGCCGCGGCGCGCATCGCCGTGGAAGCAGTGCGCGCCTTCGAGACGGCGGAGCGGCCGCGTTTCGCCGCCGGCGCGCTCGGCCCGACGAGCAAGACCGCCTCGATCTCGCCCGATGTCGCCGATCCCGGCTTCCGCGCCGTCAGCTTTGACGAGTTGCGTGAGGGGTACGGCGAAGCGGCGGCGGGCCTCGTCGAGGGCGGCGTCGATCTGCTGGTGCTCGAGACCGTGTTCGACACGCTGAACGCCAAGGCGGCGATCTATGCCCTGGAAGAGCTGTTCGCCGATCTCGGCCACCGCCTGCCGCTGATCATCTCCGGCACGATCACCGATCTCTCTGGGCGCACCCTGACCGGTCAGACCACCGAGGCGTTCTGGAACTCGGTGCGCCACGCGCGGCCCTTCGCCATCGGCCTCAACTGCTCCCTCGGGGCGGAGCATATGCGCCCTTATGTCGCCGAACTCGCGCGCGTCGCCGAAACCCGCGTCTCGGCCTATCCCAATGCGGGCCTGCCGAACGAATTCGGCGAATATGATGAGACCCCGGAGCAAACCGCCGCTTTCCTGAGCGAATGGGCGGAGAGCGGGCTGGTCAATCTGCTGGGCGGCTGCTGCGGTACGACGCCCGAGCATATCCGCGCTATTGCCGAGGCAGTCGCTGACATCGCGCCGCGCGGGATTCCCACTGCCACGCCGCATCTTCGCCTTTCCGGCCTCGAGCCCTTGGAGGTCCGCGCGTGAACGGCCTCTTCGTCAATATCGGCGAGCGCACCAACGTTTCCGGCTCGGCCAAGTTCCGCAAGCTGATCACCGAGGGCGATTTCGACGCCGCGCTGGATGTCGCGCGCCAGCAGGTCGAGAACGGCGCCCAGATCATCGACATCAATATGGATGAGGGGCTGCTGGATTCAGAAGCGGCAATGGTGCGCTTTTTGAACTTGATCGCCGCCGAGCCGGATATCAGCCGGGTGCCGGTGATGATCGATTCCTCCAAATGGTCGGTCATCGAGGCCGGTCTCAAATGCGTCCAGGGCAAGGCCATCGTCAATTCAATCAGCCTCAAGGAAGGCGAGGAAAGCTTCCTCGAACAGGCCGAGAAGTGCCGGCGCTACGGCGCGGCGATGGTGGTGATGGCGTTCGACGAGGATGGCCAGGCGGATACGGAAGACCGCAAATTCGAAATCTGCGAGCGCGCCTACAAGCTCCTGACCGAAAAGATCGGCACCCAACCCGAAGACATCATCTTCGACCCCAATATCTTCGCCGTCGCCACCGGCATCGAGGAGCATAATGATTACGCCCGCGCCTTCATCGCCGCGACCCGGCGCATCCGCGAGCATCTGCCGGGCGCCCATGTCTCGGGCGGCCTTTCCAACGTGTCCTTCTCGTTCCGCGGCAACAACCGGGTGCGCGAGGCGATGCATTCGGCCTTCCTCTATCACGCGATCCGCGCCGGGATGGATATGGGCATCGTCAATGCCGGCCAGTTGACCGTCTATGAGGATATTCCGAAGGATTTGCTCGAGCGGGTCGAGGATGTGCTGCTTAACCGCCGCCCGGACGCCACCGAACGCCTGCTGGAGATTGCCGAGAGCCATCGCGGCGCGGGCGCAGCGAAGGAGGCCGCCGATCTCACCTGGCGCGAGGGCGACGTTAGCGCGCGGCTCAGCCATGCGCTGGTGAACGGCATCGGCGATTTCATCGACGAGGACGTCGAGGAGGCCCGGCTGCAGGCGGACCGCCCGCTCGATGTCATCGAGGGGCCGCTGATGAGCGGTATGAATACCGTCGGCGACCTGTTTGGCGCCGGCAAGATGTTCCTGCCGCTAGTGGTCAAGAGCGCACGGGTGATGAAAAAGGCGGTCGCCCTTCTCATCCCCTATATGGAGGACGAGGAAAGCGGCGGCGCCGGTTCCAAGGCCGGCAAGATCCTCATGGCGACAGTCAAGGGCGATGTCCACGACATCGGCAAGAACATCGTCGGCGTGGTGCTGCAATGTAACAATTACGAAGTGATCGATCTCGGTGTCATGGTGCCGGTTACCCAGATCATCGATACGGCGCGGCGCGAGGAGGTGGATGTGATCGGCCTCTCCGGCCTGATTACGCCGAGCCTCGACGAAATGTGCACGGTGGCGGCGGAAATGGAGCGCGAGGGCTTGGAGCTGCCGCTCCTCATCGGCGGCGCCACGACGAGCCGGCTGCACACGGCGGTCAAAGTGGCGCCGCGCTACGAGGGCGCCACGGTTCATGTGCCCGATGCATCCAAGGCGGTGGGTGTGGTCGGCAATCTGCTGTCGGACAATCGCCGTCAGGAATATGAGGCGACGGTGCGCGACAGTTACCAGCGCATCCGCGACGGTTATGCGCGCGGTCAAACCCGCGACGACCGGGTGACGATTGCCGAAGCGCGGGAAAACCGCCTGGCGATCGATTGGGCCGGCTATCAAGCGCCCGAGCCCGCTTTTCTCGGGGTCAAATCCTTCAACAATTTCGCCCTTTCCGGGCTCGAGCCGCTGATCGATTGGACGCCCTTCTTCCGCACTTGGGACTTGGTCGGTAAATATCCGCGTATCCTGGAAGACGAGCGCATCGGCGAGGCGGCGCGTGAGCTACTCGCCGATGCGCGCGCCATGCTGAAGCGCATCATCACGGAAAAATGGCTGAGCGCGCGGGGCGTGTTCGGCTTCTGGCCGGCCAACCGGGTGCTGGAAGACGATGTCGCGGTCTATCTCGATGAGGGACGTGGCCAGTCTCTCGCCGACTTGCATTTCCTGCGCCAGCAAATGCCGCGCGAGGGAGGCCGCGCCAATCTGTCGCTCGCCGATTTCATCGCGCCCAAGGAAAGCGGCGTCGCCGACTATATCGGCGCCTTCGCGGTCTCTGTCGGCACCGAAGTGGACGGTATCGCGCGGCGTTTCGAACAGTCGCATGACGATTATAACGCGATCATGGTGAAGGCCCTGGCCGACCGCCTCGCCGAAGCCTTCGCCGAACGCCTGCACCAAATGGTGCGCACCCAGCATTGGGGCTATGCGGCGGACGAGCAACTCGACAATGACGGCCTGATTGCCGAGGACTATACCGGCATCCGCCCCGCGCCGGGCTATCCCGCCTGCCCCGATCATACCGAGAAGGGCACCTTGTTTTCGCTGCTCGCGGCGGAGAGAAATGCCGGCATCGAATTGACGGAAAGCTACGCCATGCGCCCGGCGGCTTCGGTCAGCGGGCTCTATTTCAGCCACCCGGAAAGCTGCTATTTCGGGCTCGGCAAGATCGAGCGCGATCAGATCGAGGACTATGCCAAGCGCAAGCGCATCACGCCGCAAGAGGCGGAACGCTGGCTCGCCCCCAACCTCGCCTACGACCCGCAAGTGCCCAGCGGAAATGCGCTACAATAAGCGCCGGATAAAATAAATAATGGGAGCGTGGCGGTTATGGATTGGAACGCGGATTTTGCCGGCAAGAGCGCCTTCGTAACAGGCGCCGGCGGCGGTATGGGCTTGGCTGCGGCATTGGGCCTGCTTGGTGCCGGCGCGGATGTGACGCTGTTCGATCTCAAGGATGCGCCTGCGGACCTGCCGGCCGGCGCGGATTATGTCCAGGGCGATGTCAGCGACGAGGCGGCGGTCTCCGCCGCCATCGCCGCGCGGGCGGAGGCCTCCGGGCGGCTCGATTATCTCGTCAACGCCGCCGGCGTCTTGTGGTTCGAGACCGACGTCTCCGCCGTCGACATCGCGCTCGATGTGTGGGACCGGGTGTTCGACATCAATCTCAAATCCATGGTCCACACGGCGCGCCACGCCGTGCCCAAGATGAAAAAATCAGGCGGCGGCGCCATGGTGCATTTCTCGACCATCCAGTGCCTGCGCGGCGATACCCGGCCGCAGGATGCCTATCAGGCCTCCAAGGCGGGCATGCTGGCCCTGTCGAAATCCATCGCCATCCAATTCGCCGCCGATAAGATCCGCTCCAACGTGATCCTCCCGGGCCCGACCCTTTCGCCCATGCAACAGCGCTGGCATGACGACCCGGCGATGGGCGACGCGGTCGCAGATTACGTGCCACTGAAGCGCCTCGGGACGCCGGAAGACATGGCCAATGCCTGCCTCTTCCTGCTCTCGGATTCAGCGGGTTTCGTTACGGGCACCGAGCTGATCGTCGACGGCGGCGTGACGGCCCTGCCTTAATTTGGTTTGTTCCCTCAATCGCCGGGCGCGCGCCTCCGCGCGCTTGGCTACCTCGTATTAACTCGGGCGCGCGGTCGCGCTTGCCGGAATGGGAGGCGCATTCCGGTTGGTGGTACCGCTTGGTAAGATTGGGCGGGACTAATCGGCCGCCTTGCTGCCGCGTAGCGTGGCCGTGGCGTCGATATCGAGCGCGACAGGATCGCCCGTCAGCACTACGGCGAACAGGCTTTCCGCCTGCTCCGGCGTGTAATAGCCGCGCCGCACATCGTTCAGCACCAGTTCGGGATCGCGCGCGTGGGCGTCGCCATAGCCGCCGCCGCCCGGCGTCGAGATATGGATGCATTCGCCCGCCGCAAGCTCGATGCCTTGGTCCTTGGAGAGATGGGGCGGGATGTAGTCGCCGTCGGCGCGCGCGACACGCACTTTATTGACGCCGCCGGCGGCACCCCCCGCCATGCCGTTCGGCCCGAAGCGGCCATGATCCATCACCATCGAGGCGCGCGCCGTGCCGCGCCTGAGGCGCACGGTGTAATTGATGCCGAAGCCGCCACGAAATTCGCCGGCGCCGCCCGAGGCTTCGTGCAGGGAATATTCGTCGAACAGCACCGGATAGCGCTGTTCCAACACTTCCACCGGCTGGGATTTCGAAATGCCGATGGTCGAGCAGCCATTGGTCAGGCCGTCGCCCTGCGGCGAGCCGCCATAGCCGCCGCCCGAGAAGAAATACAGCACATAGGCGCGTTCGCGCTCGGGGTCGTAACCGCCCAGGGCAAAATTTCCCGAGGTGCCGGCGGGGGCGGCGAAAAGGCGTTCGGGGATCGCCTTGGCGAGCGCGTCGAACACCGCCTCGGCGATGCGCTGGCTGACCTCCGCCGCGCAGCCGGAAACGGGCCGGGGATATTTGGCGTAGAGGAAGGTGCCGTCGGGATCGGCGATATTGAGTGGCTCGAAGGTGCCGGCATTGATCGGCACTTCCGGAAAGATGTGCTTCATGGCGAGATAGATTGCCGATTTGGTGGTCGCCAGCACGCTGTTCATCGGCCCCTGACAGGGCGGGCTGGAGCCGGAGAGATCGAAATGGAGGTCGCCGCCCGACTTGCGGATTTTCATGTCGACCTTGAGCGGCTCGTTCACCACGCCGTCGGAATCGACATGCGCGACGCCGTGATAATCGCCGTCGGGAATGGTTGCGATACGCGCCCGCATCTGCTGCGCCGCGCGCCCGCGCATCTCGGCAATAACCGCGTTCACCAGATCGACGCCATATTTATCGAGGAGCGCGGTCAGCCGCCGCTCGCCGACGAAGAGCGCCGCCGACTGCGCCTTGATGTCGCCGATGCGCTGATCGGCGATGCGCATATTGGACATGAGTATCGAGAGCAGTTCCTGATCGAGCTCGCCCTTTTTGTAGAGCTTGACCGGCGGAAGGCGCAGCCCTTCCTGCTCGACCTCGGTGGCATGGGCGGAAAAGCCGCCCGGCACCATGCCGCCGGTGTCCGGCCAATGGCCGGTGTTGGAGAGCCAGGCAAAAAGCTCGCCCTGGTAATAAAACGGCATGTGAAAGCGCACATCCATCAGATGGGTGCCGCCGAGATAAGGATCGTTGACCGCGAAAATATCGCCGGGCGATATCTCAGGCGCGGTTTCGATGACGGTGCGCGTGGAGAACTGCATGGTGCCGACGAAGACCGGCAGGCCGAGCTCGCCTTGGGCAATCAGCGAGCCGTCCTCCTTGGAATAGATGCCGTCCGAGCGGTCGAGGGCTTCGGAGATCACCGGGCTAAAGGCCGAGCGCACGAAAGCCAAATCCATCTCATTGCAGACCTGCTGCAAACCGCTCTGCACCACCGACAGGGTGACCGGATCGATCGCGCTCATGTCTCGACCTCGATAATGAGATTTCCGAGCGCGTCCATGGAGACGCGGTTGCCCGGCTCGACGACGGTGGTGCAATCCAATTGCTCGATGATCGCCGGCCCGTCGAGCGCGACATCGCGCGGCAGCAGGTGGCGGCGGTATATCGGCGTCTCCAGCGCTTCGCCGGCGAACCATACCGCGCGCTCGCCGCGATGCGCGGCGGCGAGGGAGGCATCACCGTTTGACGCTGCCAAAGCTTCGAGAGGGGCGCCCGGCCGGCGGCCGATGACGGCCGTGTGGAGGCTCACCAGAACCGCGCGGATTTCCGGCAGCTCGACATGGAAGCGGTCGAAATATGCCGCCTCGAAAGCGGCTTGAAGATCGGCCACCGCGACATCCGTGCCGCTCAGCGGGATTGTCAGCAAATGGGTCTGGCCCTCGAACTGCATATCGGCGAAATGCAGGCAATCGACGGCGCTGACAGCGACGCCGTCCCTCTCTATGGCGGCCCGGCCCTCATCGATCTGGGCCGCCAGAACGGCGCGCGCCTGGGCAATATCGAGATGGGCCAGCGGCGTATTGAGCGTGTTGACGTAATCATGCCGGAGATCGGCGGTGATGCAGCCGATGGCGTTGGTGATGCCGGGCCGGGCCGGCACCAGGACACGCGGAATGCTGAGCTCGCGGGCGAGCGCCGCGGCATGCATCGGCCCGGCGCCGCCGAAGGCAAAGAGGCTGAAATCGCGCGGATCATGGCCGCGCGCCAGCGTCACCATGCGGATCGCGCCGGC
>CAZUVO010000143.1:0-9670 GCA_964623955.1 uncultured Rhizobiaceae bacterium
TTTGCAGGACGAGGAAATCCTCATCCGCCACGCCTACCACGCCATCGAAGAGCGCCTGAATGCCTCCGAGGCGGCGGAATAGAGAAGAGAGAAGGAAGACGGGAATATGAGCGCGCAACTGCCGAAGGATTTCGCCGAGCTTGAGCCGCTGGTCGCCGATTGGGGCCTGCCGACGCAGGACGAGCGCCAGACCAAGCGCCGCACCTCGACCACGGAAGAGCTGCAGGCCTTCTACGACGCCATGGTGCCGCATCTGCCGAAGATTCTCGAACATGTCGACGGCTTCCCCCTCGGCGAGCTGCCGGACGACTCTTTGCGCCTCTTCTATCTCTCCCTCGCGCTGGCCGAAGTGGCGCCCCATATCGAGCTCTATGGCGGCGACACAAATGTGCCGCACAGCTTCGAGGAAGAACGCTTCGTCGCCGCCCACGGCCAAGAGACCAGATAGCGCAAACTCCGGGCCCATCGTTTAGATCATGCTGTTCCTGTGCCGCACGGAGGAGGTCGCTGCGGGCGATATCCTCCGCATCGAAACCACGAACCTGCCGCCGCTTGCGGTCTATAATCTGGGCGGCAGCTTCCACGTCACCGACGACACCTGCACCCACGGCGAGGCCTCGCTCGCCGACGGCGAGATCGACGGCAATCTGATCGAATGCCCATTCCACGCCGGCTGCTTCGACATCGCCACCGGCGAGCCCGCCGGTGCGCCCTGCACCGAGCCGATCAAGGTGTATGCGGTGGAAGTGAAAGACGGAAAAGTCTTCATCGAAACGTAGCGACGTCGCAAGTCCCTCTTCCCCGGGGGGAAGAGGGATTAGGGAGAAGGGGCGAACAAAGCGCGCTTGAGCGCGCTCAAGACGACCGGACGAAAATTAATCGACTCTGACCCCATTGCCTGACCCCATTGATTTCCGGCGCCTATTGGCTCCTTGGTTGCCAAGTCCGTTTTGTGTCCGATAGCGGACCAGGTTGGGAGCCAGGATTTTCGTCCGTTGTTGACCCATCTAGGACATTCATATGGACAATGTCCGCTTCATCGCTTTAGCGCGGCTATTTGGTGACTTGCTTCCAATAGGTGTCTTTTTTGGCGACCAGGCCGTCGCGCAGTTCGAAGAGGTCGCAGCCGAGCCAGCGCCACTTCTCGCCCTCCGCCGTGGTACCGTCGAACAGCCATTCTGCGACCGCCAAATTACCTTTGATCCAAAGCCGGCTCACATCCAAACGGACGTCGCGGAGCGCGCCGAAACGCGATTGCGCCATGGCGCGGATTTCCTCCCGGCCGACGCAGCGCTGGCCGCAGGTTTCGGGGCCGCGCGCCAGCCACCACTCGCCATCCTCGGTGAAGAAATTGGCGAAGGCTTCGGCGTCGTGGCCGTTATAGGCCGCGCCCATACGGTCGAACAGGTCGTGGTAATAGGCCTCGTCATAGCTCATGTTTCTGTCTCTCCATCTTGTGCCGCGCGCGCGCCACGCCGCCGGCGGGTCGCATCCGTATCGACGCACATTTCACTTTCATCGATTACAACGCCGTAAAGTTCGGACGCCGCGCCAAGTGACACATAGCCGTTTCGGACATCCTGCAATACCTCGTCCACCGGCCGCTGCAACGGGTCGCCCCAGCCGCCGCCGCCGGTGGCAGACACCTCATAGGCCTCGCCGGGCGCGAACGGCAGGGCGCCAAAGACACATTTGTGCCAGCTGCCGTCGACGGCGTACCCGCCGATGACGTCGCGCCCGCCATCTTGGCTGACCCGGAACAAAGTCTGCGCCGGGCTGCGCGCGCCGCCATTGACGCCGGGCGAGCCCTCGCGCGTGCGCGAGCTTTCGACGCTGACATCGGCCGGGCCGAGAAAGCGCACCCGGAAGCGCGTTCCGACACCGCCCCGCCTGCGCCCGGCGCCGCCTGTATCCGGGTTCAGTTCGAACGCTTCGTAGATCACCGGATGCTGCAATTCAGCGACCTCGGCCGGCAGGTTGAGACAGTTGCCGAGCGGGTCCATGGTGGCATTCATGCCGTCGCCCTCCGGCGTGCCGCCCCAGCCGCCGGCGGGGAGATCGGCGAAAACATGGGTCGCGCCGGTCTCGGGATGGGTGGTCGAGAGAATGAAGGCGTTAGCCTCGGCGAAGGTCGGCGCCGCCACCCGCTCGGGCAGCGCCTGGGCCAATGCCTGCCAGATCACGCTGGTGATTTTCGACGAGGTCAGGGTGGTACACGCGATCGTCGGCGCCGGCCAGGTGGCGTTGAGGAAGCAGCCCTCGGGCAGGATGATATCGATCGGCGCATACATGCCGGCATTGGCCGGCGCTTCCGGGCTCAAATAGAATTTGAGCGAATAGTAGACGGCCGAATAGGTGTTGGCGAAGGGCGAGTTGCAGCCGCCCTCGGCGATACCGTCGGTGCCGCTAAAATCAACGCTGAGTGAATCTCCGGCGACGTCGATCTTGACCCGGATGTGAATCGGCGTGTCGGTAAAGCCGTCGGTATCGACATAATCCGACGCGGTGTAGCTGCCATCCGGGATATCGTCGATTGCCTTGCGCGTCAGGCGCTCGGTGTAATCGATCGTCCGCGCCATGGCGCTGCGCACGGTAGCCAGGCCATAGCGCCGCACCGCCTGGACAAGCTCCTGTTCGCCGGCGCGCAATGCCGCCATATGGCCCATGATATCGCCCTCGATATATTGCGGCGTGCGCGAATTGGCGAGCAACAGTCGGCGCAACTGGTCGTCGATCTTGCCGCGGCGAAACAATTTGACCGGCGGCAGGCGCAGGCCCTCGCCGGCGACATGGGCGCCGAAGCCGTAGCCGCCCGCGGCGCCGCCGCCGAGATCCGTCCAATGCGCCCGGTTGACCGCGAAGCCGAGCAGCTCGCCGTCGACGAAGACCGGCGTGGTGAAGGCGACGTCGGGAATGTGCGTTCCGCCCTGATAGGGGTCGTTCATCACAATCACGTCGCCGGGTTCGATACTATCGAGGCCGAATTGATCGACGCTCGCTTGCGCCGAGAAGTGCATCGAAGCCAGATGTACCGGGCAATTGGCGGCCTGGCCGACCAGCCTGAGATCGGCGTCGTATATGGCGTTGGAGAAATCGACCATATCGACGAGCACCGGCGAGAAGGCGGTTAGTTCGAGCATCTTGCTCATGCGCTCGCAGGTATATTCGAACAGGCTGCGTAGCACCTCGAAGGTGATCGGATCGAGCGCCTCGCCGGCGCGCGGCGGGTTAGCGGATGGTCCCATCAGCTCTCCTCTTCGCCCGGGGCGGCGATTTCGATAACCAGATTGCGCTGGGCGTCGCAGCGCGCCACGGTCCCGGGCGGCAACACGCAGCAGGAATGCGGCGCTTCGACAATCGCCGGGCCGCTGACCGTCTCGTCCGGCGGTAATTGCTCCGCCTGCAAGACTGGGGTGTCGTGCCAAGCGCCGTCGAAATAGACCGGCCGCCGTGGCGCCGCGGACTCGGTGCGCTCCATCACGGCGGCGGCGTATTCGGGCGCCGGGCCGCCGGGCACACTCGCGGTCACGCCGAGGCCGACAAACATGGTCGCGCTCGCGGGTTCGCAAACGCCGCGTTCACGCTGGTGCGCGCCGTGGAAGGCGGTGACGATGGCGTCAAGGCCCGTCCGGTCTATCGCGCCGCCCGGGATCGCGGTCATCACTTCGTAATTCTGGCCGACATAGCGCATTTCGGCTGTCCGCTCGATGCTCACCTCCCCGGCCGCGCCGTCGCCTGCGATCAAGGCGCGGGCGCGCCGCTCGAGATCACCATACGCCGCATTCAGCGCCTCGGGCGAAACTTCATCGCTGGGATGATAGAAAAACGTCTCGATATCGTGGCGGATGTCGGTCACCGTGGCGCCGAAGGCCGAGGCCACACCGGCATGGGCCGGCACGACGATGCGCGGAATTCCCATGGCGCGGGCGATGAAGCAGGCATGCATCGGCCCGGCGCCGCCAAAGCTCGCCATGACGAAATCGCGCGGATCGCGGCCGCGGTCGATCAGCACCATCTTGATCGCGCGCGCCATATTTTCGCAGGTGATGGCGATGATGCCCTCGGCGAGGGCCAGCGCGTCGAGCCCGATCCGTTGGCCGAGTTCCTCGAACGCCTCCGTCAGCGGTGCCGGGTCGAGCGCCATCTTGCCGCCGAGCGTCGGCTCGAGCCGGCCAAGCAGTAAATTGGCGTCGGTGACCGTGATGTCGGCGCCGCCCCTGGCGTAACAGATCGGCCCCGGCAGGGCGCCGGCGCTTTTCGGTCCAACGCGGAGCGAGCCGCCATCGTCGAGCCAGGCGATCGAACCGCCGCCGGCGCCGACGCTTCGAATGTCCAGCATCGGCACGATCACCGGCACGTCCCAGTCGAGGTGATAATCATGGGTGATCAGGCCGGCGCCTTGCTCGACGATTGAGGCATCGAAGGTGGTGCCGCCCATGTCGGTATGAATGATGCGCGGCGCCGCCAACTGCTGGCTCAGGAAGCGGGCGTAGGCGACGCCGCCGGCCGGTCCGGATTCGATCAGTTCCTCGGGCCGCTCTCGCGCAAGGTCGCTCGGCATCATGCCGCCATTGCCTTTCAGGATGAGCAGCGAGCCGGCGAAACCGCGCGCCTTGAGGTCGGCTTCGAAGCGCCGCAGATAGTCGTGCATGATCGGCAGCAGCGCGGCGCGGATGACAGTGGTGACAAATCGCCCAAGCTCGCGGTGTTTGGCGCGCGTATCGGCCGAGGCGGCGATGTGCAGGGCCGGGCATTCCGCCTGCAGGATGGCGCACATGCGTTCCTCATGAGCCGGATTGCGATAGGCGTTGATGAAGGCGACCGCCACCGCTGCGACGCCGCTTTCGGCGATCGATCGCGCCAAATCATGCGCCGCCGCCTCGTCGAGCGGGCGGATCGCCGTGCCGTCGGTGCCCATCCGTTCCTCGACCGCGAAGCGCAGGCGGCGCGGGATTAGGGGTTCGGGCTTGCGCTGATAGGGATCGTAGAGCGCCGGGCGATGCTGGCGACCGATTTCGATGGTGTCGCGAAAACCCTCGGTGGTGATCAGCGCGGTCGGCGGATAGCTGCGCTCGACTAGCGCGTTGGTCGCGGTCGTGCTGCCATGCACCAGCAGGTCGATTTCGCTGGGCTCGATAGCGGCCTGGCGCAGCGCCTCAAAGACGCCGAGGGTGCGGTCTTCCGGTGTGGTCGGGCTCTTGGCCGAAACCGCCTTGCCGTCCGTGTCGCGGTAGGCGTAGAGGTCGGTGAAGGTGCCGCCGACATCGATTCCGACGCGCCACATGTTACGCCGAGGCCTGCTTGCGCTTCGCCGCGCGCGGCCCGCCTACGGTTGTGCGCGGCACCAGATTGGCAAGCCGGCGGGTGATGAAGCCGGGCCGCCGGCCGCGGTCCTCCGCGGACTCCTTGCGCGCGACGGCCTTCTTGACGATGGTGCCGCCGACATAGCGCAGCGGCTCGGCCGCAAAGGGCTTTTCCCGGCTGGCCACCAGGCCGCAAGTCGCCCATTCATCGTCTCGCTCGAGCGCCAGCGAGGCGAGAATTTTGCCGCCCAGCACAGTCGGACCGATCCCGTTGCCGGAATATCCGGCGCCGAACAGAATATCCGGCCGGCCGGCCAAACTGCCGAAAAACGGCAAGCCGCTGCGAGTGCGGTCGATCGGCCCGGACCAGCTGTGCGACACCGCGACGTCGGCCAGCCCGGGGTAGAAATGGTGCAGCCGCCCGGCGACGGCGGCGGCGCGCGGCGACGCGCCATCGAAGCGCCGGCCGACATGGCGGCCATAGGCGAGGGCCAGGCCGCCGCGGCCGAAGATCACGCGGCCGTCGGCGCGGGCGTGATAATAGGCAAGCATCAGGCTTGAATCGGAAATCTCCAACCCCGGCTGCCAGCCCATTTGGCGCAAGCGCTCGGGTATCGGCTGGGTGACGATCATGTCGCTGCTGACGACCAGCAGTCGGCGGCGCAATTCGGCAAAGCTCACCGACCAGGCATTGATCGCGAGGATGAGCTTGTCCGCGGTGATCGTCCCCCCGGGTGTCACCACCACCGGGCGCCGGGCGTAGCGCAGGTCGCGAAGCGGCGTCGTCTCGAAGATGCGCACGCCGCGCTCGAGCGCGACCCGGCGCAAGCCGCGCGCCAAACGTGCTGGCTGCAAGGTTGCGCTGCCGCGTATGCGGGCGCCGGCGACATGGACCTTCGAAGCGGTGCGGCGCGCCACTTCTTCGCCGCCGAGCTCGACAATGGCGTCTTCGCCGAGTTCTTCGAGCGCCGCCATGGTTGGCCGCCAGGCGCCGATCTGCGCCCGGTTGACGGCACTCCACACCCAGTCGCCGGCATGGTACCCGGCATCGATCGCATGGTCCGAACAGAAGCGCCCGATTTCGCCTACCGCATCCTCCGAGGCGCGTGCAAGCCGCACCGCTTCGTCGCGCCCGACCAGATCCCTGAGACGCAGATAGAGCACCCACCAGGGAAAGGCGCAGGCGCCGTTGCGCCCGCTTGCGCCGGCGCCACAGATGTCGCGCTCGATCAGAACCACGTCCAATTCGGGCTTGCGCTGCTTCAGGCGGATCGCCGTCCACAGTCCGGTAAAGCCGCCGCCGACGATACAAATGTCGCAATCGACGTCGCCGCCGAGCGGCGGTGCGAAATCATGATCCTCGGCCAAGGCCTCGTCGAGCCAGAAGCTCAGCCGGCGCGCCTCGGCGATCGCCGCGCCCGCCGCGCTGGTCGCGCCGGCTTGCCCGGCGGCGGGCCGCGCAGCGGAACGCTGATTGGAATCGGCTGCGGCCATGTGTCCCCCTCTTGCAAAGCCGGGGCAGGATTGCCAACCGGCGCAGGATGGGTTAAGGATGAGCCGACGCTAACATAATTCGAACGTTCGTTCAATTAATGGAACCATGAGCGCACGCCGCAAAACCATCGCAGGTGCCGCCCCGTCGCGCGGCGCGCGGCGGCCGGTCCACAAACCGAGAAACGCGGCGCGGGCGAAGCGCGAAGACGCGAGCGACGGGCGCGGTGCCCAGCGCGCGCGCGGCGCCGCGACGCGCAACAAGATTCTCGATATTGCCGAGGTGCTGTTCGCCGATCATGGGTTCGACGGCGTGTCGATCCGCCAGATCACCGGCCGCGCCAAAATGCCGCTGTCGCAGATCAATTATCATTTCGGCAGCAAGCAGGGCTTGTTCGTCGAAGTCATTGCCCGGCGCGCCGGCGCCTTGAACGAGCGCCGCCTCGCGGCGTTGGCCGACTTGACCGGACAGGCCGCGCCCGGCGCGGCGCCTTCGATCGAGCAGATCGCCGAATGTTTTATCCGCGCCCCGCTCGAGCTCAGTGCCGAGGGCGGACGCGGCTGGCGCGCCTATGCCCGGCTCATCGCCCAGCTCTACAATACCAATCGCTGGATGGACGTGCTGGCCGGCCAATTCAATGATGTCGCCAAGGTTTACGTCTCGGCGATGGAGCGCGCCCTGCCCGAATGCCGGCAGCGCGACGTGCTCTACGGATATCAGTTTCTTCTCGGCGCCATGATGATCACCTTCGCCGAAACCGAGCGCATCCGCCATCTCTCCACGGGCCGCGACAAGCAGGAAAGTCTCGACGAAATTTGCGACAGGATGACAAAATTCATCGCCGCCGGGTTCCGTGGATTGGCTACCCGTTAAGGGCCGTAAGACCGAAATCGATATTGGTTTTTCTCAGTGTCCACCAGCCTTCGTTATCTGGTTAGGCTGTATTGGCGCGTATGTTGCGAATGTCCGTTGTTGGCTATACCCGGACTATGACGCTCCGCAGCCAAGACGACCGCTTTTGGGCAGTGAGCGGACATTCGGCCAGGCAATATTCGTCGTGGACGTAATTGCCCGCGCGGCAATTGCCGGGGCGAAACCAAGAACGCGACCGCCTCGCGGGAATGCTTTCATGGAGGTGTAGCGCGCTCTCGCGCGCTTAGACTCCCCCATCTTCCCAACCCTTCTTCCCCCCAAGGGAAAGAAGGGCTTATCAGGCTGCCGCGCTTTCGCTTCGCATGAGCTTTAGGATTTCGTCCGAGCTCTTCACATGACAGAAATTGCCGTCGAGATATTCGACGGCGTTGGCGTGGCCGCTTGGCGACATGGCGGCGCAGGCGTCCTCGGCCATGAGGCAGCGGAAATCGAGATCGCCGGCGACGCGGATCGTGCCCTCGACGCAGCTATTGGAATAGATGCCGGTGACCACCAACGTGTCGATGCCCATATTGTGCAGGAGATGCTCGCAATTGGTCGAGGTGAAGGTGCTCGAGCCGGTCTTGACCAGCTGGATGTCGCCGGGCTGGGGCGCGATCTCGTCGAGCACCTGGGCTTCGTGCTCGTCGGCGTCGATGGCGAGGCCGAAGGAGCGGTGGCGCCAGGTCTGATCCGAGCCGTCGCCCTTCAGGGATGCGCAGCGGGTGTAGATCACCGGGGCGTCCATCGCGCGGAAGCCCTCGATCAGCCGCTTCAGCGCGGGCATCACCGTCTCGTTCATGCGCGTCAGATAATAGCTGAGATCGTCGCCATTGCCCGCCTCGATGATGCGCTTGCAATTGCCGTAATCCGGCGAGGCCTGCTGATAGGTGATGTCGATGACGATCAGCGCGGTGGTCTCTTTGCGCACGGGAAACTCCGGCAGGCGGACCACCGTATGCCAGGCGCGCCAGCCTTCCTTGTCGTTGGGCTCTCTGCTCATGATTTTTCTCCTTTGACTCCGAGACTATCGCACACCTGGCGCAAGACGCTATGTTTAAGCCCCCGCGCGAGCGCGCCAAAGTAATGTGCGCAGGGGCGTTAAACGAAAAAGGAGTCATATAAAAATGAGCAACCCCGTCGGCGTCGGCTTTGTCGGCTCGCAATTCATCAGCGTCATCCACGCCCGCGCCCTCAAGCGCAACCCGAACGCCCGCCTGATCGGCGTCGCCTCGCCCACGCCGGGCCATGCCGAGGGCTTTGCAGCCGATTATGACGTGCCGCACCATTACACCGATTACCGCAAGATGCTGAAGCGGGGCGATATCGACATGGTCGTCATCGGCACCCCCAACAACACCCACGGTGAGATCACCATCGCCGCGGCGGAGGCCGGCAAGCATATCGTGCTCGAGAAGCCGATGTGCCATTCCATGGCCGAGGCCGACGCCATGGTCGCGGCCTGCGATAAGGCCGGCGTGAAGTTCATGTATGCCGAGGAGCTCTGCTTCTGCCCCAAATATGGCCGCATGAAAGCGCTCCTCGATTCCGGCGCCCTCGGCCGGCCGACCCTCGTGAAGCAGTCGGAAACCCATGACGGCCCGCACGCGCCGCATTTCTGGGATGTCGAGCAGTCGGGCGGCGGCGTGCTGGTCGATATGGGCTGCCACGGCATCGAGTTCGCCCGCTGGATGCTGGGCCGCCCGGCGATCAAATCGGTCTATGCGCAGCTCTCCACCCAGCTCCACGGCGACAAGACCAAGGGCGAGGACAATGCGCTGATGATCCTCGAATTCGAAAACGGCTGCACATTCCTCAATGAAACCAGCTGGACGAAAGGCGGCGGCATGGACGACCGCGCCGAGGTGCACGGCACCGAGGGCGTCTGTTACGCCAATCTGTTGCAAGGCAATTCCGTCATCACCTATAGCAAGCCGGGCTATGAATATGCCGTCGAAAAGGG
>CAZUVO010000144.1:0-9669 GCA_964623955.1 uncultured Rhizobiaceae bacterium
CGGCGCGCTCGGATTATGCGCTTCATCTCGGCCTGACCGAGGCGGGCATGGGCTCCAAGGGCATCGTCGCCTCGACCGCGGCGCTCGGAATCCTGTTGCAACAGGGCATCGGCGATACCATCCGCGTCTCGCTCACGCCTTCGCCCGGCGGCGACCGCACTCAAGAAGTGGTGGTGGCGCAGGAGATTTTACAAACCATGGGTCTGCGTTCTTTCACGCCTTTGGTGACCGCCTGCCCGGGCTGCGGGCGCACCACCAGCACGGTGTTTCAGGAACTGGCGGAAAAGATCCAAAGCCATGTCCGCGCCCGCATGCCGGAATGGCGCAAGGATTATGTCGGCGTCGAGGAAATGCAGCTCGCCGTCATGGGCTGCATCGTCAACGGCCCGGGCGAAAGCAAGCATGCCGATATCGGCATCAGCCTGCCGGGAACAGGCGAGGCGCCGGCCGCGCCGGTCTTTATCGATGGGGAAAAATCGGTGACGCTCCGCGGCGAAGGCATCGCCGAGGCGTTCCAGAAAATCGTCGAGGACTATGTCGCCAACCGCTATGCGAAGCGCGGCTAGTTCAAAAAACGAATAATTTCAAATAGTTATAGCCATCAGGCGCAGCGCGTCAACCGCCCTATTTCAATTCGGCGAGGACCTCGTCGAGGGTGGCAAGAACCTGCTGCGGCGTAAAGGGCTTGGGCAGGACACGGTCGGCGCCGAACTTTTGCGCCAAATCGAGCAATTGCATCTTGTCGATATTGCCGCCGCCGGAAATTGCGATGATCTTCACATCCTTTTCCGTGCGCCGGAGATCGCGAATAGTCTCGATCCCTTCTCGGTTGGGCATGAGGATATCGGTGATCACCACATCATGACCCCCCTCCTCGAAGAGACGCATGCCGATATTGCCGTCCGATGCCTCGGTCACCGCGACATCGGCCCGATCGAGCACGGCAACGATCGTCGCGCGCACCAGATCGTCATCGTCAATGACTAAAATTTTAGGTTGCTGCCCCTCAGGCATGTAGGACCAAATTCCCCTGCAAAATTAATCCATATCATAACTGCCCAACCCCTATTACTTTCGTATGAAACGAACCTGAGGTCAAGGGCGTTAAACTCACTAAATCACTAGGTTTTTTCCGTTCGGCGGAACTACCGACACCGCCTGCCAGCGAGGAGTCATTGCACCGAACCGTCCGAAACGGCAATATGCTCTTGATTAAAAGCGGACTTCAAGTGAATATTTACTAATATATTCACTATTTAGTGAAACGGCGGGCCGGGCGCGCGGGCGCATGGCTGCGCCCGCGGCGGAATTGGCTATGAGCGAGCAGCGGAACTGGCTATGAGCGAAGCAACACAGTCTTATATTTGGGAAAAATCCTATCCCGACGATATCGATTGGCACGCGCCGCTGACGCCGCGGCCGATGACCGCCCTGATGGAGGATGCGGCGCAAAAATATGCCGCGCGTCCGGCAATAGATTTTCTCGGCCGGATCTATGACTTCGCCGAGGTGGCGGATCTGGTGAACCGCGCGGCCAAGGGATTGCAGCAACAGGGGATCGGCAAGGGCGACCGGGTCGGCCTGATGCTGCCCAATTGCCCGGCCATGGTGATTTCCTATTACGCCGTGCTTCGCGCCGGCGGCATGGTGGTCAATTTCAACCCGCTCTATGCCGAGGCGGAAATCCGCGCCCAGATCGAGGATTCGGCCTGCGACATTCTGATCACCCTCGACATGCCGCTGATCTACGACAAGGCGGCGAAGATGCTGGGCACGACGCAGTTGAAAAAGATCGTGCTCGTCACGTTGGCGGAGCAATTGCCTTTCCCGAAAAGCCTGCTCTACAAAATGCTCAAGGGCAAAGACATCTCGCCGATGCCGTCCGACGGCCAGCATATTTCCTTCAAGGCACTTTGCGCCACCGATGGCCGGCCCGAGGCGGTCGATATCGACCCGGAAGCGGATATCGCGGTGCTGCAATATACCGGCGGCACCACCGGCCTGCCGAAAGGCGCCATGCTGACCCACGCCAATCTCACCGCCAATGTGCAGCAGGCGACCTATCTCTTCCCCAAGACCCAGTTCGGCAAGGAAGTGATGATGGGCGTGCTGCCGATCTTTCACGTCTTCGCCATGACGGTGGTGATGAATTTCAGCGTCTATGCCGGGGCGAAGATGATCCTGTTGCCGCGCTTCGAGCTCGAGACCGCGCTCAAGGTCATTCACAAGAAGCGGCCGACCTTCTTCCCCGCCGTGCCGACGATCTATATCGCCATCAACAATCATCCCGGCGTGGCGGCGGGAAAATTCGATCTCACCTCGATGAAATATTGCCTCTCCGGCGGCGACACCCTGCCGCGCGACGTGCAGGAGAAATTCGAATCCTTGTCCGGCTGTAGCCTGTTGGAAGGCTATGGATTGAGTGAAACCTCGCCGGTGGCGCTGTGCAATCCGTCGACCGGCGAACCGCGTCCCGGCTCCCTCGGCCTGCCGGCGCCGGCGACCATCGTCGAAATCACCGATATCGACAACCCGTCGAAAGTTCTGCCGCAAGGCGAGACCGGTGAAATCTGCATCACCGGGCCCCAGGTCATGAAGGGCTATTGGAACCGCGCGGAAGAAACCGCGACGGCGCTGCAAGACGGGCGCTTTCATACCGGCGATGTCGGCTACATCGACGCCGACGGCTACACCTTCCTGATCGACCGGCTGAAGGAGATCATCCTCGCCGGCGGCTACAATATTTATCCGCGCCATGTTGAAGAAGCGATCTACCGTCACCCGGCGGTGGAAGAGGTCACCGTGGCCGGCATCGAAGACGATTACCGCCAGCAGACCGTCAAGGCGTTCGTCAAGCTGCGCGCCGGCCAGTCGCTTGACGCCGAGGAACTCACCCAATTCCTCAAGGACAAGCTCTCGCCCATCGAAATGCCCAAGGAAATCGAATTCCGCGACGAATTGCCGAAGACCCTGATCGGCAAACTGTCGAAAAAAGAATTGATCGCCGAAGAAGCTGCCAAACGCAACGCGGCGACTTGAAACCGGAACATTCAAAAATTCACACCGAATCGAACGAGGTCTAACCCATGAAACCCGTCGTCATCGCAGGATATAAACGATCCCCCTTCCAGTTCGCCCATAAGGGCCAATTGGTCAAGAAACGGCCCGACGATCTGGCCGCCGATGTGGTGCGCGGGTTGATCGAGAGTAGCGGCGTCGATCCCGCCGGCATCGAGGATCTCATCATGGGCTGTGCCTTTCCCGAGGGCGAGCAGGGCTTCAACGTGGCGCGCATCGTCGGCCTCTTGGCCGATCTGCCGATCTCCGTCGCCGGCGTCACGGTCAACCGTTTTTGCGGCTCGTCGATGCAGTCGATCCATATCGCCGCCGGAGCGATCCAGATGAATGCCGGCGAGGCATTTATCTGCGCCGGCGTCGAATCCATGTCGCGCATCCCGATGGGCGGCTTCAACCCGATGCCCAATGCCGACCTCTTCGAGAAGAATGACGGCGCCTATATGGCGATGGGAGAGACCGCCGAGAACCTCGCCGAGAAATATCAGATCCCGCGCGAGGAACAGGAAGCGCTCGCCATATCGAGCCACGCCAAGGCGGCCGCCGCGCGCGAGGACGGCAAATTCACCGGAGAGATCGTCGCCGTCGAGTGCGACGGCGAGACCATCGACCAGGATGGCTGCATCCGCCCGGGCACCAATGCGGAAGGCCTCGCCGGGCTCGAGCCCGCGTTCGACGCCGAGGGCACGGTAACCGCCGGCACTTCCTCGCCGCTGACCGATGGCGCCTCCGCGGTACTGGTCACCACCGAGGAATATGCCAAGGCCAACAATCTCGACGTGCTGGCGCGCATCAAGAGCGCCGCCGTCGCCGGCTGCCAGCCGGAGATCATGGGTTACGGCCCGGTGGTTTCCACCGTCAAGGCGCTTGAGCGCGCCGGTATCACCATGTCGGACATCGATGTGATCGAGCTCAACGAGGCCTTTGCCGTGCAGGCGCTCGCCTGCGTGCGCGAGCTTGCGATTGACCTCGACAAGATGAATTTGGACGGCGGCGCGATGGCGCTTGGCCATCCGCTCGGCGCCACCGGCGCGCGCATCACCGGCAAGGCGGCGCAGCTTCTGCAGCGCGAAGGCAAGCGCTATGCGCTGGCGACCCAGTGCATCGGCGGCGGCCAGGGGATCTCCACCGTGCTCGAGGCGGCCTGATGGCGATTAACAAGGTCGCCGTTATCGGCGCGGGGCTGATGGGCGGCGGCATCGCCGCTCATGTCGCCAATGCCGGCGCCGATGTGATCCTCTTGGACATCGTGCCCGACGGCGCGAAGAAGCGGAGCGAACTCGCCCTCGGCGCGGTCGAGCGCATGCTGAAGACCGACCCCGCCCCCTTCATGGACAAGAAGAACGCCAAGTGCATCGCTTGCGGCAATATCGAGGACGATATCAAGCTCATCGCCGAGGCGGACTGGATCGTCGAGGCGGTGATCGAAAAGCTCGAGATCAAGCATGACATCTACCGCCTGATCGACAGCGTACGGAAGCCCGGCAGCATCGTCTCCTCCAACACCTCGACGATCCCCTGCCGCGAGCTGATGCGCGGCATGGATGAGAGCTTCCAGCGCGATTTCCTGATCACCCATTTCTTCAATCCGCCGCGCTATATGCGCCTCCTCGAAATCGTCAGGGGCGAGCAGACGCGGGACGACGCGGTCGCCGCCGTCAGCGAATATGCCGACATCAATCTCGGCAAGGGCGTGGTCGACTGCAAGGACACGCCGGGCTTCATCGCCAACCGCATCGGCACCTTCTGGATTCAGGCGGCCGTGGTCGAGGCCTTCAAGGGCGGGGTTACGGTCGAAGAGGCGGACGCCGCGATCGGCCGCGCCCTCGGCATTCCCAAGACCGGTATCTTCGGCCTGATGGACCTGGTCGGCATCGATCTGATGCCGCTCGTCGGCAAGAGCCTCTATGACGCGGTGCCCGAGAACGATTCCTACCGCGCGATTTACAGCGAGCCGGAGCGCATCAAACAGATGATCGCCGACGGCTTGATCGGCCGCAAAGGCAAGGGCGGCTTCTATCGCCTCAACAAGGAAGGCGGCAAGAAGGTCAAGGAAGTGATCTCCCTGGCGACCGGCGATTATTCGACGGCGCTGCGCCCAACCCCGGCGAGCGTGCGCGCCGCCGGCAAATCGCCGCGCCGCCTGTTTGAGCATGGCGACGCGGTGAGCGATTTCGCCTGGCAGGTGATGTCTTCGACGCTGGTCTATGCGGCGGACCTCATCCCCGAGATCGCCGACGATGTGGTTGCCGTCGACGATGCCATGACCCTCGGCTATGCCTGGAAGAAAGGGCCGTTCGAGCTGATCGATCAGATCGGCGCGGAGTGGTTCGCCGAGCGCCTCACATCCGAGGGCCGCGACGTGCCGGCGCTCTTGGCCAGCGCCGCCGAGAAAGGCGGCTTCTACCGGGTCGAGGGCGGGCGGCTGCAATATCTCTCGACCGGCGGCGATTACATCAATGTCGAGCGTGCGCCCGGCGTCCTCCTCCTGGCCGATATCAAGCGCGCGGGCAAACCGATCACGCGCAATGGCTCGGCCTCTCTCTGGGATATCGGCGACGGTGTCGCCTGTCTCGAATTCCACACCAAGATGAACGCCATCGATCCGGACGTGCTCACCATGATCGGCAAGTCCGTCGAGATCGTCGGCAAGGATTACAAGGCGCTGGTGCTGCACAATGAGGGCAGCAACTATTCCGTCGGCGTCAATCTCGGCCTCGCGCTCTTTGCCGCCAATGTCGCCGCCTGGCAGATGATGGAAGACATGATCAAAGGCGGCCAGGACGCGTTCAAGGCGCTCAAATTCGCGCCCTTCCCGGTGGTCGGCGCGCCGTCCGGCATGGCTTTGGGCGGCGGCTGCGAATCGCTCCTCCATTGCGATGCGGTCCAGGCCCATGCCGAATCCTATATTGGCCTCGTGGAGGTCGGCGTCGGGCTCATCCCCGGCTGGGGCGGCTGCAAGGAAATGCTGGTGCGCGGCATGACCAACAAGCGCGGCGGCATCTTGGGCGGCGGCGCCATGCCGGTGATCTCGAAACTGTTCCAGACCATCGGCCTGGCGCAGGTGTCGCGCTCGGCGGCGCAGGCCTTCGGGCATGGTTATTTGCGCGAGGGCGACCGCATCACCTTCAACCGCGACCGACTCCTCGCCGACGCCAAGGCGCGTGCCCTTGAGCTGGCCGAGGGCTATCAGCCGCCGGAGCCGCAGGAGATCAAACTGCCCGGCAAATCGGCCCGCGTCGCGCTGATGATGGCGGTGCGCGGCCTTGCCAAAACGCGCAAGGCCACGCCGCACGATCTCACCGTAGTCGATCAGCTCGGCATTGTGCTCACCGGCGGTAAGACCGACACCACCGATGCGCTCTCGGAGGACGATCTCTCCGTCCTCGAACGCAAAGCGCTGGCGACCCTGGCGAAAGACCCGCTCACCATCGCCCGCATGGAACATATGCTGGAAACCGGCAAGCCGCTCCGCAACTAGGCGGCAGGAGAAAAAAGATGCAGACCTATAAAGCCCCGTTACGCGATATGCGCTTCGTCCTCCACGAAATGCTCGATGCCGAGCAGTTGAGCAAGCTGCCCGGCTTTGAAGAAGCCACTGCGGACACCATCGATGCCATCATCGAAGAGGGCGCAAAATTCTGCGAGGACAAGCTGCTGCCGCTCAACCGCATCGGCGACGAAGAGGGCTGCACCTATGAGAACGGCGTGGTGCGTACGCCGCCCGGCTTCAAACAAGCCTATGACGATTTCGTCGGCGCCGGCTGGCAGTCGATCTCAGCCGACCCGAATTATGGCGGCCAGGGCCTGCCGGCGCTGATGAATTTCGTCATCGAGGAGATGGTGTGTTCGACCAATCTCGCCTTTGGCGTCTATCCGCTCCTGTCGCGCGGCGCGGCGGCGCTGATCGAGCGCCATGGCAGCGAGGATATCAAGGGCACCTATCTGCCGCATCTCGCCGACGGCTCGTGGAGCGGCACCATGTGCCTGACCGAAAGCCATTGCGGCACCGATCTCGGCCTCATCCGCACCAAGGCGGCGCCGGCCGGCGAGGGCAAATACACCATCAGCGGCAGCAAGATGTTTATCTCCGCCGGTGAGCATGATCTTTCCGACAACATCATCCATCTGGTGCTCGCCAAGCTGCCCGACGCGCCGGAGGGCGTGCGCGGCATCTCGCTCTTCCTGGTGCCCAAATTCAACGTCAACGGCTCGGGCGAAGCCGCCGAATTGGGGCCGCGCAACGGCGTCTCCTGCGGCTCGATCGAAAAGAAGATGGGCATTCACGGCTCGGCGACCTGCGTGATCAATTTCGACGAGGCCGAGGGCTATCTCATCGGCGAGGCGCATAAGGGTCTCCGGTGCATGTTCACCATGATGAACGGCGCGCGGCTCGGCGTCGGCATGCAGGGCTTGGCGCTCGGCGAGACCGCTTACCAATCCGCCACCGCCTATGCCAAGGAGCGCCGCTCGGGCAAGAGCCTGGCCAAGGGCGCGAAGAGCGCGGATAAAGCCGATCCGATCATCGTCCACCCGGACGTGCGCAACATGCTGCTCACCGCGCGCGCCTATAATGAAGGTGCGCGGGCCTTGGCCTATTGGACCGCGCTTCATCTCGATCTCTCGACCCACCATCCGGAGGCCGAGACGCGGCGCGATTCCGACGAGCTGGTGCAGCTCATGACGCCGATCATCAAGGCGTTCCTCACCGACCGCGGCTTCGAAGCGGCCAACCTCGCGGTCCAGGTGCATGGCGGCCATGGCTATATCGCCGAGCATGGCATGGAGCAATTGGTGCGCGATTCGCGCATCTCGCAGCTCTATGAAGGCACCAACGGCATCCAGGCGCTCGATCTGGTGGGCCGCAAGCTCGGCCTACATACGGGCCGGCTGCTGCGCCACTTCTTCCACCCGGCGACGGAATTCGTCGAGACCCATCAGGACAATGAAGAGCTCAAGGATGTCGTCCTGCCGCTCGCCAAGGCGCTCGGCAAGCTGCAACAGGCGACCCTGGTAATCGCCCAGAAGGGCCTCGGCGATCCGGAAGAGGCCGCCGCGGTGGCGACGGATTATCTCAAAATGTTCGGCCTCGTCGCGGTCGGTTATATGTGGGCGCTGATGGCGGAGACGGCGGTGGCCAAGGGTAGGGAAGCCAATGGCGATGCGCGCTTCTACGCCAACAAGCTGAAGACGGCGCGCTTCTATATGTACAAGCTGCTGCCCGACACGGCCTCGGCCTATTTGCGCATCATGACGGGCAAGGCCGCAATCGCCCAGTTCGACGAGGACGATTTTTAGAGACCGGGAGCGCACATGGCCTTCGGCAAGGTTCCGGTTGAGAGCATCGACGCGCTAGCAGCGCGTATCCAGGACGGCGCCATGATCGCCGTGCCGCCGGACTATTCCTTTGTCGCCATGGCGGCGACCCGCGCGCTCATCCGGCGCGGCGCGCGTGATCTTCATCTCCTCGCGGTGCCGCAAAGCGGTATTCAGGCGGATCTGCTGATCGGCGCCGGCTGCGTCGGGATCATGGAGACGGCGGCGGTCAGCCTCGGCGAGCTCGGCGCGGCGCCGCAATTCACCGACGCGGTGAAGACCGGCAAGATCGCCATCCGCGATTCGACCTGCCCGGCGATCCATGCCGGATTGCAGGCGAGCGAGAAGGGCCTCCCCTTCATGCCGCTCAGGGGCCTCATCGGCAGCGACCTGATGCGCGTGCGCGAGGATTGGAAGGAGAGCGAGAACCCCTTCGAGCAGGGCGACCGCATCGTCATGCTGCCGGCGCTCAAGCCCGACTTCGCCCTCTTTCATGCCCCCTTCGCCGACCGCAACGGCAATATCTGGATCGGCCGGCGGCGCGAGCTCGTCACCATGGCCCATGCCGCGAATGGCGCGTTGGTGACCGTCGAGGAGATCCGCGACATCGATATTATGGCAGACGAGACCCTCGCCGGCGGCTCCCTGCCGGCGCTCTATGTGACCGCCATCGCCGAGGCACCCAACGGCGCCTGGCCGCTCGGCCTTGCCGGCCAATATGACGCCGATCAGGCGCATCTCGCGGATTATGCCAAGATGGCGACAAGCGCTAAGGGCTTCGAGGATTATCTCGCTGAGCATGGCGCATGAGCGCGCCGAACCCGGAGGGTTACAGCAAGACCGAACTCCTCATCGAAGTGATCGCTGGCATGCTGGACGGGCTCGGCCATGTCGCGGTCGGCGCCTCTTCGCCGATCCCCGGCGCGGCGGCGCTGTTGGCCCGGGCGCGCTCCGGCGGCCTGCCCCGGATAAGTGTGCTCTCGAGTCTCCGCCACAATGATTTTACCGACGGCGCGCGCGAGATTTTCGATTGCGCGGCGCAAGGGCGCATCGACGCCTTCTTTCTCGGCGGCGGTCAGATCGACGGCGAGGCCAATGTCAATCTCGTCGGGCTCGGCGATTATCCCGAGCTCGATGTGCGTTTCGCCGGCTCCTACGGCTCGGCCTATCTTTATTTTCTCGTGCCCCGGGTGATCCTCTTTCGCCCCGAGCATAGCCGCCGGGTGCTGGTGCCGAAGGTCGATTTCATCTCCGCGCCCGGCACCAGCCCGCCCGGCC
>CAZUVO010000145.1:0-5075 GCA_964623955.1 uncultured Rhizobiaceae bacterium
GCTCTATTCGATGAAATGCCTGACCGTGCCGTCGCTCCCTAACAATGAAGGCGCGACCAAGCCGGTCCGCGTCACCGCGCCCAAGGGCTGTATCCTCAATGCCCAGCCGCCCTCGCCGACCGGCGGGCGGCATGTTATCGGGCATTTTGTGTCGCCGCTTATTTTCGGCGCGCTGGCCGAAGCGGCGCCTGAGGACGTGCAGGCCGATACCGGCATGATCGATCTGATGAACTTCGTCGGCACTCACAGGAACGGGCGCGGCGTCTCGACGATCTATTTCGCCGCCGGCGGCTTCGGCGCGCTCGATGGCCATGACGGCCCGCCGACCGTGCCGGGCCCGTCCAACATGGCGGTGGTGCCGGCGGAGGTGTGGGAGAGCGTGACCAGCACCCTGGTGGAGAGGCGCGCGCTGCTGCCCGATTCCGGCGGCGCCGGCGCGGCGCGCGGCGGGCTCGGTCAGGAGATCGTCATCCGCAACGATTCCGGCCATGCGATGACGGTGTTTTCCATGGCCAACCGCTGCGAATTTCCGCCGCTTGGCCTCCTCGGCGGCAATAATGGCCCCTTGCGCGAACATCTGATCAACGGCAAAACGGTTCATCCCAAGGACCGCCATGAGCTGGCGCCGGGCGATCGGGTGACGCTGCGCCAGCCGGGCGGCGGCGGCTTCGGCCCGGTGGCGGAACGGCCGCGCGACAAGGTCGTCGCCGATGTGCGGAACGGTTTCGTCACGCCCGAGGGGGCGAAGCGCGATTACGGCGTGGATGTGGAAGGGGAAGGCGCATGAGCGCGATTGTCTTTAGCGGGTGCCGCATCTTCGATGGCGCGAAGATGCTGCCGGGCGAGAATCTGTCCGTGCTGGTCGAGACGGGCCGCATCAAGGAAATCTCCGACCGGCCGATCGAAGCGTCGGGCGCGCGTCTGATCGCAGCAGGGGGCCGCACATTGATGCCGGGGTTGATCGATGCGCATTACCATGCGCTCCTCGCCGATCTCAATCCGGCAAATCTCGACATCATGCCGCCCTCGCTGCTGCATCAGCACGGGGCTGTGAATCTAAAGGCGGCGCTGGATCGCGGCTACACCTCCGTGCGCGATGCCGGCGGCGCAGATATCGGTTTGGTGCGCGCGGTCGAGGAGGGGCTCATCAAGGGCCCGCGCATCTTCCATGCCGGCAAGGCGCTGAGCCAGACCGGCGGTCATGGCGATATGCGTGCCGAGACCCATTTCGAGCCCTGCGCCTGCGCCGCCTATCACGACCCGATCTGCGCCGTCGCCGACGGGGTGGACGAAGTGCGAAAAGCCGTGCGCGAGGAGCTCAGGAAGGGCGCCAAGCAGATCAAGCTGATGGTCTCGGGCGGCGTCTTGTCGCCGTCCGATCCGGTGTGGATGGATCAATATTCCGCGGACGAAATCCGCGCCGCGGTGGAAGAGGCGGCGACCCGGCGGACTTATGTGATGGCCCATGCCCATACCTCGAGCGCGGCCCGGCGCTGCGTCGATTACGGCGTGCGCTCGATCGAGCATGGCACCCTGATCGACGGCGCAACGGCGGACTATGTCGCCGCCAGCGGCGCCTTTGTCGTGCCGACGCTTTCGACCATCCGCATGTTGAAGGAGCGCGGCTCGGCGCTCGGCCTGCCGAGCATCTTCGCCGACAAGCTCGGCACGCTGTTCGAGGATGCGCAGCGCGCCGTCGAGCATTGCCGGGCGGCGGGGGTTCAGCTCGGCCTCGGCAGCGATCTGATCGGCCCCTTGCACGAGCATCAGGCGATGGAGCTGGTGCTCCGCGCAGAGGTCACCTCGTCCGCCGAGGCCTTGCGCGCGGCGACGCGCACCAACGCAGCGCTCCTCCAAAAAGAAGGCGAGCTCGGCACCGTCGCCGCCGGCGCAATCGCCGATCTGCTGCTGGTCGATGGCGACCCGCTCGCCGATCTCGATCTCTTCCAACATCAGGGTGCGCATCTCTCCGTTATCATGAAGGCCGGCGCGCTCCATAAGTGCAGCCTGTGAGCCTCGATCCGGTCACTCTCGCCGTGCTGCAGGGCCGCCTCGAGCAGGTGGTCGACGAGATGGACGCGACGCTCTTCAGGAGCGCCTTCAACCCGATCATCGCCGAGGCGCATGACGCCTCGCATGGCATTTACGACCGCGAGACCGGCGCGACCCTGGCGCAGGGCAAGTCCGGCCTGCCGATATTTGTCGGCGCCATGTCGTTTGCCGTGAAAATGGTGATCGACAAGGTGGCCGAGGCGGGCGGTCTCAAGGACGGCGACGTCTATATTTTCAACGACCCCTACGAGGGCGGCACCCATCTTTCCGATTTCAAGCTGGTGCGCCCGGTGTTCCGCCAGGGCGAGCTCTATTGCTATATGGCCTCGGTCGGACATTGGCACGATGTCGGCGGCAATGTGCCCGGCAATTACAATCCGGCGGCGACGGAGAGTTTCCAGGAAGGCATGCTGATCCCACCGGTCAAGCTGATCGATGACGGCGTGCTGAACGCGGATATTATCGAAATTCTCAGCGCCAATTCGCGCCAGCCGCTGAGTCTCTATGGCGATCTCAACGGCCAGATCAACGCCCTTGATCTCGGCGTCGGGCGTTTCGATGAATTGCTCGATGAATATGGCGATGGGGTGGTGGCCGAGGCGTTCGACGAGCTTTGCGCGCGCGCGGCGCGGCTGATGCGCGCGAATATCGCTGAGCTGCCCGACGGCAACTATGCCTGCGACGATTGGCTCGACAATGATGGCATCAACGACGAGCCGCTCGCCATCGCGCTCGATATGAAAATTTCTGGCGAGCGTCTGGTATTGGATTTCTCGCGCTCCGCCGCCGCCTGCGCCGGGCCGGTCAATATTTCGCGCGCCACCACCATCGCCGCCTGCTATGTCGCGCTCAAGCATATCTTCCACGACGTGCCGGCCAATGCCGGCGTGCTCGAGCCGATCGACTTCGTTATCCCCGAGGGCTCGATCCTGCATGCCACCCGGCCGCGCCCGGTCGGCGGCTATACCGAAACCATCCTGCGCCTGATCGATGTGGTGTTCGGCGCCATGGCCGAGGCGGCGCCGGAACGTTCCAACGCCTGCGCTTACGGCACGATCAACGCATTGTCTCTCGCCGGGCACCGGGGCGACGGCAGGCGGTGGGTGATGTTTTCCTTCTTCGGCGGCGGCCATGGCGGCCACGCGGAGGGTGACGGTCTCAGCCATGGCAACGCGCCGATCTCGACCGCGACCATCCCGCCGGTCGAAATTCTCGAGGCCGCCTATCCGGTGATGTTCAGCCAATGGGCGCTGCGCCCGGACTCGGGCGGGCCGGGCCGTCACCGGGGCGGTCTCGGCGGGTTGTATGAAATCGAACTGCTGGAACAATCCGCCGATGTGTTCCTGTTCGGCGAGCGAGGACGCTATCCGCCTCAAGGCATCGCCGGCGGCGGACCTGGCGCCTGCAACATTTTCGAATTCGACAGCGCGGCGGGCAAGGGCTCACCGCCGCTCGTCTCCAAGATGACCGGACTGGAAATCGCCCGTGGCCAACGCCTGCGCCTGGAGAGCCCTGGCGGTGGCGGCTATGGCGAAGCCTTCGCGCGCGACCCGGAGGCGGTGGCGGAGGATGTGCGGCTCGGCTATGTCAGCCGCGAGGCGGCGGTGCGCGATTATGGCGTGGTGCTCGATGAGAGCGGGCGCCCCGATATGGCGGCCACCGAGGCGGGGCGCAAATGAGCGGCGACGCCATTGTCGGCGTCGATGTCGGCGGTACCTTTACCGATGTCTTTGCCATCGACCGGGCAAGCGGGCGGGCGACAATCGCCAAGGTGCCGACCACGCCGGACAATCAGGCCGAAGGATTCGCGGAAGGGGTGCGGCAAGGCGCCGGCGAGGCGGGTGGCATCGATACGGTGCTCCACGGCACGACGGTCGGCACCAATGCGCTCTTGCAACGCGAGGGCGGGCGGACCGGCATGATCGTCACCGGCGGGTTCCGCGACGTGCTGGAGATGCGCCGTCGTGACCGGCCGGAGACCTGGGGTCTGCGCGGCAATTACAGCCCCGTGGTGGCGCGCGATTTCAGCATCGAGGTGGCGGAGCGCACATTGGCCGACGGCACGGTGCGCCAGGCGGTGGATGCGGCGGAGGTACGACGCGCTGCGGAACAACTGGCGGGGCAAGGCGCCGAAGCGCTGGTGATTTTTTTCGTCAATTCCTACGCCAATGCTGCCAACGAGCAGGCGGCGCTGGCGGCGGCGCGCGAGGTGTGGCCCAACGATTTCGTCATGGCGTCGAGCGATATCCTGCCGGAGATCCGCGAGTTCGAGCGCGCCTCGACGGCGGCGCTCAACGCCTACCTCCAACCCGTCCTCGGCCATTATCTCGCGCGCCTCGAAACCGCCCTGGCCGAGGACGGCTTCAAAGGCGATGTGCTGATTCATCAGTCCAATGGCGGCGTGATGGGCGTGGCGACGGCGCGCCGGTTGCCGGTGCGCACGGCGCTGTCCGGGCCGGCGGCGGGCGTCGTCGCCGGCGGCCATATCGCCCGCGCCGCCGGGTTCGACAATGTCATCACCTGCGATATGGGCGGCACCAGCTTCGACGTCTCGCTGATCGCCGGCGGCGCGCCGGCATCGAGCGCGCAGACCTCCATCGATTTCGGCCTCGTCATCCGCACGCCGATGGTCGAGATCACCACCATCGGCGCCGGCGGCGGCTCGATCGCCTGGGTCGATGGCGGCGGGCTCCTGCGCATCGGTCCGGAATCCGCCGGCTCCGATCCGGGCCCGGCCTGTTACGGCCTCGGCAACACGCGCCCCACGGTGACGGACGCCAATGTGGTGCTCGGCCGCATCAATGCGGAGCGGCCGATCGGCGGCAAGCTCGCGCGGCTCGATGTGGCGGCGGCGGAAGCGGCGATCTTTGAGCATGTCGGCACGCCGCTCGGCCTCAATGCGGTGGGCGCCGCCGCCGCCATCATCCGTGTCGCCAACGGGCTGATGGCCGGCGCCATCCGCCTGGTTTCCATCGAGCGCGGCCATGATCCGCGCAAATTCATCGCCATGCCGTTCGGCGGCG
>CAZUVO010000145.1:5085-9644 GCA_964623955.1 uncultured Rhizobiaceae bacterium
TGTCGGCACGCCGCTCGACCTCAATGCGGTGGGCGCCGCCGCCGAACGGCATGGCGATGAATTTGCGCGAGGTCGGTCTCGCCAAGGCCCTGGTGCCGCGCTATCCCGGCGTGGTCAGCGCGCTCGGCTGTGCCATGGCGGATTTGCGCGACGATGCGGTGGCAACGGTTAATTGCGCCCTGGAGGAGATCGACCCGGCGGAGATGGTCGCGCTGAGAGCCTCGCTCGCCGAACGCTGCGGCGAGCTGGTCGGCCCGGAGGCCGAACATTACCTGGCCGCCGACATGTCCTATCAGGGCCAGAGCCATACGGTTTCGGTGCCCCTGGCGCCGGGCGCCGAAAGCGACGCGGCGGCGCTGCGTGCGGCGTTCGAAGCGCGCTACCGCGAGGTCTATGGCCGCCTGCTCGAAGCCATTCCCATTCGCTTGTTGAATTTGCGTCTGACGGCGGTGGCGAAGCGCGAGGCGTTCGACCTTGCCATGATCGCGCCGCCCGCCGATGCCGACATGGAACAGGCGCGGCGCGGCACCCGCCCGGTCTGGGCCGAGGGCGAATGGCGCGAGACGGCGATCTATGATCGCCTTCAACTCCCCGCCGGTGCTATCGTGCCCGGGCCGGCCATCCTGGAGCAGCCGGACGGCACGATCTTTATCGATCCCGGGCTGGTGGGCGAGACCGACGGGTACGGAAATCTGATTATGGCGCGGAGCGATGAGTAAAACCGGCGCAATGCATCTCGAAGCCTTGCGCGACGGGCGCGAGGTGATTCTCAAAGGCGAACGCGTCGAAGATGTCACGACCCATCCCGCCTACCGCAACGCGGTGGCGACTTCGGGCCACTTGTACGATTTTCAGGCGGCGCCGGAGAATAGCGAGGCGCTGACGTTCGCCTCCCCCGATAGCGGTGAGCGGGTCAATCGCTGTTGGCAACTTTGCGAGAGCTATGACGAACTGCGTGCGCGCCGCGCCGCGTTGGAGGCTTGGTCGGAATGTCATTTCGGCTTTCTCGGCCGCTCGCCGGATCATGTCGCCTCGGGCGTTGCCGGGCAGATTATGGGCATCGAGCTGTTCGAGCAGTGGGATCCGGCGCGCGCCGGCGCGCTCAAGGATTATTACCGCTACGCGCGCGACAACGACCTTTACCTGAGTTACGTCATCATCAATCCCCAGGCCGACCGCTCGAAGAGCGCCGGCGAACAGGACGACCCGTTCCTCACCGCCCGGCTGGTCGATGAGGATGCCGAGGGCATCACCGTGCGCGGCGCCAAGATGCTGGGCACGAGCTGCATCATGTCGAACGAGGTCTGGGTGACGACGATCCAGCCCCTCAAGGAGGATGAAGGGCCCTACGCGCTGAGTTTCGCCATCCCGATGAACCAGAAGGGCCTCAAGATTCTGTCGCGCAAATCCTACGAGGAAGCGGCGACGTCGGAGTTCGATAATCCGCTCGCCTGCCGCTTCGACGAAAATGACGCGGTGCTCTATTTCGACGATGTCAAAGTGCCGTGGGAGCGTGTCTTTATTGCCGGCGATGTCGATATGTGCGCCCGGCAATTCCACGCCACGCCCTCCCATGTCCATCAGAATTATCAATGCCAGATCCGCCTCAATGTGAAGATGCGTTTTCTCACCGGCCTGGCGCACAAGATCGCCGAGGCCAATGGCGTGATCTCCATCCCATCCGTGCGCGAGATGCTCGGCCAATTGGCGGCGGATGCGGCGCTGGTCGATTCCATGCTCAATGCCATGGAGATAAAGGGCAGCCAGTGGGGTCCCTATTTCGTCGTCGATAAGCACACCCTCTACGCCGCCCAGGTGCAGACCCAGCAGCTTTACCCCCGGTTTATCTCCGCGCTCAGGGAGCTCGCCGGCGGCGGCATGATCATGCTGCCGTCCTCGGTGGCGGATTTCGCCAATCCGGAGGTGGCGGACTATATCAACCGCACCCAGGGCTCGCCGGTCTTCACGCCGGAAGAGCGGGTGAAGTTTTTCAAGCTCGCCTGGGATGCGGTCGGCAGCGAGTTCGCCTCGCGCCATGTGCAATATGAAATGTTCTATGCCGGCGCCAGCTTCGTCACCAAGAGCCACTCTTACCGCACCTATGATTGGCAGGGGTCGGGCGAGCTGTTCGGCCGCATGTTCGACAGTTACAGCCTGGCGGACTCGCTCGGCGACGCAAAAGAAAAATAGGGAGATCGAGACTTATGGCGATCGACAAGCAGCACCTCGAATTCCACGCCCTCGATATGGAATCCGGCTGGGAAACGCCGCCCGGCTATCCGCCCGGCATCGAGCAGAAAATCCTCGCCGGCGCGCTGGACGAGGACAACAAGACCGGCGGGCGCTCGCGGCTCTTACGCATCCAGCCCGGCGTCTACACCACCGAGCCGTTTCGCCACGATTATTGGGAAGAGGTCTATCTGCTGTCGGGCGATCTGACCGTCGGCAGCGACGCCGCCGGCAAGGGCGGCGAGAATTTCAAACCGCCGACCTATGCCTGCCGGCCGCCGCACACGGATCACGGCCCGTTCAAATCGGAAGGCGGCTGCGTGATGTTCGAGATTCATTATTACGACCCGGCATAAACTTATATTTAGGCGCGGCCGTGTAATTCTCCGTCCAGGCTGTACACCGTCTGGCTGTCGAAGCCCTTGATCTCGACCTCGCCGCAATCGGTGAGCAGGAAATCGTTCTTCAACAGCTGATAGGTGCTCTGGCACAGCATGATCTGCATCGGCTCGGCCATCTGTTCCATGCGCGCCGCCAGATTCACCCCGGGGCCGAAAATGTCATAGACATATTTCTGCACGCCGACGATCGAGCCGATGATCGGCCCGGTGTTGATGCCGATGCGGCATCGCCAGTCCTGCGGATTGGCGGCGTTGCGCTTCTCGAGATATCGGCGCACGCGGAGCGCCACCTTGGCGATGTTCTGGGCATGGTCCTCCGCCGTCTCGGGCATACCGGAGACCGCCATATAGGCGTCGCCGATGGTCTTGATGCGCTCGCAGCCGAACAGCTCGACGATACGGTCGAAGGCCGAGAAGATATCGTTGAGCTCGGCGACCAAAGCGGTCGGGTCGCGCGCCACCGCCATCTCGGTGAAGTCGACGAAATCGAGCATCATCACCGAGGCGGATTCGAAGCGCTGCGGCGTGGTGCTGCCGAAATCCTTCATTTCCTCGTAAACCGATTTCGGCATTATGTTGAGCAGCAGCTTCTCCACCCGCTCCTTTTCCTTCTGCAATTCGCGGGCGTTTTTTTCCGCCATGGTGGAATAGGATTCGAGCATATATTCGCTCTGCTTCTGCTTCGAAATATCGCGGCATTCGACGGCGATGCGCGGCGGGTCCACATCCTTGATCATGCGCATTTCAACCACCAGCGGCATGGCCGGCGTGGCCGCATCGCTGTCGATTTCGAAACGGTAGGGCCGGCCCTTGTCGAGACGCTGGGCGGCGCGCTCGAGGTCAGCGTCCTTGAAGCGCACCTGTAATCCGTCTTCTTCCTTCTCCGCCTGGGGCGGGAACCATTGGAAGAATTTTGCGTTCTCGAAGGCGATCGACCAATCGTCCGGATCGACGATCGCGACGCCGATCGAGAGAGACTGGACGATTTGGGTCAGGGAATCGTGATTGTCCATGTCAGCGGGAAACGATGATGTGCCGGCGCCGGGTGATCTCCCGCCTTACAAAAGCGACGTCGGCGGCTTCGAAGCCGGAGTCCTCGAGCGTCTCTTCCAGGAGCGACGCCATTTCTTCGAACGCCTCGTCGTCGATCGCGAGATTGGCGTGCGCCGATTTGAGCTGCTCGTCGCTATAACTCGCCGGCCCGCCGAGGAGCGCGGAGATGAACTTGGTCTGATGGTCGATTTGCCGGCGCATGTCGGTATTGGCGAAAAAATGGCCAATGACAGGAGATTCCAGGGCGCGGTCGTAGAATTCGCTGACGACCTTGCTGACTTGTGCAAAACCGCCATAGCGCTCAAACATGGTTTGGGCCATTTCCGCACCCCTTAAGTAAACGATGTTTTCTAAGTCCCCGTATGCATTATACACTTTCTCAGGGTAATATTGGCAAATTCGCTATGGGCTAAGAGGGAGGAAGCAATGACGGAATATGCGGTCGATCCGGCGCGGATGGCGCTGGTGAATGTGGATATGCAGGTGGCTTTCGTTGAAGGCACGCCCCTATCGGCGCCCGACGGCCCGGCACTATTACCGGTGGTGAACCGCCTCGCCGAGGCATGCCGCGAGGCCGGCATCACGGTCATCCACACCCGCCACGTGACGCGTCCCGACGGCAGCAATCTCGGCACCATGGGCGAGCTGATCGACGCGGTGCGCGAGGGCTATATCATGGACGGCTCCGAGACCGCCAAGCTGCATCCCGGGCTCGACGTGAAGGCCGAGGATATCGTCCTCGAAAAGCCGCGCTATGGCGCCTTCAGCGGCACCGATCTCGACAATGTGCTGCGCGCGAACGGCATCGACACCATCATCGTCAGCGGCATCTGCACCAATATCTGCTGCGAGACGACGATGCGCGAAGCCGGCATG
>CAZUVO010000146.1:0-9639 GCA_964623955.1 uncultured Rhizobiaceae bacterium
TGAGCGGTTGCCTTGGCCGATGACGGAGGCGCGCGCCCGCGATTGGATTGCGTTGCGTCAAGAGCCGGGTGAGCATGTTTATGCTGTTATGTTGCGTGGCAGCGATGATTGCATCGGCTGTGCGGGCTTTCGACAAGAAGGTGACATTGCGGGTGTCGGCTATTGGATCGGCGCGGCACACAGGAACAAGGGCTATGTGACCGAGGCGGTTCGTGCTCTTATTGATGTTGCGCGGCGGCAGGACGTGCGGACGGTTGTGAGCGAGACCTTCGTTGACAATACAGCCTCGCAGCGAGTGCTGACGAAGCTTGATTTCGAACCGGTTGCCATTCGCCAGAAGACTGTGCCGACGCGTCAAGGACCACAGTCGCTCCAGCAGTTCAAGCTGCGCCTCTAACTTGAAAATCGTTACCGATTGGGCGACCTGCTTTGGCACTCAAGCGACGTATCGGGAATCGGCAATGATGTCGGCTGAGGAGCCCTAAAGCGTAAGTCGCATCAAACGCGCCACACTTCCGCTCAGGGTCAGGAGCAGACCAAACACCGGGCATCAATTTTGGTCCTTTGTGCGGGGGAAAGCGGACATTGTCTCTGAGCGCCGCGCGGCTCAAAGCTTCGCCCTCTCCCCAGCCCTCTCGCATTCTTATTGAGGAAAATGCGTCGTCGCAGGTGTTACCGCCCGCTCGGGATTTGCCTTAGGGAAGAGGGTTTTGTTCCGTATTTAATTCGTTCAGCACAAACACCCTAAGCGCACTCGACAAATTCCCCCGACGCGTCCGGTCCACTTCCGTCACCAGCGCGCTCAGCGTCATGCGCCGCGTCGCCGCGATCTCCTTGAGCGCACCCCAAAATTCCGGCTCAAGCGACACCGACGTCCGGTGGCCGTCGATGGCGACGGAGTATTTGCCGATCGCCCGGTCCATCTCTAGTACCGACGGGTCATAAGAATGATCCGTTTTATGTTCGCTCTTTTTGGTTGGCCCTCAAACGCCGGGCGGGGGCCTCCGCCCCCTTGGCTACCTCGCGCCTGCTCGGGCGCGCGGTCGCGCTTGCCGGAATGCGAAGGGCATTCCGGAACGGCTACTCGCATAGTCCGAGCCCCTCCCTCTTACTTACTCGGCCCGACCATTTTTAAGGGGTCGACCCATTTGTCGAACTCGGCCTCGGTCAGGAGGCCGAGGGCGAGGGCGGCCTCCTTCAATGTGGTGCCGTCGGTGTGGGCCTTTTTGGCGGCCTTGGCGGCGTTGTCGTAGCCGATATGGGGGTTGAGCGCCGTGACCAGCATGAGGGATTCGTGGAGGAGCTGTTCGATGCGGGCGTGGTTGGGCTCGATGCCGCGGACGCAATTGGCCTCGAAGCTGCGCGCGCCGTCGGCGAGCAAGCGGATCGACTGCAGGAGATTGTAGATCATCACCGGCTTGAACACGTTGAGCTCGAAATGGCCCTGCGAGCCGGAGATGGTGATCGCCGTGTGATTGCCCATCACTTGGGCGCAGACCATGGTGAGGGCTTCGGACTGGGTCGGGTTGACCTTGCCGGGCATGATCGACGAGCCGGGCTCGTTGGCCGGCAGGTTGATCTCGCCGATGCCGCAGCGCGGGCCGGAGCCGAGCAAGCGGATATCGTTGGCGATCTTCATCAGGCTGGCGGCGATGGTATTCAGCGCGCCGGACATCTCGACCACGGCATCGTGGGCGGCGAGCGCCTCGAACTTGTTCTCCGCCGTTTTGAACGGGAGCCTGGTGAGCTTCGCCACCTCGGCGGCGAAGGCCTTGTCGAAGCCGCGCTTGGAATTGAGCCCGGTGCCGACCGCGGTGCCGCCCTGGGCGAGCTGGGTGAGGCGCGGCAGCGCCGCCTTGACGCGCTGCTCGCCATATTTCACCTGCGTCGCATAGCCGGAAAATTCCTGGCCCAGGGTGAGCGGCGTCGCGTCTTGCAAGTGGGTGCGGCCGATCTTGACGACGGACCTAAAGGCCTTTGCCTTTTCATCGAGAGAGGCTCTGAGTTCGGCCAGCGCCGGCTGCAATTCGTGGCACACCTGCTCGACGGCGGCGATATGCATGGCGGTGGGGAAGGTATCGTTGGAGGACTGGCCGCGATTGACGTGGTCGTTGGGATGGACGGGGGTCTTTTGGCCCATGGGCTTCTTTAGGATCTCGGCAGCGCGGTTGGCGATCACCTCATTGGCGTTCATGTTCGATTGCGTGCCCGAGCCGGTCTGCCACACGACGAGCGGGAAATGATCATCAAGGGCACCCTCCACCACCTCGCGCGCGGCCTGCTGCAGCGCCTTGTTGATGCCCCTCGGCAGCGCACCCTGGCGCGCATTGACCCGCGCCGCGGCGAGCTTGACGATGCCGAGCCCGCGCACCAGCGGCGCCGGCAGGCGCTCGCCGCCGATCTTGAAATTGTGCAGGCTGCGCTGGGTCTGCGCGCCCCAATACATATCCGCCGGCACCTTGATCTTGCCGATCGAATCGCTTTCCGTCCGCGTTTTCGCCGCCTTGGCCATAGCTCTCGCCGCTCCCTCGCTCGGTTTCGGATATCGCGCGTTTCATAGCACAGGGCGGAGCACCTGTGTGACATGTGTGGCGCGGCGACAATGGTGCTGGCGTCCGGGCGCGCCGCATGGTTTACATTCCCGCCATGGCGAATCTCACCGTCCCCAACCGCCCGGCCCTCGCCGCGGCGCTGAAAAGCGCGATGACCGCCTACCGCGCCGGCCGGCTGGAGGATGCGGAGACGGATTATCGCCGCGTGCTCGCCGCCCAGCCTGACAATGCCAATGCCAACCATCTGCTCGGCACGATCCTGAGCGAATCGGAGCGCGCCAAGGAGGCGCTCGTCTTCCTGCGCCGCGCCGTCGAAGGCGCGCCGAAAAGCGCCCAGTTCCTGAACAGCCTGGCCGAAGCCTGCCGCCGCGCCGCACGGCCCAAGGAGGAGGTCGCGGCGCTCGAGGCGGCGCTTGAGATTACCCCGGATGAGGCCGGCCTGCTGCATCGCCTGTGCGCCGCGCTGATCAAGCTCGGCCATTACCGCAAGGTGATTCAGGCGGCCAACCGCGCCCGCGCCCTCGATGGCGGCAGCGCGCTGGCCTACAATAATCTCGGCGTCGCGCTGCAGGCCCTCGACCGCCAGGAAGACGCCGAGAAAGCCTATCGCGGCGCCCTCGAACGCTCGCCGGACTATCCCCAGGCGCTGAGCAATCTCGGCGTCGTGCTGCAATCGACCGGGCGCAAGGAGGAGGCGGAGGCGAGCTATCGCCGCGCCATCGAGATCAAGCCCAACTATACCCAGGCGCTCGGCAATCTCGCCGCGCTCATCCAGGAAATGGGGCGCAAGGAAGAGGCGGAGGAGATGTACCGCAAGGTGATCGAGATTTCGCCCAACTATGCCGAGGCGCACAACAATCTCGGCAATCTCCTGCAGGATCAGGGCCGCCTCGAAGAATCGCTGGTGAGCTACCGGCGCACCATCGAGCTCGCGCCCAAACACCGCCTTGCCTACAACAATATGGCGCTGGCGCTGCAGGATCAGGGCAAGCTCGGCGAGGCGCTGGCGAGCCTGACGCACCAGGTCGAGCTCGCGCCGGACTTCTCCGAAGCGCAGAGCGCGCGCCTGCGCTGCTTCAATTTCGATCCCGTTTGGTCGCCGGCGGATATTTGCGAGGCGCACCGCCTGTGGGCGGCGGCGCGGGCCGACGATCTCCGCCCGGCCGAGGAAGATCATGCCAACAGCCGCGAGCCCGAGCGGCCGCTCCGCATCGGCTATATCTCGCCGGATTTCCGCGTCCATTCGGTGGCCTATTTCTTCGAGGCCCTGCTCGCCGCACATGACAGAGAGAAATTCCACACCGTCTGCTACGCCAACGCGCCGCAGAAGGACGAGATGACCGAGCGCCTCAAGGAGCTTGCCGGCGAGTGGCGCGAGAGCTTCGGCAAGAGCGACAAGCAGGTGGCGGCGATGGTCAAGGCGGACAAGATCGACATCTTCGTCGATCTCGCCGGCCATACCGGGCTCAACCGCATGCTGACCTTCGCGCGCCGCCCGGCGCCGGTGCAGGTGAGCTATCTCGGCTATTGCTGCACCACCGGGCTCGAAGCGATGGATTACCGCCTGAGCGACTGGAACACCGATCCGCCGGGCCAGGAGGCGTTCCACGCCGAGGCGCTTTACCGCATGGACCGGAGCTTCCTGTGCTACACCGCGCCGGAATCCGCGCCGCAGCCCGGGCCGCCGCCTTCCGGCGAGAGCGGCGCCATAACTTTCGGCTCGTTCAACACGCTGGCCAAGGTCACGCCGGAGGTGATCGCGCTGTGGTGCCGGGTGCTGAACGCGGTGCCCGAGAGCCGCTTCTACCTCAAGGCCAAATCGCTCAGCGACGACACCACGCGGGCGCGCTACCGGGCGCTGTTCGAAAGCCACGGCATCAAGGCTGAGCGTCTCGACATGGCGGGCCGCATCAAGGAGAAGGGCGATCATCTCGGCGCCTATGGCCGCGTCGATATCGCGCTCGACACCTTGCCCTATAACGGTGTGACGACGAGCTGCGAGGCGATGTGGATGGGCGTGCCGGTGGTGACCCTGGCGGGCCGCTCCCATGCCGGGCGGCTCTGCTCGACCCTGCTCCACGCCCTCGGCCTGGAACACCTCATCGCCGGCGACGAGGCGGGGTTCGTCGCCGCGGCCAAGGGCCTCGCCGAGGACCGCGCGGCGCTGGCGGAGCTCCGCGCCGGCCTGCGCGGGCGCATGGCGGCCTCGGATCTGCGCGACGGCCCCAGCCTGGCACGCGCCGTCGAGACGGCTTACAGGGACATGTGGCGCGCCTGGTGCGCGGGCAGCGCGCCGGTCAGACAAAGCGCGCAGGGGAGCGCATAGCGGCCATGGCCGAACGCAACCCTCATATCCTCTATTGTCACCACACCGAGCCCGCCTATATTCCGCCGCCGCGCCTCTCGGAGCATATGATCTCCGTCGGCCCGTTCATGGTGGACAGGTCTGAGGGCGACCGCCCGCTCTCCGTCACATCGCCGAAGGGGCGCTACGATCTGGCGGCGCTGCTCGAGGATCACAGCCAGGCAAACGCGCCGGACGTGATCTTCGTTTCCGTCGACGCCACGGCGCATAATGAGCCGGTCAATCTCGCCGCGTTCGACTGCCCCAAGGTCGCGCTCCTCGCCGACACCCACCATCTCACCCGGCCTTTGCGCAATGCGCTGGCCTATCTCGGCGAAGAGAATTTTGATTTCCACATCGCGCTCTACAATCTGCGCCACGCCCATTTCTTCCGCAATGCGGGGCTGAAGAATGTCCATTGGCTGCCGGCGCTAAACGTCGCCGGCCACACCGCCCCGCCGGTCGCGGAGGAGACGGCGGAAGAGATACTCTTCATCGGCCAGACCGGGCAATATCACCCGCGCCGCGGCCGCCTGCTCGACGCGCTCCAGGCGCACGGGCTTCCGCTGCGGCACCTCCAGGCGCCGGCGGCGGAGGCGGCGCGCCATTACGCCGCCGCGCGCGTCAGCTTCAATTGCAGCCTCAACGGCGATCTCAACATGCGCCTGTTCGAAATCATGGCGGCCGGCGGCATGGCGCTCACCGACCGGCTCAGCGCGCAATCCGGCCTCGACCATCTGTTCACGGAAGGAGAGCATTTCGCCGCCTATGGCTCGGCCGAGGAGCTCATCGAGAAGGCCGAACATTATCTCGCCCACGCGGACGAGGCGGCGCGCATCGCGGCGGCGGGCCGGGCGCGCTACGCCGAGTATTTTTCGCCCGAGCGCATGGCCGAGGATCTGTGGAGGCTGATATTCGACGGCACGCCCAATCCCTTGTTCGATCCCGCGGTCGATGCGCGCGCCGCGCCCGGAGGCAAGCCGCCGCCGCCGGTCACCGCCGCCCGCCTCGCGGCTTATGAGCATATTCAGGAGCGCCACCGGGTGAGCGAGGCGCCGACGCTCCTGGCGCTTCCCGGCACGCCGCCGGAGCTATTGAGCGACGCCGCCGACCTGCCGCGCCTGACCCGCAATCTCGCCCATCCGGATTCCGCCCAGCCGGACGCCGCGGCGCGCGAGCATTTTACCGCCGCCGGCATGGCGGCGGAGATCGCCTATATCCCGCTCGGCAAAGCGCGCGAACGCGCGTGGGACATCCTGCTCGCGCCGCCCGCCGCGTTCGACACCCGGACGGCGGAAATCAAGGGCGGCGATATTCAAGCCGGCCTGATCATCGTCCCGGGGCTCGCCCGGTCGGACGGGCGCGCCGCCCTGGAAAAGGCCCTCACCGCCCGCGACCTCGCCCGCGCCGACAAGCAAGCGCCGGTGTTCCAGCGCGCCGCCGGCGGCGGCGGCGAAACGGCCGGCGCCGAACCCGCCACCGCTTCCGCCGGCGGGCGCACGGAGGCGGAGATCGCCCGGCTGCGCGAGAGCCATGGCCTCGACTATCAGGTCGCCCATCTCGCCACCGCCGATGCCATCGCCGGTATCCGCGGCAAACGCGTCCTCGAAGTCGGCGGCAGCCTGCCCGCCGAACTTGTGCTCGGTGAGTTCGGCGCCAAACAATGGGTGGGCATCGTCAAGCGGGATTGGCGCCACCGCCCGCGCCGCCCCGGCGAACCTGTCAGTGAAGCGCGTGCCGAAATCGACCGAGCGGCACAGCTCGGCGATATCGCCGACGCTCAAGACCTATGCGAACATCAGGTTCTCGCCGGCGCCGTGGAAGATATACCGGACACCCTGGCCGGCCATTTCGACCTGATCTTCTCGACGGCGGCCTTCGAACATTTCCTCAACTTCCCAGCGGCTCTGGACAGCATGTACCGGGCGCTCCGCCCGGGCGGACAATTGTTCGCCATGGTCGGCCCGATCTGGTCCGCGAATGACGGCCATCATTTGCCGCCGATCACCGATAAATCGGGCGTCGAGATGGATTTCCATTCCTCGCCGATTCCGCCGTGGGGCCATCTCCTGATGCGCCCGCCCGAACTTTACCGCCACCTGCTGAGCAAGACCGACGCGCAAACCGCGCAGAAAATCATTTACGACGTCTATCACAGTGATTTCATCAACCGGCTGTTCACCGAGGATTATGCCAGCCATATTCAGGACAGCCCTTTCGAGGTCATCGAAATTGCCGCCGCGTGGAACATCAAGATGGATGAAAAGCTGCAAAAAGCGCTGGAGGCGGCCTATCCCGGGCGCAAACATTTTGCCAATAACGGGTTGCGCATCCATTTGCGCCGGCCCGAGTAAGGCGGCGGAGGCGGTCCGTTGAAAATCCTGCTCAGCGCCATCAACGGCATCGGCCTCGGCCATGTGACGCGCCAACTGGCGCTCGCCCGCGCCCTGCGCGACCGCCTGCCCGAAGCGCAGTTCCTCTTCCTCACCACTTCCGAGGCTCCCTCGATCATCTGGCAGGACGGCTTCGCCAGCGTGAAGATTCCGTCCTGGACAAACGTCACGCGCGGCCTGATGAGCGCCGCCGATTGGCGCCATTTGGCGCATTCCCTGGCGACGGTGAGCGTGGCGAATTTCAAGCCCGACGTTTTGATCGCGGATTCCTATCCGTTCGGCGAATATGGCGAAATTCTTGCCGTTCTCTCCACCATCCAGCAACGGATATTTCTCTACGACGTCATGCCGGGACAAGATCAGAAAAAGCTCCACCGCGATGCGATATCCAATTACAACCTCGTCCTCATCCCCCATGACGAAGGCGCCTTCGAACTCCCGTTCGAGATCGTTCCGGCGCCGCATTGGGTCGGGCCGATGGTCAATCGCTCGCGCAAGGAGGCCCTGCCCCGCGCGGAGGCGCGCCGGCGTCTCGGTATCCCTGAAGATCGGCTGTGTTTCTACGTCGCGCTCGGCGGCGGCGGCGGAGAAGCGATCGTCGAAGCGATCAACTGGCTTTCAATCACCCTCGAATCTTTTCCCAATCTGCTGCTGTTTCAAACCCTGCCGCCTTTGGCGGCGGAGGATAGCGGCCTCCTCAAGAGCAAGAACGCCCGCGCGGTCAGCCATTTCCCCTTTCCCTTCACGCCTTACTTAAGCGCCTTCGACGGCGCCATCGCCGGCGCGGGCGCCAACACGACGACGGAATTGATCAATTTCGGCGTCCCCGCCGTGTGGGTGCCGATGGGGTCGAAACAGGCGGCGGATCAGGAATGGCGGGCGCAAAAGCTGAGCGAAAACGGCCTCGGCTGGGCGGTGGAGCGGCTCGACAGCGAGGGCCTGACCGCGGCGATCCGCGCCATGCTCGACGCCGATACCCGGCGCGCAATGCGGCAAAAAATGCTCGCCCAGCCGGCGCCTAACGGCGCGAGCAAAGGCGCGGACGTCATTTGCGAGTGGCTGAAAAATAAATTTGATTAGTCACAGCGTAGATCTCCTGGCGACGCATTCAATTTTCGGGCGACCTTGAAGCGGCGCCAATGAACTTGACCGTTTGCGATAGCGGCTTGGTCCAGGTTTCGTAATAACTCTCGTTCTTGTGATAGGCGTTGGCGACAAAGGTGTTCGGCAGGCCGGTCAGACAGGCGATGATATGGCCATGCAACCGGTCGGTCGTGAGATGGCCGTAGCCGGCAAACAAATTCATGGCGCGATTGAACATTTTCGTCGCGTGCTGGAGCCACGCCTGAAACTGTTCGTCCGCGGAGGCTGAGGAAGTGGCGATCTTGCGCGCTTCCGCCTGGTCTTCCGGCGTGATGATCGCCGACCAGTCGATCGCATCCACGCCGTGGGGCGCGCGCTCCACCGCTGCGGCGTTTCGCTCCTTGTCGTCGCGAAACAAATAAAGCTCTTTCGAGTTCCGCTCGCGGTCCAAATAAATTCGGGGCCAGAGGGCGTGTGCCATATCGGGGCAGAGCTGGACATTGGCGGCGGGAAACCGGGCTAGTAAATGCTCGCGGCTGTTCCGCTCGCGGGCGAAGATGTGCAAATCGTTGTGCCGTTCGAAAACCGCCCGCATACGTGTAGCCGCGCCGCTATCGGCGAAATAAATCGACTGCGGCAGCATGACGATGCGATTGCGCGGATAACTCGCCACGAGTCTCTCGCGAAACTTCTGGAAATCGCCCCAAAGATCGCCGAAATTCCCGCCGCCCTGACACATGATGACTGTGTCGTCGGGAATCTCGCTTCCCCACGGAAAATTGGCGACGCTGAAATTATGAATGGGCTTCAGAAAATTCTCTTGAAGAAAATAGTGCGCGCCAAGCAGGATCGCAAGATCACCGATATTGTGATACATCGGATAATCGACATAAACCACTTTCGATCTTGGCGGGACCACTTCCAGTATAGTTTCCAGTTGGCTTCGAATGTTTAACATCGTCTCATTCCAGGATTCTAATTCTATTATTGACCCAACATTATTCTCTGGTGACTTTATCTCCGTAGTCGGAGTAACAAGCTTAATACCGCTCTCGGTAAATGCGTATTGAATTGCGTTAGCTGTATCAGCAAGCGATTCGTTTTGACGACACGCCTCCAACAATTCCTCCCAGAAATCCCTAATAAATCGATTTTCTTCATTGAGCGGAAATCGTAATCTCCTTATCATCTCGGATGCCGGTGGTGCGTTGAAAGTTTCAACCAAGTGCTCACACTGGACAACTTGTAGCTCGACGCGTGCGCGCAA
>CAZUVO010000147.1:0-9557 GCA_964623955.1 uncultured Rhizobiaceae bacterium
CCTCTTGTTTGCCGTGTTCCCGATCTTCTGGATGGTCTCGACCTCGTTCAAGGTGCGCAGCGAGTGGGTGACCAGCCCGCCGACGTGGATTTCGTCCCGGCCGACGGTGGACAATTACCTCACCATTCTGGCGCCACATGTTCTTTTGGAGCGCCGAGGCGGCACCCAGCAGCATGGCGACGAAGACTTCGGCGGCACCACGGAAGATGCCGCCGGCGGCGCCATCGCGGATTTCCTCAACCGCTCCGCCTGGCCCGGTATTAAAGGCACGGTGATCATATCCGTATGCGCGACCATATTGTCCATTGTGGTCGGCCTTATGGCCGCAATCAGCATATCGCGATACCGATTTGGAGGAAATTTCACACCCTTCTTCATATTGGCGGGGCGAATGTTCCCGCCCATTGCGATCGCGATACCGTTCGTCATCATGTTCGGGCCGAAAGTGTTCGACATAACGGATACCTATTTCGGCCTGATCGTCGCCTATGCGGCGGTGACCGTGCCGTTCTCGACCTGGATGCTGAAGAGTTTCGTCGATGAATTGCCGCCGGAAATCGAAGAGGCGGCGATGATGGACGGGTTCTCCCGTTGGGGGGCGCATTTGAAAGTGACGGTGCCGCTCATCAAAGGCGGCATCATCGCGACGACGCTCTTTATCCTCATCCTGAATTGGAGCGAATTCCTGTTCGCCCTGGTGCTGACCTATACCAAGGTGCAAACCATTCCGGTGCAGCTGAGTAAATATTTCTCGGCAACGGAAGGCACGCTCTACGGTGTGCAGGCGGCGCTGGCGATGGTCTCGATCATCCCGCTGGTGATTATCGGCTTCTTCATTCAGCGGCATTTGGTGCGCGGGCTGACGCTCGGCGCGATCAAGCGGTGAACGGCCATGGCTAAAATCAAGTTAGAGCTGGTAAACCTCCGGAAAGAGTTCGGCGAACTCATCGCGGTCAACGATGTTTCGATCGCGATCGAGGAAAGCGAAACCATGGCTTTGCTCGGGCCGTCGGGCTGCGGCAAATCGACGATCCTCAACATGATCGTCGGGCTGGAAACGCCGACCAGCGGCGACATCCTCATCGACGGCCAGTCGGTGCTCAAGGTGCCGCCGGGCAACCGCAATGTCGGGTTGGTGTTTCAGGACTACGCCGTCTTTACCCATATGACCGTGCGGCGCAATTTGGCCTATGGGCTGAAAGTGCGCAAATTGAAGCAGGCGGAGGTCGACCGGGAAGTCTCCAAGGTGGCGGAATTCCTGTCGCTTTCCCATCAGCTCGAACGCCGCCCGTCCGAGCTGGGCGCCAGTGAATTGCAGCGTGTCGCCATCGGCAGAACGCTCGTCACAAACCCTGAAATTCTCTTGCTCGACGAGCCGCTGAGTAATTTGGAAGCGGCCATGCGCAACCAGATGCGCCGCGAACTGCGCCGCATTCAGGGCGAGACCGGACAAACCATCATCTATGTGACCCATGATCAGATCGAAGCGCTATCGCTCGCGCACCGCATCGCGGTCATGGAATTCGGTTACCTCCAGCAATACGACACCGCGCACAATGTATATGAGTATCCCGCCAACCGTTTTGTCGGCAGTTTCCTCGGCAATCCGCCGATGAACTTTCTCAAAGGCACGATCGACGAGGAGAACGGCCAACGCATCGTCACCTCGGGAAATTCGCGGATGCCGTTGCCGAGCGAAAGCGGCGGCGCGAGCCTTGCTTCGGGGTCCGATGTGGTTGTCGGCGTGCGGCCGGAAACGCTCAGCCTTGCCGCCGCGAGCGATCCTGCCCGCTTTTCGGTTCCGATCATCGCGGTCGAGCCGCAGGGTCCGGAGACTGTCGTCACAGCAACATTCGGCGATTCCTCGCTCAAGGTCATCGTTCCTGCCGGAACGGATGTCGAAACCGGCGGCACGATCGATCTCGTTCCGCAGAGCGACCTGGTGGCCTTGTTCGACGCTGAATCCGGCGTCCGGTTGATGGCAGGCGGAGGCGCGGAATGAGCGAGCCGGTACTGGAACTCCGTTCCATTTCGAAAAATTTCGGCGCCAATGAGGCGCTGAAGGATGTCAATCTGACCGTGCCGCACGGCTCGTTGATCGTGATCCTCGGCCCGGCGGGCGCCGGCAAAACGACGACGCTCCGGATTATCGCGGGCCTCGAAGCGCCGAGCTCGGGCGAGGTCTTTATCGAGGGCCATGATTTCACCAATCATCAGCCCAACCAGCGCGATATCGCGATGATTTTCGATAATCTCGCGCTTTATCCCAACAAGACCGGCTATGAGAATATCGCTTCGCCCTTGCGCATCGCCAGGGTGCCGAAACAGGAGGTCGATCAGCGGGTGCATGAAATGGCCCAGATGCTGAAGATCGATCATATTCTCGATCGTACGCCGTCGACCTTCTCGGGCGGCGAGCGCCAGCGCGTGGCGCTCGGCCGGGCTATGGTGCGACAGCCGCGCTTCTATCTCCTGGACGAGCCGCTTTCCAGCCTCGACTTCATGCTGCGTATCGATCTTAGGACAGAGCTGAAGCGCCTCCAGCGCGAATCCGGCCGGACCTTCCTGTTCGCGACTCCTGACTATACGGAAGCGCTCGCGCTCGCCGATACGGTGTGCGTGCTGCTCGAAGGCGAGGTGCGTCAGGTCGCCAAGGCGCAGGAGCTCTATGACGAACCGGTCGACCGGGATGTCGCGCGTTTCGTCGGCAACCCGCCGATCAATATCGTTCCCGGCCGGCTGACCCGTGAAAACGGTGCCGCGTCCATCTCCATCGGCGATATGCATCTTGAGCTGCCGAAAGAGATGGAGCATGGCCTGCCATCCAACATGACCGAGGTCGAGATCGGCGTTCGGCCCGAGCATGTGCGCATGGTGGGTTCCGATTCAACCGAATCGCATCTCACCGGCACGGTGAACGATCTTGAGCCGCTCGGCATGCACACGACGGTGGGTGTCAATCTCGGTGGCGTGAACCTGTTCTTCACTGTCCCCGGCGTGCAGGAGTTCAGCGATGGTGACAAGATCGAGATGCATCTCGATATGGAATCGATCCTGTTCTTCGATCCCCAGACAGGGCGCCGCGTCTCTTCCTAGCGCACCTCTTCAGGCGCGGTAGTTTCCCATGCTGCCACGGGTAAGCGTCTTTTCGCTCGGCGGCACCATCGCCATGGGTGCGGCGACCTCCTCCGGCAAGGGCGTTTCGCTCTCCCATTCCGCCGAGATGCTGATCGCCGCCGTGCCGGCCCTGGCCGATATCGCCGAGATCGAGGCGCAATCCTTCCGCCAGCTTCCGAGCCCCGATATCACCATCTCTGATCTCGAAGCGCTGGCGCGCGACATCAATCGGCGCTTCGAAGACGGCGTGCGCGGCGTGGTGGTGACACAAGGCACCGACACCATCGAGGAATCCGCTTTCGTCATCGACCGGCTGGTGAGCCATGAGGCGCCGGTGGTTTTTACCGGGGCGATGCGCAATCCGACCATGCCCGGGCCGGACGGGCCGGCCAATCTCTTTCATGCCGTCCTCACCGCGCTCGAGAACCAAGCGCGCGGCATCGGCACCATGGTGGTGATGAATGACGAGATCCACGCCGCCCGCTATGTCCAGAAGCTGCACACCACCAGCCCGGCGGCGTTTCATTCCAGCCCCGCCGGCGCGATCGGCTGGATCATCGAGAAACAGGCGCGCATCATCACCCATCCCGCCGGGCGCTATCCGGTCGAACTGAGCGCGGCGCCCGAGAGCGTGCGCGTCGCGCGGCTCACCGTCGGCCTCGATGAGGACGGCACCCTGGTCGATCTCGCCCTGCAGGCGGGCTATGACGGCATGGTGATAGATGTGACCGGCGGCGGTCATGTGCCGAAGGCAATGGTCGAGGCGCTCGGCCGCGCCGCCGCGCGCGTGCCGGTGGTTTATGCCTCGCGCACCCGCCACGGCGAGACGATGCAGGCGACCTATGATTTTCCCGGTGCCGAAACCGATCTTCTCGATCGCGGCCTCATTCCCGCCGGCTGGCTCGGCGGCATCAAATCGCGCCTGCTGCTGTCGCTGTTGCTCCGCGCCGGCGCCGGCGAGGATGAAATTCGCCGGGCCTTCGAGGCTTGGCATCACCCGTTCGGGCGCTAAATTCTAACCGGTAACAGGGTCGGCCTATGTACAGCATCGTCCTAGAGGGCAAGGATCAGAGCTTCACCTGCGAGGATGGCGACAGCCTGCTGCGTGCCGGCCTCCGCGCCGGCCTCGGCCTCCCCTATGAGTGCAACACCGGCTCCTGCGGCACTTGCAAATTCCAATTGCTCGAGGGCGAGACGGAGGACCTGTGGCCGGAGGCGCCGGGCGTGACCGAGCGCGACCGGGAGAAGGGCCGCAAGCTCGCCTGTCAAAACCGCCCCAAGGGCGATTGCCGCATCAAGATGGGCATCGACCCGGCCTGCGTTCCCCATATCACGCCGAAGAAGCGCATGGCGCGCCTCGCCGAGAGCCGGCCGCTCACCCATGACATGCAGGAGTTCCGCTTCGCCGCTGACGATGCGGCGGAATTCCTGCCCGGCCAATATGCCCTTTTCGCGCTGCCCGGCGTCACGGGGCTCCGCGCCTATTCGATGGCCAATCTCGCCAACGAAAACGGCGAATGGCATTTCCATATCAAGAACATGCCGGGCGGCGCCGGCAGCCGGGCGTTGTTCGAAGGCGGTGTCGCCGCCGGTCAGGAGGTCGAGATGGACGGCCCCTACGGCCTCGCCTATTTGCGCGAAAGCGAGCGCGATATCGTTTGCATTGCCGGCGGCTCGGGCCTCTCGCCGATGATCTCCATCGCCCGCGGCGTCGCCTCGGATGGCCGCTTTGCGGACCGCCGCCTCTATTTTTTCTTTGGCGGGCGCGAGCCGCGCGATATTTGCGGCGAGGACATCCTGCGCGACCTTCCCGGTTTCGCGGAACGCATGAGCTTTCACGCCGCCATCTCGGAGCCGTCCGTGGCGCCCGACGCATGGACCGGCTATCGCGGCTTCATCCATGAATTGGCGGTCGAAACCCTCGCCGGCGAGATGGCGGATTACGAGTTCTACTTCGCCGGCCCGCCGGCCATGGCCGAGGCGGTGCAGCGCTGCCTGATGCGCGAGCACAAGGTGCCGTTCGGCCAACTTCATTTCGACCGGTTCTTCTAAGCCGCCATGGGCGGGAGTTTCACCGTCACCGTCGAGGGCGCGGGCGAAGGCTTCACCTGCCCGGCGGAGGAGCGCGTGCTGATCGCCATGGAACGCCAGGGCATAAAAGCTATTCCCGTCGGCTGCCGTGGCGGCGGCTGCGGCACTTGCCGGGTTTTTGTCGCTTCGGGCCGCTACCGCACGCGCAAGATGAGCCGCGCCCAGGTTAGCGAGGCGGAAGAGCGCGAGGGCTATGCGCTGGCTTGCCGGCTGATCCCGGAAAGCGATCTCACCCTCAGGCTTGCAGGCGGCGCGCCGGAGGTGTGAAATAGAGGCCGCAATAAGGGAGGTGGTGCCATGGCGTTAACGGGTGTTTTGCGCGCGGGTTTCGTACAGTTTCGTGTTCTCGAGATGGATGAAGCGCTGACGCATTATGTCGATCATATCGGCCTCGATCTGGTCGAGAAGGCCGATGACGGGCGGGTTTATCTACGCGGCTATGACGAGTTCGATCGCCACAGCATCATTCTGCGCGAGGCGGATGCGGCGGGTGTCGATTACATGGCATTCAAAGTGGTAGCGGAGTCCGACCTCGACGCCTTCGAAAAACGCATCACGGATTTCGGCCTCGAGGTCGATCAAGTGGCGGCGGGCGAGCAACCCGGCGTCGGCCGGCGCATCGGCTGCACCCTGCCGAGCGGCCACCGCATTGAGCTTTATGCCGAGATGGAGCGCTCGGAAAACGGACCGATCGTCGAAAATCCCGATGTGTGGCGCGACGACCCGCGTGGCATGCGCGCGCTCGGCTTCGATCACTGCCTGTTCTATGGCCCCAATGTTGCCGAGGTCACTCGCTTCTTTACCGAGGCCCTCGATTTCGCCCTGGTCGAGAAGGTTCAGACCCCGGACGGCCCCATAGCTGTCTGGCTCTCGAGCAGCACCAAGTCGCACGAGATCGCCTTCGTCGATCACCCCGAGCCGGGCAAGTTCCACCATGTCTCGTTCCTGCTCGAATCGTGGAACGATGTCGGGCATGCCGCCGATATCATCGCGCGCTACGATATCTCGCGCGATGTCGGCCCGACGCGCCACGGCATCACCCGCGGCCAGACGATCTATTTCTTCGACCCTTCGGGCAATCGCAACGAAGTCTTCGCCGGCGGCTACAGCTATTTCCCCGATCATCCGACCCGGGTGTGGACGCCGGATCAGCTCGGCAAGGGCATTTTCTATTACGAGAAGGAGCTCAATGACCGCTTCCTCGGCGTCGTGACGTGAACTCGCAAGCGCGGCATTTTATCGGCGGCGCCTTTACCGCCGGCAGCACGAACCGCAATTTCGAGAATTTTACGCCGGTCGACGGCTCCTCCCTCGGCTTCGTGCCGGAGGCGGGCGAGGCGGAGGTGGACGAGGCGGTCGGCGCCGCGCGCGCCGCGCTTGATGGGCCTTGGGGCAAAATGGCGGTGGCCGAGCGGGCCGAGCTGCTCGCCAAGGTCGCCGACGGCGTCACGGCGCGCTTCGACGAATTTCTCGCCGCCGAAATCGCCGACACCGGCAAGCCCAAATCGCTGGCCTCCCATATCGACATTCCGCGCGGCGCGGCCAATTTCAAGGTCTTCGCCGATCTGGTGAAGAATGTCGGCAGCGAGCATTTTTCCATGCCGACGCCGGACGGCACCGGCGCGGTGAACTATGCCCTCCGCGTGCCGAAAGGGGTGATCGCCGTCATCAGCCCATGGAACCTGCCGCTCCTGCTGATGACCTGGAAAGTCGGCCCGGCCTTGGCCTGCGGCAATTGCGTCGTGGTCAAACCGACGGAGGAAACGCCGCTAACCACCACGCTTCTCGGCGAGGTGATGAACGAGGCCGGCGTGCCGGCCGGCGTCTACAATGTGCTGCATGGCTTCGGCCCCGATTCCGCCGGCGAAATGCTGACCCGTCATGCGGGCGTCGACGCCATCACCTTCACCGGCGAGACCGCTACCGGCGAGGCGATCATGGCGGCGGCGGCCAAGGGCGTGCGCGATGTTTCTTTCGAGCTCGGCGGCAAGAACCCGGCGCTCGTCTTCGCCGATTGCGACATGGAGAAGGTCATCGAAGGCACGCTGCGCTCGGCCTTCGTCAATTGCGGCCAGGTCTGCCTCAGCACGGAGCGGGTCTATGTCGAGCGGCCGATCTTCGACGAGTTTACCCAGCGCCTCAAAGATGGCGCCGAAGCGCTGACGCCCGGCCCGCCGGAGGATGCCGCGACCAAGCTCGGGCCGCTGATCTCGAAGGAACACCGTGCCAAGGTGCTCTCCTATTACGCCCGCGCCAAGGAGGAGGGCGCCGAAGTGGTCACCGGCGGCGGCGTGCCGGAGATGCCGGGCGCGCTCGCCGACGGCTGTTGGATCGAACCGACGATCTGGACCGGCCTCGGCGACGATAGCGCCGTCAACCGCGAGGAAATATTCGGCCCGTGCTGCCATATCCGCCCGTTCGACGACGAGGACGAGGCCGTGGCGCTCGCCAACGACACGCCCTATGGCTTGTGCTGTTCGCTATGGACGGAGAATCTCTCCCGCGCGCATCGGGTTTCGGCGCAAATGGAAACCGGCCTCACCTGGGTTAATTGCTGGCTCCTGCGCGATCTGCGCACTCCCTTCGGCGGCGCCAAGCAATCCGGCATCGGTCGCGAGGGCGGCGTGCATTCGCTCGAATTCTATACCGAACTGCGCAATGTCTGCGTCAAACTCTGAAGGCATCGCCGCGCTAACCTTCGACGTGTTCGGCACCGTCGTCGATTGGCGCGACGCCATCATCCGTGACGGTGGGGAGACGGGCCTCGACCTCGACTGGACCGCCTTCGCCGACGAATGGCGCGCGCTCTATCAGCCGGCCATGGAGCGGGTGCGCTCGGGCGAGATCGGCTGGTGCAAGCTCGACGATCTCCATCGCATGAATCTAGACGAATTGCTGACCCGCCACGGGGTGGATGGTCTCTCCGAAGATAAGATCGACCAGTTCAACCGCGTTTGGCACCGGCTCGACCCCTGGCCCGACGCCGTCGCCGGCCTCACGCGCCTGAGAAAGAAATACATCCTGGCCTCGCTCTCCAACGGCAACACATCTCTCCTCGTCAACATGGCGAAACGCGCCGGACTGCCGTGGGACGCCGTGCTCGGCGCCGAGACCGCCGGCGCCTACAAGCCCGAGCCGCAAGCCTATCTCCGCACCGCCGAGATGCTCGGCTTGCCGCCCGAGCGCTGCATGATGGTCGCCGCCCATAATGGCGACCTCACCGCCGCCTCGGCGCTCGGTTTCAAGACCGCCTTCGTCCTCCGCCCGACGGAATACGGCCCCGACCAAACAACCGATTTGGAGCCGGAAGGCGCGTGGGATATCGTCGCCGAGGATTTCCTCGGCCTTGCCGATCAGCTCGGCTGCTAGTGTATGGAAGAAAACATGAGAATATTTCGTCGCGTCTCGATCGCAGCGGCTGCGGTGTTTGCTCTCGTGATGGCGGTGTCTTTGCCCGCTTCCGCCGATGACGGCGAAGCGCCTATCGGCGATGCCGTTCAAACCATCCCTCTGTTCGATGCTCATGTGCACTACAAGGAACCGGCATGGGAACCTTATCCCGTGGCCACCATTGTCGAACTGATGGACCAGTCCGGCGTCGCCATGGCGCTGGTGTCCTCGACCCCGGACGAAGGCACCATCATGCTCTGGCAATATGCGCCGGAGCGCGTGGTTCCGGAGCTTCGCCCCTATCACGGCGAGGCCGGGTCGTCGAACTGGACCAAGATGCAAGGCATGTTCGACTATCTGGTCGCGCGCCTCGACGCCTATCCCCATGAGGGTATCGGCGAATTTCACCTGCACCGGGTTGACCCCGATGACGAGGCCTTTTTGCGCAAAATCGCCGAACTGGCGATATCGCGGAACATCTACATTCATGTCCATTCGGGAAAACAACCGGTCGATCTGCTGTTCTCGCTCGAACCGAAGCTCAAGATCATCTGGGCCCATGCCGGCATGTCCGAGCCGGCGGACGTGGTCGAGGAAATGATGGCGGCCTATGAGACGCTTTGGGCCGACACCTCCTACCGCGAGAGCGATATTCTGACGCGGGATGGCGCCATCGATCCCGCCTGGCGCCGGGTCATCGAACGCTTTCCCGACCGCTTCATGGTGGGCTCCGATACCTGGGTCAATTCGCAGTGGGCGAGCTACCGGGAAATCATCGCCGTGAACCGAAAATGGCTCGGGCAATTTCCCCGTTCCATTGCGGAACAAATCGCTTTTGGAAATGCCGAACGGCTCTTCGGCCGAAAGGTCGATAACCGTCTGATCGGCACGCGCTAGCTAAGCCTTCAGCCCCGCCAGATAGTCGACCACTTCACCGGTCGCCACGACATCCGCCGAGC
>CAZUVO010000148.1:0-9550 GCA_964623955.1 uncultured Rhizobiaceae bacterium
GATCGGTTTTTATGCGGATCGCTTGTTGCGCCATCGTTTCTTCTCCCATGGGTTAAAATTGTCCGGACAAGACTATTCGCCCTTGTGCCGCGCAACAACAAGGCAAAACGCTAGCCATGGGATGTTATTGGGCGGCGCGCTTGCGGATGCCGCGGTTGACCAGGGCGAGGCCGATAAACAGGAGCGCCAGCGCCCCCCAAATATAGACATTCGGCCGCTCGCCGAAGATCAGCATGGCCCAGGCAATGCCGGCGAGAACGGCCAAATAGTTGAACTGCGAAAAGAAAACCGATCCGGCGCGGCGCACAATCTCGAAAAAGAGCAGCCAAAAGAGAGCGTTGATCACCGTCGCCATCAAGATCGCCCAATCGCCGATCCCGTTTGCGCCGACCGGGAGATAAGCCTGCCCGGTCGCGAACATGATCGGCAGAAGAAACAAGGCGGAAGCGAGCAGCAAACCGCAGGCAAGCATGACCGACGGCGCTTCAGGCGGGCGAAAGCGCCCGGCGAACACGTTCACCATGGCGAATGATACCGGGGCAAGAAAGGCGAGCAGCAGCCAGCCCGCCGCTTCCGTCCCCGGCAGGCTCGCTTCGGGAACGACCAGCAATACGACGCCCGAGAGACCGACGAGAATGCCGACAATGCAGACGATACGGAATTTCTCCATTCCGAGGATAAGCGCGAAGAGATAGGTCAACGGCGGCGACAGCGCAAGAACCAGTGTGACGGCACTCGCCGGGAGTTCCGCCGCGACAAGGCAAAGCAGGTAAATGGGGATGGCGATTCCAAGCGCACCGGATACGAAATAGGTGCGCAGGAAGAGCGGTGAAAGACGCGGCAGCGATCCCCTGACAAGAGCGACCGGCAGCAAGACGACGCCGGCGCCGAGACTTTGCCAAAACGCATAGGCGATAGGCGGAACGCCGCCGGAAATGGCAAACCTGTTGACGGAAAAAATTGCCCCGAAAATGACCGCAGTGGCGATCAGCATCGTTAGGGGAACAAATCGCTTCAGGTCATGAGACTCGCCATAATGGCGCAGGTCGCTAACATAAGAACTCATGGCACAAGGCCCACCCATCAAGCCGCGAATCGCCGTCGGCGCGGGTATTCTTTTGTATCGTGCAGGGCGTCGCGAAGCGGGGCCTTGACCCAAATCAAATAGAGCGGCGGCAACCCCCTGCTGCACGACAAGCGAACGGACAGGAAGTGACATGACGAAAGAGATCCTCGCGGAAAGAAACAAAAGCATTCTCACCCTCACCCTCAACCGGCCGAAAGTGCTGAACGCGGTCAACGGGCCGCTTACCGAACAATTGTTCGATGAGCTGACGGCGGTCGAAAACGACCCCCGCATCCGCTGCGTCGTAATTCGCGGCACCGGCGGGCATTTCATGGCGGGCGGCGATCTCAAACTTTTTTACGGCGAGCTCGACCGCGAGTCCGACGAACGCCGCCGCTTTTTCGAAAAATTCGTCTATCAGGTCCATCCCCTGATCCAGGCGATCAAACGCCTGCCCAAGCCGGTCGTCGCCAGCGTCGAGGGCGCGGCGGGCGGTTTCGGCGTCAGCCTGATGCTGGCTTGCGATCTGGTGATCGCCGCGGATACCAGCTTCTACACCATGGCCTATTGCAGCATCGGCACCAGCCCGGACGGCTCATCGACTTATTTCCTGCCGCGCACGGTGGGGCTGAAAAAGGCAATGGAGCTTGCCCTTCTCTGCGAGCGCTTCGACGCGGCGACGGCGAAGAAACTAGGCATGGTCAATTGGGTGGTGCCGGCGGACGAGCTTGCCGCCGAGACCACAAAGCTTGCGCGCCGCCTCGCCGGCGGGCCGACCCATGCCTATGGCAACACCAAGAAGCTCTTGAACGCCTCGCTTCATTCGACCCTCGACGATCAATTGCAGGCGGAAGCCGAGAGCTTCGCGGCTTGCGCCGGCAGCGCCGATTTCGTCGAAGGCATCACCGCGTTTGTCGAAAAGCGCAAAGCCAAATTCAAAGGAAAATAGGAGCGATCCGGCATGACCGACCGCACGCACGACTATTACGTCAAGCTTGTCGAGGAAGATTACTTCGGCAGCGTCACGCGCCAAGACAAGCCGGCGATCCTCGCTTGTTTCACCGAGGATGCGCGCGTCACCATCTATCACGGCGACAATGCGCCGCGCCGTTTCGGCACCGAGCCCGGCGCCTCGCCGCTCCCCAGCTTCTTCGATCATCTGCTCGCCAATTACGATCCCGCATTCTCCGAGTTCGTCCATTTCACCGATGCCGCGCATGACCGCTGCGCCGCCTATTTCAAGGTACGCCTCACACCCAAGGCGGAATCGGCCTACAAGGCGGCGGGCGTGCTGAACTTGCGCAACTGCAATTTCTTTGTCTGCCGCGACGGCAAGATCCACGACATGACCCTCTACTACGCCAACCCCGGCGCGGCGGACGCCGCCGGACCGGCGCCGACCGGCTTCCCCAAGGCGGAATGAGCCCGAGTACCAATTCCGGCTTTTTCGGCGTCTATCCGATGCTGCTCGCCTTTTACCGGGCGGATGGCAGTCTCGATCTGCCGGCCGTCGCATCCCAGGTGGACGCGCTGGTGCGCCACGGCGCGCATGGCTGCGCGGTGATGGGCCTGGGCACCGAAGTCAACAAGCTTTCGGGCGGCGAGCGGCGGCAAACTATCGAAAGCGTCGCCGCGCGCCTGGATGGCCGCCTGCCCTTCTCGGTGACCGTCGGCGAAAACAGCATCGCCGGGCAGATCGAGTTCGCCCGTGCCGCCGAGGCGCTCGGCGCGGACTGGCTGGTGCTTCAGCCGCCGCCGGTCAGCGACGTTTCGGAGGGCGAATTGCTGCGCTTTTTCGGCGAGGTCGCCGACGCCGTAACCCTGCCCTTCGGCATCCAAAACGCGCCGCAATATTTGGGCATCGGTCTTTCCAATGCGGGGTTGCGCGACTTGCGGGCCCAGCACGCGAATTTCAAGATCGTCAAAATCGAGGACGGGCCGCTCGCGCTACCGCCGCTTCTCGAGGAGACAAGGGGCGAGCTCGATGTCTTTGTCGGCCGCGCCGGGCTCGAGGCGCTCAGCGTGTTGGAGGCCGGCGCGGCGGGTCTGATCCCCGGCTTCGAGAGTTTCGACCGCATGGCCGCGCTGTTCGATCATCTGACCGAGGGGCGCGCCGCGGAAGCGGAGGCGGCCTACCGCGATGTCGAGCCGGCCATTGTCTTTATGCTCAAATCGATCAACCATTTCGTTACCTATTCGCGCGAGGTTGCGGGGCGGCGCCTCGGACAGGCGGCGATCCATCACCGCCTCGGCGTCGAGGTGACACCGCTTGGCCTGCGCCACGCCGAGCGCCTGGCGGACCGGCTGGGGCCGTTTTGAGAGCGAACTGAAAGGTTCGGATCGGCATGACCAAATCGAAAGAAACGAAGAGGAATTCGCGACCAGCGAGATTCTTGCCGCCGCGGCGCATGACATGCGTCAGCCGCTCCACGGTCTCAATCTGCTGCTGTCGGCGCTTGCCGCCCGCGCCGAGGATGCGGAGACCGCCGCTCTGGTAAAAGGCGTGCAAGTCTCCGCCGACGGCGTGTCCGGCGTGATCGAGGCCCTTCTGGCAATCTCCGCCATGCGTGCCGGCGGCGCGGCCAATGCGGAAGGGTTCGCCATCGACGAGCTGCTCGGCCATTGCTGCGATCAGTTCGCCCGCCAGGCCGAGACCAAGGATCTGGAGCTTCGTGTCGTCTTCTGCGCCCACCGGGTTCAGAGCGACCGCCTCCTATTACAGCGCATGCTCGACGTCTTGATCGCGGGCGCCATACGCCATTCCGAGCGCGGCCGGGTGCTGATCGGCTGCCGCCGCGCGGGCGGTACTTTACGGATCGGCATTCTCGATCAAGGCCCGGGGCTCGACGGCGCCTTGCTGGCGCATTTCTCCGGCGCGGGCGAGCTTGACGAAGAGAAGGCGAAATGGCGCGGCCATGCCCTTGGCCTGTCGATTGCCCACGAACTCTGCGCGGCGGCCGGGCATGATATGTCAGTAATTTCAGAGCCCGATCGCGGCACGGCGGTATGGCTGAGCATCCCGTTGGAGGACGCGGCGGCACAAGCGCAAAGCCAAGCCGCTGCGAATCCGGAGGCGGCGACCGAGGGTGAAGCGCTGATCATGCTCGTCGAGGACGAGCCCGAAGTCTTCCTCGCGACATCGCTATTGTTGACGGATTGGGGCTATTCGGTTGCCGGCGGTGCGACGGCCGAGGCGGCGATCAAGGATTGCGAGGCGAATGGCGCTGGCCGCCGCCCGGACCTGCTGCTGTCGGATTTCAGACTAGCGGATTCGAAGACCGCCATGGACGTGATCCAGGCGCTGAACGACCATTATGGCAGCGAGATCCCCGCCATCATCGTCTCGGGCGATCCGTCGGCGGCGCAGGATGTGACGGTCGGCGGGCGCAAGTTCGAAATATTGCAAAAGCCGATCCGCGCGGCGCGGCTGCGCACGCTTATTCGTCTCGCGCTCGAAAGCGGCTCTTAACCGCCTCCTTCTTACCGCCTACCAATGCCAAATCTGGTCATGCGCCTCGAAGAGCGACGGAATGCCGCCGCGCGATACCTGCTTGACGCCACCGACCAGTTCCGCCCCGCCCAATCCGCGTTCCGCCAAATCTTCCTGGACGATATAGACCTCGACGCCCTTCTCCACCAGGCCGCCGACATCGCGCGCCATGTTCGGCGGTTGGGTCTGCTGCCAGCCGCCGAAGGAGAGCCCCGATGCGTCCTGCCCCGGCACCGCATAATTCACCGCATTGCCGCGCAGGAGAACGTTGAGATCGGCGCCGGCGCCTTTCATGGCGTGGCTGATCCAGACGATGGTGTCGTCCTGCTCATCTTGTGTCGCGCGGTAGGCCGATTCGATAACTTGTAAGACTTTCATGATTCCCACCTCTCCCGCTTGCAGCCTGACAGGCTCCAAGCTCTTTATGTTTGCCGCAAATGCGTCGTCGCAGGCGTAACCGCCTGCTCGGGATTTGCTCTAACGCGTGCCGATAATAAGCGTGTTGTCGGATTCGCCGGCCATCGACCAAAGGTCTCCCGGCGTGCCGCGGCGAACGCCCTCGATGGCGTCGCCCACGCCGCGCTCGTCGACGCAGAGGCCGCAATTGACCCAGTCGACGCTGCCGCCATTGCTCTCGGCTTCGGCCATCAGCGAGGCGACCCAATCCTTGGGCAGCGGATGGTTCTCCTCATCCGCATCATGGCCATGCACCGCATTGGGATGCGCGGCCTGGAGCGAAAACGGCACGCAGACGGCGCCCTCATAGGCGAAGACGTGGATGTCGTAGCCGCGCCTGGCGGCGATATCCATTAGGCGCATTGCCGTCGTGGTGCGGGCGCTTTCATAGGGTGCGTCCATCAACGCGAAAGTCAGAGTTTTCTTGCCTGCCATGATGCTCTCCCTAGTGCCAGATTGCTTTGCTGCCGCCGGCCAGCGCGTCCACCACTGTGTCGAGTGGCGACGGCTTCACCCCGGCACAGAGATCGGCGGCGCCGATGGCGCGCTCGCGCAGCGAAAAATCGTCGGCGAGGATTTCGATCCCGGCTTTGATCGCCGCGTCCAGGCCGGCCGCTTGCGCGCCGCTGCGCGCCTGCAAAACGCCATTCTGGACGAGAAACAGCGTGACCTCATTGCCTTCGCCGGCGAGCCCCTGGGCAACGTCGAAATAATGCCCGACATCGCCGGATTCATACGGGTCGCGGGATTCGATCAAAAGATATTTGCTCATGCGGCAGCTCCCCCTTCGTTATGGCGCATTCATAAATGAAGGTATGCCTGCCCGGGGGGGCCGTGCCAATAAACTCTTCGTGTGCGGAAGGGGCTCTCTAGAGCCAGGCGGCGCCGCGCACGCCGCTGTCCGGGCCATGGGCGGCGGCGACGAGACGGGTTGCCTTGGCGCCCGAACTGGCATGGTCCGACCAAAGCCGGGGCACACGGTCGTAAAAGCTGGATATGGCGGAGAGCCCGCCGCCGAGGACGACGACATCCGGGTCGAGAAAATTGATCGCCGCGGAGAGCGCGCGGGCGAGGCGCGATTCATAGCGCGCGATGGCCTCGCGGGCGGGCTCGTCCCCGTCCTCCTCCGCGAGACGGGCGATCTCCTTTCCCGCGGCGGATTTGCGCGCGGTGGCGAGATAATCGCGCGACAAGGCGGCGCCGTTCAGCCATGTCTCGATGCAGCCCATCTGGCCGCAGCCGCAAACGATCTCGGCGCCGTCGGAAGCCAGCCGCCAGGGCAACGGATTGTGCCCCCATTCGCCGGCGGTTCCGTTGGCGCCGTTGATCACCCGGCCGCCGACCACCACGCCGCCGCCGACTCCGGTGCCGAGGATCACGCCGAACACCACATTCGCCCCCGACGCCGCGCCGTCGACCGCTTCCGACAAGGCAAAACAATTGGCGTCATTGCCGATATTGACCGGGCGGCCGAACACCTGTTCGAGATCGCTCTGGAACGGCTTGCCCTGCAGCCACGGCAGATTGGCCACCAATAGGGGCTCGCCCGACTCATTGATCACGCCCGGCATGCTGATGCCGATATGCGCGGAGCGGCCCACCTGGCGTTCGAGCCGCGAGACCGCGTCGACCAAATTCTCGATCGTCGCGCCATATTCATGCGGCATGTCGACCCGGCAGCGCGCCTGCTCCGTGCCCTCTTCGTCGAGAATGATCGCGGCGATCTTGGTGCCGCCGATATCGATGCCGATGCGCAGGCCCTCAGTCATAAAGCTGTTCTTCTCCGTCTATCCATGTCGCTCTGACTTCAAGCCGGTCATTCAGCCAGACCAGGCTCGCGCTATAACCGGCTTCGATCCGCCCGAGCGTCGCACCGAGCCCGAGAAACTCCGCCGGATAGGTCGACGCCATGCGCAGCGCCTCGTCGAGCGGCAGCGCGACCGGGCCCACGCAGTGTCGTACGGCGCGCGCCATGTCAAGCGTCGAGCCGGCGAGGCGTCCATCCGCCAAAAAACACGAGCCGTCGCGCACTTCGATGCTCTGCCCGCCCTGCTTGAACGCGGTCATCTCCGTGCCGACCGGCGCCATGGCGTCGGTGACGAGCAACAGCTTTTCGCGCTTGGCCTGCCACGCCGCGCGGATCGAGGCCTCATGCACATGCACGCCGTCGGCGATGATGCCGCACCAGAGATCGCCATCGGCCAGCGCCGCGCCGACGGTGCCGGGCGCGCGCCCCTGGAGGCCGCTCATGGCGTTGTAGAGATGGGTAACGCCTTGCAGCCCCTCCGCCTTGGCCGCCGCGATCTCTTCCGCCGTCGCCTCCGTGTGTCCGGCGAGCACCTTTATGCCGGCGGCGCTGAGCTCGGCGATCAGCCCGGGCGGCGCGCATTCCGGCGCGAGGGTGACGATGCGCGCAGCCGGCAGCGCGGCAAGCCGGGCGATGTCGTCGCCATCGAGCGCGCCGATTTGATTTTCCGCATGCATGCCGCGGCGCGCCGGGTTGATCGCCGGCCCTTCGAGATGAAGGCCGAGCAGGCCGGGCACGCCGGCCGCCAAACCCTCGCCGACCGCGTCGATGGCGGCGGCGACAGTGCCGCGCGGGCCGGTGATCAGCGTCGGCAGAAATCCCACTGTGCCGAACCGCCGGTGGGCGCCGCCGATGCGCGCGATCGTCTCCACGCCGGGAGCATCGTCGAACATCACGCCGCCGCCGCCATTAACCTGAATATCGATAAAGCCGGGGGCGAGATGGCCGCCCGCGAGATCATGCTGTTGGACGCCGGCCGGGATATCCGCCGCGGCGACGATAGCGGCGATGCGCTCCCCGTCGATAAGAACGGCGTGGCCTTCCAGGCAGTCGGAGGCGGTGTGGATGCGGCAATTGGTCAGGGCGAACAAGAAGGGCTCTCCGAATCTTCGGGCCGAGCCGCAGCCTATCAGGCGTCGCGCCGGCTGGGACGCTTTTTCTCACGGCGCCATGCTTGTTTTGCCGCCGGGCTCTGGGTAGCGTGCCCCATGTATTTGACACTTCTCGGCACCGGCTGTCCGCAGGTCGATACGCGCCGCTTCGGGCCGTCGCAGATCGTCCGTCACCAGCGCGGCACCTATCTCATCGATTGCGGCTCCGGCACGACCCAGCGCCTCGTTGCCGCCGGCAGCAACGGCGCCGAAGTCGATGCGGTCTTTCTCACCCATCTTCATTCCGACCATATCGTCGACCTCTTTCAGCTCATCATCTCGAGCTGGCATCAGGGCCGCGACCGGCCGCAATATATCTACGGGCCGAAAGGCACCAAGCGCTATATCAACGGGCTCCTCAAGCTGTGGAAGCCGGAGTTCAAGCAGCGCATCGCCCATGAGCTACGGTCCTCGACCGAGGCTCTCGGCGCGGAAGTGGTGGAGATCGAACCCGGCGAGGTCTATAGCGCCGGCGATCTCACCGTGCGCGCGGTCAATGTCGAGCATTATCCGGTGGTCCCGGCCTTCGGTTTTGTTTTCGACACCTCCTCAGCGCGCCTCGCGATCAGCGGCGACACGACCTATTGCCCGGCCCTGATCAAGGCGGCCAAGGGCGCCGATGTGCTGGTGCATGAGGTCTATATCCATGACAGCGAGCGCGAGATGATGATGCGCAATCTGCATCAGGGCAGCATCAATGTGATGAGCTATCACACCCGCTCCGACTTGGTCGGGCGCGTCGCGCGCGAGGCCGAGGCCGGCGTACTGGTGCTCAGCCATTTCGTCCCCACCCGCTTCGACGAGGATGAATTGCTCGCCCAGGTGACGGCGGATTTCGACGGCCCGGTGCTGGTCGGCGAGGATTTGATGAGCGTCGATGTGGTGCGCCGCCAGGTGCTCGCCGGAGATGCGTCGCTCGCCCTCGGCCGTGTGCCGGAAGCGCCGCCAGAAGAAGGAAAGCCCGCCGCGCGAACGCGCGTGACCCTGCGCACGAAAACCCAGACGAAACTGACGAAATCCCGCGGCAGACATATCACTTAGCGAGGCAAATACGATGGCGAAGAAGAAACGCGTTTTGGTTTTGGTTCCGGTGGCGATGGATGAGAAGGGTCTCGCCAAGCGCCGCACGCAGCAGAATTCCGTCGAGCTCGGCCCGGATATCGAATTCGACTATCGCGCGGTCAAGACCGGCCCGACGCTCTATGACAGCTATCATGATTTTGCCCTCGCCGATGTCGCCATGTTCGAGGCCGGCATCAGCGCCGAGGATGACGGCTACGACGCGGTGTGCATCGACACGGTGAGCGATTCCGGCATGAACGCCTTGCGTTCGGTGCTCGACATCCCGGTGATCGCCCCGGGCAAGGCGTCCTATCTGATGTGCCTCTTGCTCGCCACGCGCTTCGGCATACTCACCCAATGGCCGCGCTGGGATATTATGTATCGCAAGACCCTGCAGGAATACGGCCTCGCCGACAAATGCGTCGGCATCCGCTCGCCCGGCCTCGCGCCGGACCCGATCAACCTGCTCGGCGGCAAGGAGGAAGTGGTGTTCCCGCAATTCCTCAAATGCGGCCAGG
>CAZUVO010000149.1:0-9485 GCA_964623955.1 uncultured Rhizobiaceae bacterium
CACGTCATGAATTTGGAGGCGGTCAACACCTATGAGGGCACGCATGATGTGCATGCCCTTATCCTCGGCCGGGCGCAAACCGGCCTGCAGGCTTTTTTCTAAAGGAGCTGGCATGGCAAAAATCAGGCGCGTGAAAGCCACAAAGAAGCGCAGGAAGAACGATATTCTCCTCGGCGCCATCTCCGACGATATCGCCGGCGCGACGGATCTTTGCGATATCCTGGTCGGTCAGGGCATGCGCACCGTTCTCGAAATCGGCGCGCCCCGCAAAGACCGGAAGGTGCGCGATGCGGACGCGCTTGTAATCGCTCTGGCCACCCGTACCGGCCCGGCGAAAACGGCGGTGCGGCAATCCCTCGCCGCGTTGCGCGCGCTCGAGGCGCGCGGCGCCCGGCAGATTTTTTTCAAATACCGCTCGACCTTCTCGTCCACCAACCGGGGCAATATCGGGCCGGTCGCGGATGCGCTGCTGGATGCCATGGGCGAGGACTTCACCGTCGTCTGCCCGGCGTTTCCCGTCGCCGGACGCACCCTGTTCCAGGGTCATTTGTTCGTCGGCAATCTGTTGCTCTCCGAATCCTTCATGCGCACCGATCCCCTGACGCCGATGAAGCAATCCAACCTGATCAAGGTCATGAGCCGGCAAACCCAACACAAAGTCGACCTTGTCCCCCACGAGGTGGTGACCGTCGGCCCCGACGCGATCCGCAATCGGCTCGAGAAAATGCGCGAGGCCGGCAATCGCTATGCCATCGTCGACGCGGTGACGGACCGCAACCTTGTGGAAATCGGCATCGCCTGCCGCGACATGAAGCTGGTCACCGGTAGCGCCGGTGCGGCGATGGCGCTCCCGAAAAATTTCCGCCGCGCCGGGCTGCTCGGCCCGGATGCGGGGGCCGATAAGTTACCGCCGTCAAAGGGCTACTCGGCAGTGGTTGCCGGCAGTTGTTCGCAAACGGCGCTGGCGCAGATCGACCATGTAAAAGATCAATATCCGTCATTTTTCATCGACGCCATGAAGCTCGGCGGCAAGCGGGATATCGTCAAGGAAGCCATTGACTGGGCCAAGCCGCTTCTGGCGGACGGACCGGTGCTGATATATTCCAGCGCCGAAGCGGACGTGGTCAAAAAGGTCCAGCGCAAGCACAGCATCGCGAAATCCTCCGCCCTGGTCGAGAACTGCCTGGCGAAAATTTCCAAGGAACTTGTCCGGGCCGGCGTCGGACGGTTGATCGTCGTCGGCGGCATCACGGCATCGGAATCGATGAAGGCGCTCAATATCCGGTCGCTTCAAATCGGCAATAAGATTTGTCCCGGGGTACCCTGGACCGCGACCGTCGACGACCCGCCGCTCCATCTGGCGCTCAAAGCGGGTCATTTCGGCGAGGAAGATTTCTTTACGCGCGCGTTCCAGGTTCTCAAATGAGCAAACGCGGGATCCTGCTCGGCGCCGTGGCGGACGATATGACCGGCGCCACGGATCTCTGCAACACCCTGGTCGCCGGCGGCATGCGCACGGTGCAGATGATCGGCGTGCCGGACAGGAAAGCGCCCGTGCCGGACGCGGACGCGGTGGTGGTGGCTCTCAAATCGCGCACCGCGCTGCCGGTCCGCGCGGTCACCGCGTCGCTGAAAGCGCAGGACTGGCTCAAATCCGCCGGCGCGCGGCAATATTTCTTCAAATATTGCTCGACCTTCGATTCGACACCGAGCGGCAATATCGGCCCGGTCGCCGACGGCATGCTGGAGCGCGCCAGGGGCAAGATCACCATCGCCTGCCCGGCTTTTCCGACCAACGGGCGCACGGTCTTTCGCGGCCATCTCTTTGTCGGCGATGTGCTGCTGTCGAACTCGGGCATGCGCAACCATCCGCTGACGCCGATGACCAATGCCGATCTCGTCGAGGTGCTCGGCGAGCAGACGCCCTATCCGGTCGGCCTGGTGCGCTGGGAGACGGTCCAGCTTGGCCCCAAGGCGATCCGCGCGGCGCTGGCGGCGCTGCAAAAGAAAGGCGTGCGCCACGCCATCGTCGATGCGGTCAGCGACGAAAATCTGATCGCTATCGGCCGCGCCTGCGCCGATCTCAAACTGGTAACCGGCGGTTCCGGCATCGCCATGGGATTGCCGGCCAATTTCCGCGCTTCCGGCGCGCTCGGGCGCAAGAAGCGCGCCGACCGTCTGCCGCGCGCCAAAGGCCATGCCGCCGTCCTTGCCGGCAGCTGCTCGGAAGCGACCCTCGGCCAGATCGCCAAGATGAAGAAATCCGCCCCCACCTTCCAGATCGACGCCACACAGCTCGGCGGCAAGCGCGACATCGCGAAGGAAGCGCTCGCCTGGGCGAAACCGCAGCTCGGCGACGCGCCGCTGCTGATCTATGCCAGCGCGCCGCCCGCCGAGGTCGCCAAGGCGCAGCGCAAGCATGGCCGCGAAAAGGCCGGCATGCTGGTCGAGAAGGCGATGGCCAAGATCGCCAAGGGCCTGGTGCGGGCCGGTGTCGGCCGGCTGGTGCTGGCCGGCGGCGAGACCTCGGGCGCGGCGGTCAAGGCGCTCGACATGAAAGCGCTGATGATCGGCGGCGAGATCGACCCGGGCGTGCCCTGGACCATGAGCCTCGCCGACAAGCCGCTGCACCTCGCGCTCAAATCGGGCAATTTCGGCGCGCCGGATTTCTTCACCAAAGCCTTTAAGGTGCTCGATTGAGCGAGACGGCCTTACGCGAGCGCATCGCACTGCATGGCAAATCGCTCTTCGGCCGCGGCTATGGCTGCGGCTCGTCGGGCAATATCAGCATGCGCCTCGAAGACGGCCTCCTGGTCACGCCGACCAATTCCTGCATGGGCCGGCTCGACCCGGCGCGCATCTCGAAACTATCGCCCGAGGGCGAACTGCTCGCCGGCGACAAGCCCTCCAAGGAAGCCTTCCTCCATCTCGCCATGTATCGCGAGCGGCCGGACGCCGAAGCCATCGTCCATCTCCACTCGACCTATTCGGTGGCGCTCTCCTGCCTTGCCGATATCGACCCTGCGGATGTGCTGCCGCCGATCACCGCCTATGCGGTGATGCGTGTCGGCAAGCTGCCGCTGGTGCCCTATTTCCGCCCCGGCGATATGGCGCTGGCAGAGGCGGTGGCGCAATACGCCAAAGCCCACCACGCCGTCCTCCTCGCCAACCACGGGCCCGTGGTCGCCGGTAAAAACCTCGACAGCGCCGTTTATGCGGCGGAAGAATTGGAAGAGACCGCCAAGCTGCATCTCCTGCTGCGCGGCTGCGACGTTCGTTTGCTGACGGCGGAGCAGGTGGCGGAATTGCGCGAGACGTTTCCGTCCTAAACAGCCGAGATTTCCACCTCGACGCCATGTACCGCGGTGCTTTCGCCCATGTCGGACTTGGCGCCGGCATTGAGCACATTCACGTTTGCCCGCGCCGGGCCTTCGCGGCGCGGCCAGCGGCCTTTGGGGCTGAGCGCGACACCTTGCGGCACCATGTCGGAGAGTACGAGCGCGAGTTCGAGCGAGCCGGTGCCGTTCGAGAGTCTCACCCGGCTGCCCGCCGCCAGGCCGCGTGCTTCCGCGTCCGCCGGGTGGATCGTGACCGTCGCGGCGCCGAGTTGCTTCTCGACCTTGGGATCGTTGGCGTAGGAATCGTTCATCAGCCATTCCGAAGCGGGTGAAATGAGCCGCAGGCGGCCATTGCCGGGCCTCGCGTCGCTGCCGGCATGCGGCAGGCGGGGATGGCCGTCCGCCTCGGCGGCGGCGCTGGCGATCTCGATCTTGCCGCTCGGCGTGGGGAATTTGAGATCGCCGAACTGGAGCTGCGTCTCGTCGCTGGGGAACACCGTGCCGCGCTCTTTGAGCGCCGCGAAGCCGCCCTCGATCGTCATGCCGCTCATGACATGAGCGATGATGTCTTCGTCGCTCTCCTGCAGCTCGGGCTCGGCAAAGCCCATGGCGCGCGCCAGGCGGCGGAAGATTTCCTGATTGGGCAGCGCCTCGCCGACCGGCTCCTGCGCCTTGGCCTGGGCCGAGAAGGACATGTTGAAATAGCCCGAGACGAGATCGTCGAACTCCAGGAACGAAGCCGCGGGCAGTACATAATCGGCGAAATCCGTGGTGTCGGTTTGGAAAATGTCGAGCACCACGGTGAACAGATCCTCGCGCTCAAGCGCTTTCATGAAACGCGCCTGCTCCGGGCTGGAGGCCACCGGATTGATGTTCCAGCAGAGGAAGGCGCGGGCGTTTTCAGGGCTTTCGAGATATTCCGCCAAATCCATCTGGCTCAGCGTGTCGGGGCAGGTGTCGAGATGGGGTGCGACGACATAATCGCCGTCAACGCCCTTCTGACCGCCGCCGTTGAGATAGAGGAGGCCCGCGCCCGGCTTGGCATAATTTCCGGTAATTGCCGGCAGCATGGCGCAGGCGCGCATGATATTGCCGCCCTGGGGCTGGCGCTGCAGGCCCTGACCGAGCCACAGGAGGGCCGGCCCGGCGCCGTACATTGTTGCGGCGCGCTCGATATCCGCCGCCGGCACGCCAGTTTGCGCTTCGCCCCATTCGGGCGTGCAATCCTCGAGTGTCGGCTCCAATTCGTCCCAGCCGATGGTGTTGGCGGCGAGGAAGTCGCGGTCGATCATCCCCTCGCGCTTGAGCACATGCATCATGGCGAAGGCGAGCGCGGCGTCGCTGCCGGGATAGAGCTGCAAATGGAGATCCGCCGCTTCCGCCGTCGCGTGGCGCACGGGATCGACGACGATCACCGGGCAGGGCGCTTCCGGCAGCCACTGGCTATGGGCGTGCGGCGCACTGGCCGACGGGTTGGCACCCCACACCATGACGCATTTGCTGTCCGCAACCGTGCGCGGATCGAAACCGTGCACGGAAGTACCGATGACATAGCCGAGCGCGACATGGCCGGCCATGTTGCACACCGTATCCGGCTCGACCTCGCGCGCGCCGAGGCGATAGAAGAAACGCATCGGGAAACTGTTGGCGATCAGCGAGCAGGTGCCGGTGTAATGGGCATGAAGAATATTTTCCGCCCCGTGGCTGTCGGCGATACGGCCGAAGCGGGCGGCGATCTCGGAAATCGCGGTGTCCCAGGAGACCGCTTCGAACTTGCCTTCGCCCTTGGCGCCGACGCGCCGGAGCGGTTGTTTCAGGCGCTCGCCCGCGTCGAGCATGACGCCATTATAAAAGATCTGGCATTTGGCGCAGAGCTTGCCACGGCTGACGAAATGCTCCTTGTCGCCGCGCACGGAAACGATCCGGCCTTCCTCGCGCAGCACCTCGATGCCGCAGGCATCGTAGCAATCGCGCGGACAAGTGGTTTTGAGAATTTCCTTATTCACGGCCATGACGTTTCTCCCGAGCTGAAGGCTGCCAATCTAACGCCGAACCATGTCGCTGGGAAGGGGTGTGATCACACTGTATTGTGACGCCATGAAGCGCGCGCGGTCCCTGCATACCCTTGGCCATTCGAACCATTCGCTGGAACAGTTTCTCGGCCTGCTGCTGGCGCATCGGATCGAGACCCTTATCGACGTGCGCTCCTGGCCCGCATCGCGCCGCATGCCGCATTTCAACCGCGATGCACTGGAGCGCTCGCTGAAAGACGCCGGCATTACCTATCTCTGGTTCGGCAAGGAGCTTGGCGGCAAGGGCGACGGCGACACTTCAGCGCCGGCCTTTCGACGCCGCATCGACGAACTCGCTCAACTGGCCGAGCGTGGCGGCGTGGCGATGATGTGCGCCGAGGAGGATCCCGCGCGCTGCCACCGCAAACAATTGCTCGGCAAGCCGCTCACCAAAGCCGGCGTCGAACTACTTCACATACGTGGCGACGGCAGCCTCTCCGAGGACAAAGATGCGCAGCTCTCGCTGTTCGGCGACGGCTAACGCCCCTTGTCGACCAGCTTGAAGATGCCGGAGAAATCGAGCGCGCCGTTTCCTTGCGCGCAGAATTGGTCGTAGAGCCGGGCCGCCTCGGCGCCGACGGGCGTCGCCACGCCGGCGCTTTCCGCCGCCTGCTGGGCGAGCTTGAGGTCCTTGTCCATCATCGCCGCGGTGAAGCCGGGCTGATAGTCGCGGTTGGCCGGCGAGGCCGGCACCGGCCCCGGCACCGGGCAATAGCTGGTCAGCGCCCAGCACTGGCCGGTGGCGGTGGAGACGATGTCGAACATGGTCTGACGGTCGAGCCCGAGCCCGTCCGCCAGGGCAAACGCCTCGGACGTGACGATCATGCCTGCGGCGAGCATCATATTGTTGCAGATCTTCGCGGTCTGGCCGTTGCCCGACGGGCCGGCATGGAGCACCGTCTTGGCCATCGGCTCCAGAATGGTTTCGCAGCGGGCGAAGGCGCTTTCCGTGCCGCCGACCATGAAGGTGAGCGCACCAGCCGCCGCGCCGGCGGTGCCGCCGGAGACCGGCGCATCGAGCATCTCGAGCCCACGCGCCGCCGCCGCGTCGCACACCTCGCGCGCGGTCGTGACATCGATGGTCGAGCAATCGATCAGGAGGGTGCCCTCGGCGGCGCGCTCCAGCACCCCGCCCTCGCCCATGTATACTTCGCGCACCTGGGCGCCCGCCGGCAGCATGGTGATCACCGCCTCGCGCCCCGCCGCCGCATCGCCGTGCGAGCCCGCGATGGCGGCGCCTGCCTCCTTGGCGGCGTCGAGCGCCTCGGCCACGAGATCGAAGACGGTCACGGAATGACCCGCCTTGAGCAGATTGGCGAGCATCGGCCCGCCCATATTGCCGGCGCCGATAAAGCCGATTTCAGCCATGTCTCTGTTCTCCCTATTCGAACGTCATGTCGCCGGTTGCCGGCGCTTGGAAGTAGCTCTCCACCAAATCCGCGCCGACATCCTCGAGGCGCGCCGGCTGCCATTTGGGCTGGCGGTCCTTGTCGATGATCTGGGCGCGGATGCCTTCATAGAATTCATGCGAGAAATTGCAGCGGATGGCCATGCGGTATTCGACCTCCATCGCCGCCTCGAAATCGAGATCGTTATATTGCGTGAGTTGGCGGTGGGTGATCTTGAGGCTGGTCGGCGATTTTTCCAGGAGCGCGGCGCTGGTTTGCTCGGCCCACTCACTGCCCTCCGCCGCAAGATTGTCGAGAATCGCCTCGACAGATGCGCCGTCGAAGCAGCGGTCCACCACCTCCTGCTGCGCGGCCAAGGGCGCCTCGCCGGGGTCGGCGGTGAATTCTCCGAGCGCACCGTCGATATCCGCCCCGGCCCCGCCCAGCGCGGCGTCGAATTCCGCCATGCGCCCGCTCGGCACGTGATGGGTCGCCAAACCGAGATAAAGCGCGTCGGCGACGCCGATGCGGGCACCCGTCAGGCCCATATAGAGGCCCATGCGCCCGGGGCAGCGCGGCAGAAAATAGGTCGCGCCGACATCGGGGAAGAGGCCGATGCCGGTCTCCGGCATGGCGAACAGCGCATTCTCGCTCATCACCCGGTGCGAGCCGTGGAACGAGATGCCGACCCCGCCGCCCATCACCACGCCGTCGATCAGCGCGACATAGGGCTTGGGAAAACGGAAAACCAGGGTGTTGAGGCGGTATTCCTGCTCATAGAAAGTGATGGCGAACTGGCGCTCGGGATCGTTCTGTTGCTGATGCAGGAAACGGATATCGCCGCCGGAGCAGAACGGCACCCGGCCGTCCTCGCGCGCCGCACCGCGGATCGCCACCGCCGCGACCGACTCATCGGTCTGCCACGCCTTCAATTGCGCATCCAGGGCGATGGCCATGGGCTGGGTCAGCGCGTTGAGCGCCTTGGGCCGGTTCAGGGTGACCCGCGCCAGGCCGCCTTCGCGGGCAAAGATAATCTCGCCGTCGGCGGCGCTTGTGGTTTGTTCGTTCACTTGGTCTTCCTACTCCCGCAAAAGTTTGCGCGCGATGATGACGCGCATGATCTCGTTGGTGCCTTCGAGTATCTGATGCGCGCGGAGATCGCGCAGATGACGCTCGACCGGGTGATCCATCAAATAGCCGTAGCCGCCGAGCAGCTGCAAGGCGTCATTGCAGACGCGAAAGCCGGTATCGGTGGCGAAGCGCTTGGCCATGGCACAGGCTTGCGTCGCATCGGCCGCGCCGCCGTCGAGCTTGGCCGCGGCGCTGTGGATCATCAGACGCGCCGCTTCCAGCTCCGTCGCCATATCGGCGAGGCGGAATTGCAGCGCCTGAAACTCCGCCAGCTTACGGCCGAACTGCTCGCGCACCAGGAGATGCTCGCGGGCGATTTCCAGACTCGCCGCCGCCGCGCCGAGCGAACAGGCGCCAATATTGATGCGCCCGCCATCGAGCCCGGCCATGGCGATGCGGAAGCCCTGGCCTTCCTCGCCGACACGGTTGGCGATGGGCACGCGGCAATTCTCGAAATTGACCATCGCGGTGGGCTGGCTGTGCCAGCCAAGCTTGTTCTCCTGGGCGCCGAAGGAGAGGCCGGGCGAATCCTTTTCAACGGCGAGGCAGGTAATGCCGTCGGCACCCTCGCCGCCCGTGCGTACCATGGTGACATAGACATCGGTCGAGCCGGCGCCGGAGATAAAAGCTTTGGCGCCGTTCAGAACGTAATGATCGCCGTCTTGCACCGCGCGCGTCTTCAGCGCGGCGGCGTCCGAGCCAGCGCCGGGCTCGGTCAGGCAATAGCTCGCGAGAAGCTCCATCGAGCAGAGGCCGGGCAGCAGGCGCTGGCGCAGCGCATCTCCGGCGAAGGCATCGACCATCCATGTCGCCATATTGTGGATCGAAAGATAGGCCGCGGTGGAGGCGCAGGCGCCGGCCAGTTCCTCGAAAATGAGCGCCGCGTCAAGGCGCTTCAAACCCGAGCCGCCGACATCCTCGGCAACGTAGATACCACCGAAGCCGAGGGCGGCTGCCTTGCGCAGCGCCTCGACCGGAAAAATCTTGTCGCGGTCCCATTCGGCGGCGTGCGGCGCAAATTCATTGGCGGCGAATTCGCGCGCCATGTCGCGGAAGGCGGTCTGTTCGGAGCTTAAAGTAAAATCCATGGCGGGCACTTTACTGGCCCGCCCGGGTACGCGAAAGAGCTAGCCGGCGAGCGCGGCCGGTTTCGCCTCTTCCGGACGCCAAGCCGCGAATTGCTGCGCCAGGCGGGTGGCGTGAATGAATGGCCAGACGATCTTGATGGCGCGCATATTCTCTTCGCCGAGCGCGCGCTCCGCCATGCTGCGGACGCGCGGGCCGTCCCATACCGGCGAGTGCAGAAAGGCATCGCTCGCCACCGTATCGAGGGCATATTCCTTGAGCGGCCCGGCGAGCCAGCGGTAAATCTCGATGGGAAAACCGAGCTTCTTGCGCCGGGTGCGCACCTCATCCGGCAGAATGTTCTTGAGCGCCTCGCGCAAAATGTATTTGGCCGCGCCGCCGCGTATCTTGCTCTCGACCGGCAGGGCGAAGGCATAGGCCATCAGGCGCCAATCGAGAAACGGCGCGCGGGATTCGACGCCGTTGGCCAT
>CAZUVO010000150.1:0-9475 GCA_964623955.1 uncultured Rhizobiaceae bacterium
AATGACCCTGTCGCCAACATCAAGTTTTTCGATCGTGGCGTGAATGGCGGCGATATCGGCGGGCGGGCCGCCACCGACCAACACCAATTCGAAACTTTCGGGCAATTGCGCCAAGGCTTCAACGCTTTCGACAATACCGCGGTCGGCGCTGAGAAATCCCTGAAACACAAGGCGCACCTCGCCGCTCCCCTGGCGGCGCAAGGCCGGAAAGCTGTCGAGCACGGCATCCATGCCGGGTGTATGCGTCGGAGGCTGCGCGATATTGCGGATCGCGAGCGGCATCTCCTTCAGGCGGTAATGTTTCCGCATGACCTCCGCCCGCTCTTCATTGGCCGCGATGATCAGCCCGGCACGGGCCACCGCCGATTTCTCGCCACGATAAAAAAACACATCGCGCCGGCCCATCCTGAAGCCTTGCTCCGGGACGATCAGCTCATGCGCATCATAGACAAGCGCCGCGCCGGTCAGGGCGGCGGCGATGCGCCCGGGCCAGGCGGTGAAGTAATCCTGGGCGTAGACGATATGCGGGCGGGTGCGAAGCGCCGCGAAAATGAGCGCGGCGCAAAACCAGGCGAAGCGGACCATGCCGCGTGTGCCGAGCCAGGAGAGCGAGACGGTCCTCAGGGTGAAGTTCGGATTGCGGTAGCCGCTATGCGAATTGACGGCGAACAGCGTGACGCTATGATTCTCCGCGAGGCACTCGGCGGCGCGCAGCACCCTTCCGTCATAATCGATTTCGTTATAGACGGGCATGAATATTCGTTTCTTATGGGTCAACGAATATCTTCTCCCGCGCGGCCAATTGAATTTCTTCGGTATGTCTAGTCAGTGAGCGAAACCAGCGAAACAGGCCGAAAGCATAGATGATTGACAGGGGCTTTCAACCGCGCTTCTCGGGCAGCGTCGCGCAACGCATCCGCCGCCGCGCCCGGGCGTACCTGTCGCGGACGCGCGACCGGCGGCGCGGCACCTATCTGCCCGCGGCCGGCGCGCAAACCGGCGCGCGCTATTTTCAACCGCCGGCGCCGGACCGCCTCGGCGAATGGGAAGCGGTGCTGCGCGATCTCGGCGAAAATTATTTCGCCCACCGCTTCGACATTCTCGGCTCCGGCTGGACCGAGGTCCGCCAGGACGATTCCTCGACTGAGCGCCTCAACCCATCGAACCGCGCGGCGGCGGCGGCCATCCGCGCTCTGATCGACGATTCCTATACACCGATCGACTGGCACCGCGATATCAAATCGGGCCATCGCTGGCGCGAGGATGTCTGGTACCGCGATATACGTTATCGCGGCCTGCCCGGCGTCGACGCCAAGCTGCCCTGGGAGCTCGCGCGCATGCACCACCTCGCGCAACTCGCCCTCGCCCATGCCCTGGCGCAAGCCGGGCGGCCGGGCTTCCGCGTGGCGGATATTTATGGGCGTGAGTTTCGCAATCAGGCGCTCGATTTTATCGCCGCCAATCCGCCGCGCTACGGCATCAATTGGTGCTGCACCATGGATGTCGCGATTCGCGCCGCCAATCTCCTGGTCGCGCATGATCTTTTCCGCGCCGCCGGCCATGACTTCGATGTGGATTTCGAGAGGGTGTTCTGGCGTTCGATGCGCGAGCATGGCCGCCATATCGCGGCGAACCTGGAACGCCATGGCGATGTGCGAAACAATCATTATCTCGCCAATATCGCCGGCCTGCTTTTCGTCGCCGCCTATTTGCCGCCGGACCAGGAAACGGATTCCTGGCTCGCTTTCGCCGCGCGGGAATTGTTCGCCGAGGCCGGCTACCAGTTTCACGCCGACGGCTCGAACTTCGAATCCTCCACCAGCTACCACCGCCTGAGCGCGGAGATGGTGCTTTACGGCACGGCGCTCCTTCTCGCCCTGCCGGAGAGCCGCGGCATCGCGCCGCCGCCGGATGGCATCGGCGCGCGGCTTCGGGCCATGGCGGCGTTCTCCAGCGATATCACCGGCCCGTCGGGCCGCATCGTGCAGATCGGCGATACGGATAGTGGCCGTTTTCTCAAGCTCTTTCCGACTCTCGCCGAAGGCGGTGATTTGTCGGAAGAGCATCTCGATCACACATCGCTCATCGCCGGCATATCCGCATTGCTCGGCGACGCCGCACCCGAACATCCGGAGCGGGCGCTCATCGCCGCGCTCTCCCAAGGCCGCAATCTTCCGGCGGGCGAGCCCGTGCAAGCTATTGTTCCGACCATCGGCGGCGAAAACAGTCTCGCGGATTTTCTCGAAGTTTGGAACGCGGCGGCTGAGGCGAACAAACAGGTCGCGCGCTTTCCACTAAGCGAAACGCTCCGCCCCGAGGCGCTCGTCCTGGCCGCCTATCCGGATTTCGGCCTCTATGTCTTTCGCGCGCCGGGGCTTTATCTCGCCGTCCGCTGCGGCGGCGAGAACGCGGGGCATCCCCGCGGGCACGCCCATAACGATCAATTGGCGGCCGAGCTTTGGATCGGCGGGCGCCGGGTGATCTCCGATCCCGGCAGCTTCGTCTATACCCCCGAGCCCGAGGCGCGCAATTCCTACCGCTCGGTGCGCGCCCATTTCACGCCGCAGCTTGGCGGTATCGAGCCCGCCGCGCTCGACCTCGGCCTCTTCGCCCTCGGCCCGCCGACCGGCGCCGCATGCCGCTATTTCGGCCCCAGCGGTTTTGTCGGATGCCACCGCGCCCATGGCGCACCGCTATGGCGCGGCATCGCCCTCGGCACCGATGCCATCGAGATATCCGATATGGTGGAATCGCCCGAGCATGTCCTCGTGGCGAACGAAACGATTCTCGCCAACCAGCCGCCCTATTCGCCGGGCTATGGACTGCAAGAAGAAACGGATTAGGCGCCGTTAGCTTCCGGCGCGCCGGCGGCGCGGAGATGCGCGGCATAGCGCTCACCAATATCCGAGGCGCGGAACGGCGGAACGGCCATATCCCTCATGCAAAACGCCGGCTCTGCCTCAATGAGGCGGGATAGGCTCTCCGCCGCCGCCGGTCCATCGCCCGCTGCCGCCTGGCTCGCGGCAAGACCAGCGAGATTATGCGGCAGGCCGGGCGCCAATTGATCCGCCCGCCAAAACCAGCGCGCCGCCTCTTCGTGCCCCCCGGCCGCGAAATGACCATAAGCCACGGTCCGGCTATAGAGATGCACATAGGGGTCCCTGGTATCGATATTTATTGCCCGGTGGCCGGTTTCGATGCCGGCTTCGTACTGGCCGGAGAATATCTCCGCCGCCGAATTGTTCCACAGCGCCATATTGTAGCCCGGGTTCAATTGCAGGGCGGCTTCGGCGGCGGCGCGCGCCTCGTCATGACGCCCGCGGCCGTACAGCAGCAGGCCCGAATAGACGGTGAGCACCATATCGCTTTCATTGGTTTGACGCCGGGCCTCCTCGATATGGCGCATCGCCCGGTCGATCACGGCGGGCTCCGTCGGGCGAAACCCGTAGAGCGCTTCCGCCAAGCCGAGGCCGGCCGCCGCCATGGCGAGCGCCATGAAATTTTCCGGCGCCTTTTCCACCGCCCGTTCGGCGATCTCTCCGGCGCCGGACCAGCCGGCCATGGTGGGCGTGAAAAAACTGCGCCCCGCCGCCGCCAACATTTGCTCCACGGTCATATCGCCGGGATCCTTGCCCGACGCTCTCTCGCCATCATCGGCGGCAATGCGGCGGCGCAGGCTCATCACCATCTTGGGAACGCATTCATCGAGAATGCCGAACGCATCGCCGCTCTCCGGCTGGTAGCGCTCGGCCCATAATTGCTTGTTCTCTTCGACCGCCACCAGGCTCGCCGATATCCGGCTGCGCCCGCCGGCGCGGCGCACGGAGGCGACCACGGCATAATCCGCCTTGCGCGCATCGAGCGTCACTTCCAAGCCGGTGAGACGGGACAGCTCGGCCGAAAGCTCCGCTTTGAGGTCCGCGGCAAGCTCGGCCTCGCCGCCCTCCGCACCGGCAAACTCGCCGAGCATCACAAAGGGTTTGCGGTCCTCGCGTTCATCGGGAAGCCGGCGCGGCCAGGACCAAACCTGCACCGGCTGAACGATATTCTTGAATTTTCGCGGGCCGCTATCGGCGAACAGATATTGCAACTCGCCGGCGACCCGCTCATAAACCGATTGGGAGACCAGCAGGCCGCCGGGCTCAGCAAAGCCTTCGAGCCGGGCCGCGATATTCACGCCGTCGCCGAAAATATCGCCGCCCTCCAGGATAATGTCGCTGTAATTGATGCCGATGCGATAGACCACTTTCTTGTCGTCCGCGGCAGCCAGGTTTCGCGACGCCATGCCATCTTGAACCGCAAGCGCGCAGCGCACGGACTGGGCGGCATCGCTGAATTCGATCAGCAGGCCATCGCCCATGGTTTTGACGATGCGCCCGCCATGCCGCGCGACCGCATCATCGATCAGTTCCGCACGATGCATCCGCAACGCTTCCAAGGTGCCGGCCTCATCCGCGCCCATTAGGCGCGAGTAACCGACGACATCCGCCGACAGGATGGCCGCACGTCTCCTCTCGGTCCCCGCCGCCATGGTTGCTCAGGTGTCGATCACTGTGCCGTCGGCGCCGGATTCGCGTTTTTCCCAGTAGCGCCGGTCGAGCTCCCGGGTGATCGGGCCGGGCACCGGGCCGTGAATTTTCCGCGCGGAGATTTCGCGCACCGCGAGGGCGCCGCCGGCGGTGCTGCAGGTAAAGAGCTCGTCCGCCGAATAGAGGTCGAACGGCGTGAGATTGGTTTCCGTGCAACTGATGCCCGCCTCGCCGGCGATCTCGATAAAGGCCTGGCGGGTAATGCCGTGCAACACCTCATCGCCCGGGGTAAAGAGCTTGCCGCCCTTGGCCATGAACAGGTTGGAGGCCGGCCCCTCGGCGACATGGCCGCTCTGGGAGAGCCAGATCACATCGTCATAGCCGGCATCGAGCGCCTCGATCTTGGCCAGTTGGAAATGGAGACGATCGAGGCATTTGTAGCGCGGATCCAGCGTGTCCGGCGCGAAGGCGCGGAGATGGCTGATAAAGAGGCGGATGCCCTCGGCGCGTTTGGCCTCATCGGCGAGAAAGATATAGGGCGCCGGCCAGATGATGATGGTCGGCTCGAAATCGCGCGGGTCGGCCACCACACTCTTCGAGACGCCGCGGGTAACGATGAAGCGGATGGTGGCGTCGCGGAAGCTGTTGCGCCGCATGGTCTCGAGAATCGCCTCGCGCCAATCGTCATGGCTCATAGAGGTATTCAGCATCGCCGCCTGGAGCGACTGAAAGAAGCGCTCGATATGCGCATCCAGTTTATAGATCACGCCCTTCCAGGCCGAGACCACGTCGAACACGCCATCGCCGAGCAGAAAGCCCTGATCGAGGATCGATATCTTTGCCTCGCCGAGCGGCAAGTAATCACCGTTCATATAGATTATCGGTTGCTCGTTCATCTCTCTCCGCGCCACCCTCTACCGTGGAAGTGGATATAGCTCATACCCCGCACGCGCCACCAAGCCAAGGCCCCCGCCGCCCGTCGTTCCGGGGGCATTAACGATTTGTTAGTGAATTGTTAACCAAACCAAGGCACAATAAGTGCCTTAGTAATTTAGTCAGCCATTCAACGAAAGCTTTAGTTATTTAGCTTCATTTCTCTGATCCACCGAATTGTCCGTAGAGGGTTGTCAATGAATCGAAACACGGATTCGTTGAAAAAAATAACTAGTAAAACACTGTTACTTTCGGCTCCCGAACCCGCCGTCGGCAGTTTTTATGGCGATCTGACCGGGGTGCGGTGATGGCCCTCGCCATGCAGGGGATCGACTCCTTCGCGGAACGCTTTCTGCCGCCTGACCCCTTGCGTACGCCGGAGGACAGACGGCGCGGTCAATTGTTCGTCGTCGCCCATCTCATCTCGCCGGTTATCGCCGTGATATTGGCCGCCATGCTCTACGGTTTGGCAGGCATTGATTCGCCGGCATTTATCGGTCTTTTAATCGGATTCGCCAGCTTTTACGTCTATCCGTTTCTGCTCAAGCACGGTTTATCGGTGCGGGCCGCGAGCTACCTGTCGACCGCCCAACTCTCCATCCTGGTGTTTTTTACGGTCTTTTATTTCGGCGGCTGGAGCTCTTTTACGCTGCCTTGGTTCGCCGCACTGCCGATGGCGGGCATGTTGTATCTCGGATTTCGCGGCGCCTATACCACCAGCGCGCTCGCGCTCACCGGACTGTTCGTACTTCTTGTTCTCCACCTGAACGGCCATGCCTTCGCCAACCCCATACCTGCCGCCTGGCAAACGCCGATGCTGATGGCGTCGATCGCGTTTTGCGTCATCTTCAATACCGGTATCGCGTTTCTGCATGTCCGCCTGCAGCGCCAGTCGCAGGATGCGTTGCATGATCGCGAAATCTTTTCCCGGCAGGTCCAGGAAATGGCGACCTTGGGAAGTTGGGAGATCGACTATGAAAAGAGAACGGTGATCTGGTCCGACGACGTGTACCGGATGATCGGCATTGATCGTTCGGAATTCGACTGCCGCATGGATTCATATCTCAAATTTGTTCATCCGGATGATCGCGTACGTATTGCGCGCCAGGACCAAGAACTCCAGAGAGGCAAGGACCTGGAATATACCTACCGCCTGATGCGGCCCAGTGGCGAAATACGCATCGTGCATGTCCAGGCAAAGGTGACGCGCACAGTGGACGGCGTACCGAGCAAGGCCCTGGGATTCATTCAGGATATAACCGAGCGCGAGAAGACGGAGGACGCGCTGCGCGAAAGCGAATTGCGCCTGGCGGAAGTGCGCGAGATCGCCAATGTCGGGAATTGGGATTTGTATATCGCGTCGGGTATGCCGGATCGGGTGATATGGTCCGCCGAGCTTTGCCGAATCTATGGCATCGAGAAAGACGCTTTCCCCACCGATTTCAAAACCTATTTACGTTTTGTGCATAGTGAGGACCGCAGCCGAGCCGAACGGACATGGATCGAGGCGTTCGAATCGGATACGCCATACGCGGATGAGTACCGAATTGTCCGACCCGACAGCACGGTGCGGCACATCGTCATGCAGGCGCGGCTGTTGCAGGACAAACGGCGGGCCACAAAACACTGGATCGGCACGACGACGGATATCACCGAGCGGAAGCTTGCCCAGGAGCAATTGCAGCAGGCGCAGAAGATGGAAGCCGTCGGCCAACTCACCGGCGGCATCGCACATGATTTCAACAATCTCCTGACTGTGATATTGGGCAATTTCGAGCTTATCGGCGAGGAGCTCGGCGACGACAAGAAGCTGCGCACCTTGATCGAAAGCGGCATCAAGGCTTCCGGCAGGGGCGCCGACCTCACCCACCGCCTGCTCGCCTATTCGCGCAAACAGTCTCTCAAGCCGACGGCGATCGACCTCGACGAATTGGTCGTCGGCATGTCCGATATGCTACGCCGCACCCTGGGCGGTTCGGTCGAGATCCGCGTTTTGGAGGAGCCCGGCCTGTGGCGCTGCCATGCGGATCAGTCGCAATTGGAGAACGCGCTCCTCAACCTCTCGATCAATGCCCGCGACGCCATGCCGGAGGGCGGGCTGCTCACGATCGAAACGGCGAACGTCACCCTGGACACGGGCTATGCCGCGGCGCTCGACGAGGTGGCGCCGGGCGATTATGTCATGCTCGCCATCTCCGATAGCGGCACCGGCATCGAAGCGGAAGCGCTAAAACATGTGTTCGAACCCTTCTTCACCACCAAGGATATCGGCAAGGGGTCGGGCCTCGGCCTCAGCATGGTCTACGGCTTTTCCAAGCAGTCCGGCGGAACCGTCGCCATTCAAAGCGAACCCGGCGAAGGCACGACGATCCGGCTCTATCTGCCGCGCGCCGAAGCGCTGAGGGCGGATGTGTCCGTCGATGAGGAAATGCCGGAACGTAAACGGGCCTAGGGCCCCTCACTTTCAACCGGGCTAGTTTTCGCCGCGATAGCGCCCACGCAACTGCTTGGTGCGCCCGCGCCGCGTCTTGGCGTCGACGCGGCGCGCTTTGGCCGCCTTGCCGGGCCGGGTCGCGCGGCGGCGCACAATCGGCGTGGCCGCCTGACGCAGCAGCGCCACCAGGCGCGCCAGCGCATCCTCGCGGTTTTGCTCGCGCGTGCGGTAGCGCCGCGCGGTGATGACGATCTCGCCCTCTTTGTTCAACCGCCTCCCGGCGAGGCGCCGCGCGCGGGCGCGCACCTCTTCCGGCAGATTCGCCGAGCCGGCGAGATCGAAGCGCAACTGCACCGCCGTCGCCACCTTGTTGACATTCTGCCCGCCCGGCCCGCCGGCATGGATGAACGCCTCGCCGATCTCGCGCGGATCGATGGCGATGTTTTCGGTGATTTCGATCATCACCTATTAAACATCAAAAAGAAGGGGGCGGAAAAATTTCCGCCCCCTCCACTTCGAGTTCAGCCCAGCGCTTTTACATCGTCCAGGGTCTTCTGCGGCTCCGGGCGTATGGTGTGATCCGGGTCGATATCGGCGGCGCGGACGATGCCGCCTTGATCCACCACCAAGCGGGTCGGCATGGCAAGCGTCCAACTGTCGTCGCCATTGATCCTGGCCAGATCGAGCTTGAAACCGTCGAGATAGAGGTTCTTCAGCTCGTCCGAAAAGCTGAACCTGAGGCCCATCTTGGCGGAAAAGGCGTTTTCCGGGTCGTGCAGCATGGCGAAGTCGAGACCGTGCTTCTCGCGCATGCCGGCCGAAAACTTGGCCACTTGCGGCGTGATCGCTACCAGGGTGGTGTTGTGGAGTTTCAACTCCTCCACGATGTCACGCAAAGCATACAGCTCTGCATTACAATAGGGTCACCAGTGGCCGCGGAATATCGTGACGACGAGCGGCCCGTCGGCAAGCAGCGCCTGAGAGCTCACAATAGTTCCGTCATCATTCGCGAGCGAGAACTCGGGCATTGTGTCGCCCACTTTGATCACACCGTCCATGATGTCGGAGCTGCGTAGCTCATCGACACCGCGCCCCAAAACATCGCGCCACTCCTGCGGCATCTTCTTCGCGCCGCCGGCCGCGATGTCGGCCAAAGTTTTAGCCAGACTCATAAACACCTCCTTCTACGATTCGCCGGAAACCTAACATGGCCGGACGGCGCCTGCCGACTGCAATTCTCGCCGCGCCGCTTCACGTTCCCTTGAGCGGCATCGGCACGGGCGGCATCTCGTCCTCGACCTCGATGCCGAGCGTGGTGCAGAAGGTGGCGAGGAGCTGGTAGTAGCCGACCATGACGGTGAGATCGATCAGCCCGTCATCGCCGAGCGCCTCCCGCAGGGAATCGACCAAATCGTCGGGCACTGTATCGCCGGCGGCGAGCAGGCGGGCGAAGCGCAGCGCCGGGCCGGTCGGCGCCGGCAATTCCTCGATCGCCGTGCTGCCGATGAGGGGGCGGTGTTCGTCGGGCACCTTATGGATGTGATGGCGCCACTCGAACTGATTGTTGAGGATGGCGGAG
>CAZUVO010000151.1:0-9420 GCA_964623955.1 uncultured Rhizobiaceae bacterium
CGGGTGAAGACGCTCCATCCCAAGGTGCATGGCGGCATTCTCGGCATGCGTGACAATGCGGCCCATCAAGATGCCATGGCGGAGCACGGCATCGCGCCGATCGATCTGGTGGTGGTCAATCTCTACCCCTTCGAGCAGACCGTCGCCGGCGGCGCCGATTTCGCAACCTGTATCGAGAACATCGATATCGGCGGGCCGTCGCTGATCCGCGCGGCGGCGAAGAATCACCGCGACGTCACGGTGGTCGTGGAGAGCGGCGATTATCAGGCAGTGATGGACGAGATGGCGGCCCATGACCGCGCCACGACAGGTGCGCTGCGCCGTAGCCTTGCGGCCAAGGCCTATGCGCGCACGGGCGCCTATGATTCGGCCATCGCCAATTGGTTCGCCGGGCAGGAAGGCGAGAGCTTTCCCGGCCGCCTTTCGGTCTCGGCCGAACGGCGGCAAAGCTTGCGCTATGGCGAGAACCCGCATCTCGCCGCCGCCTTCTATGCCGGCGGCCCGGCGCGCCCCGGCGTCGCCAGTGCGCGCCAGGTGCAGGGCAAGGAACTGAGCTACAACAATCTCAACGATACCGACGCGGCCTTCGAACTGGTGGCGGAGTTCGACGCGCCGGCGATCGCCATCATCAAGCATGCCAATCCCTGCGGCACCGCCGAGGGCGGCGATCTCAAAGAGGCCTATCTCAAGGCCCTGGCGTCGGACCCGGTCAGCGCCTTCGGTGGCATCGTCGCCGCCAACCGGCCGCTCGACGGCGCGGTCGCCGAGGAGATCGCCAAGCTGTTTGCCGAAGTGGTGATCGCGCCGGAAGCTGACGATGCCGCCCTGGAGGCGCTTGCCGCCAAGAAAAATTTGCGCGTGCTGCTGAGCGGCGCCATGCCGGACCCGGCGGCGCCCGGACTGGCGTTGCGTCAGCTTTCCGGCGGCTATCTTGCGCAGGAGCGCGACAATGGCCGCATCGAGCGCGCCAATCTAAAGACGGTCACCAAGCGCCAGCCGAACGAGACCGAGCTGGAGGATTTGATCTTCGCCTTCCGCGTCTGCAAGCACACCAAATCCAACGCCATCGTCTATGTGAAGGACCGCGCCACCGTCGGCGTCGGCGCGGGCCAGATGAGCCGCGTCGATTCCTCGCGCATCGCCGCCTGGAAAGCCGCCGAGGCGGCCGTGGCGGCGGGCGAGAAACAATCCCGCGCCATCGGCTCGGTGGTCGCCTCGGATGCGTTCTTTCCGTTCGCCGACGGCCTGCTCGCGGCCGCCGAGGCCGGCGCCACCGCGATCATTCAGCCCGGCGGCTCGATGCGCGACGACGAAGTCATCGCCGCGGCGGACGACAACGATCTGGCCATGGTCTTCACCGGCATGCGCCATTTCCGCCACTAGCGCGGAAGCGGAATGAGTGAATAATAGAGCATGAACTCGATCAGCCCCCCGAGCGCGGCGAAACCGTCCGACAAGCTGGATGCGGCGATTGTGCGCAATGGCAAATCCTATGCCGGCGCGCACCACATCATCGATATGTGGGAGCCCCGGCGCATCGACGATGCGGCTTTTATTGAAGCCGTCCTCAAGGAGAGTGCGGCGGCGGCGCGGGCGACGCTCCTCCACGTCCACACCCATACCTTTACGGTCAATGGCGGCGTCTCCGGCGTGGCGGTGCTGGCGGAATCCCATATCAGCGTGCACACCTGGCCCGAGCGCGGCTTTGCCGCCTTCGACATCTTCACCTGCGGCGACACCGACCCGAAAGCGGCGATCGAAAATATGACCGCCGCCTTCGCACCGGCGCGCTTCGAGGTGCGGGAAATCCTGCGCGGCGGCGAGCGATGAAGACCTGGTCGGAAACTCTCGAGCCGACCGACTTCACCGCCAGCTACAAAATCGGCCGCATGCTGCATGACGAACGCAGCCGGCATCAGCATGTCATGCTGTTCGAAAACGCCATCATGGGCCGGGTGCTGGTCCTCGACGGCGTGGTGCAGACAACAGAAAAAGACGAGTTCATCTATCACGAGATGATCGTGCATGTGCCGGTCCTCGCCCATGGCGCGGCGCGCCGTGTGCTCATCATCGGCGGCGGCGATGGCGGGGCGCTGGAGGAGTTGTTCAAGCATCGAAGCGTCGAACGGGCGACCTTGGTCGATATCGACCGCACGGTGATCGATCTCTCCCAGCGCTTTCTCGGCACGATCTGCGGCGAGGCTTTCGCCGACCCACGCCTCGACCTGGTGATCGCCGACGGCTGCAAATTCACCGCCGAGACCGAGGCGCGCTACGACATCATCATTGTCGATTCGCCGGACCCGGTGGGGCCGGGAGCGGCGCTCTTCACCGCCGAATTCTATCGCGATTGCCGCCATTGTCTCGCACCGGGCGGTGTGCTGGTAACGCAGAACGGCGTGCCCTTCACTCAGGGCGAGGAGCTGCGCGACAGCATGACGGCACTGAAAAAGATTTTCGCCGATGCGCGCTGTTACCTCACCCATGTGCCGAGCTATGTCGGCGGCGCCATGGCGCTCGGCTGGGCGAGCGACGATGAAAAGCTCTGGCGGGTGCCGACGGAAATTCTGCAGGATCGCTTCGAGCAATCGAAGATCGAAACGCGCTGCTACACGCCGGCGGTGCACCGCGCGTCCTTCGCCCTGCCGGGCTATATCGAGGAACTGACCGGTATCTAGAAGCTGACACTACCGGCCATATACGACTTGTTAGTACGAACAGAATGCGCTGCGCGAAGCGCAACGAATTCTGCAAGCGCGACCGCGCACCCGAGTTAATACGAGGTAGCCAAGGGAGCGGAGGCGACCGCCCGGCGATTGAGGGGCAATAAAAAAGATATCTTAAACCAGCAGCAACTCGCGCATATGGCGGTTGGCGAGCGCGAGCTTGGCGAGATCGAGCGGGCCGGCGCTCTTGAGATCGTCGAACAGGGCGGTGGCGCGTTCGAAGATATCGCGGTTCGCGTCGATCCAATTCTCGACCGCGTCTTCCGGCGTCGCCTGAACGCCCTCGCTCAGCACGGCACGGCACAGCGCCCGCTGCTGGGAGTAGAGATCTTCGATAATGGCGCCGACGGCGCGATGCTGCCAGTGGTCGCCGGCGAGCAGCGGCTGGGCGTCGTCGCGCAGCCATTCGAGACCGAAGCGCGCGCCGAGCTGAAAATAGGCCGCCGCCGTCTTGCCGGCTGAAAGCTCCGACAGCCGGGCCACTTCGACGATATCGCAAGCCGGTATCATCGCGTCGACCGAGGCGACGAGCCGGGCGAGTTCCTCGGGCACGCCGCATTTGCCGAACTTCTCCTGGCGCGCGCCGAAATTCGCCAGTCCGGCGGGCGAGAGCACCGATTCGATCTCGGCCTCCAATGCACCGATCTCGCCGCTGAAATCATCGATGACGCGGGAGATGTCGAGCGGGTGCGGCCGATTGCGCAGGAGCCAAGAGGTGTGATGCTCCAGCAGCCGGTGAAATTCGCCGAACATATCGAGCTGAACCTCGCTCGACACCTTATTGTCGAGCGCTTCGATGGCCTGCCAATTGCGCCGCAATTGATTGATCTGGCGCGCGGCGACATAGGCGCGGGCCGCATCCCCCTCGCTGCACACGCGCTCTTCGGCAACCTCCGAGACGAAGCTAATGCCGGCGCGGTTGACGACACTGTTGGCGATCGAAGTGGCGATGATTTCGCGCCGCAGGCGATGTCCTTCGATGCCCGTCTTATGTGCCTCGCGCAGCGGCGCCGGGAAGTAAAGCGCGAGATCTTCGTCGAGATAGGAATCTTCCGGCACGTCGCTCTCGAGCAGATTTTCATAGAGCGCCATTTTCGCATGCGCCAGCAACACGGTAAGCTCGGGCCGGGTCAGACCCTGCCCCGCTTGGGCGCGCTCGCCGATCGCCTCTTCGTCGGGCAGGCCGTCGACGATGCGATCGAGCCGCTCCTCGCGTTCAAGCTTGCGCATCAGCCTTGTGTGGGAGCCGAAGCGCTCCGCCGCCTGCGCCGCCTCGATGCTGACCGCCTGGCTTTGCAAATAATTGTCGCGCAGCACCAGGGCGGCGACCTCGTCGGTCATGCGGTGCAACAGCGTATTGCGGTTTTCCAGGCTCAGCGTGCCGCCGGCGATCGCCTTGGAGAGGGCGATCTTGATGTTCACTTCATGATCCGAGCAATCCACGCCGGCGGAATTGTCGAGCGCGTCGCTATTGACCTTGCCGCCGGCGGCGGCGAATTCGATGCGCCCGGCCTGGGTCATGCCGAGATTGGCGCCCTCGCCGATCACCCGGCAGCGCAACTCGGAAGCCTTGGCGCGCACCGGCGCGTTGATGCGGTCGCCGATCTCCTCGTCGCGCTCATGCTTGGCGCGGACGAAGCAGCCGATACCTCCGAACCACAGCAGATCGACCGGCGCCCGCAACAGGGCGGCAACCAGCCGATTGGGCGTGAGGCTCTGCGCCTCGGTGCCGAGCCAGGCGCGCAGCTCGGGGCTGAGCGCGACCGATTTGGCGCTGCGCTCGGCGATCAGGCCGCCCTGCGACAGGCCCTGATAATCGCTCCAGTCGGAGCGCTCCTCGCGGAACAGGCGTTTGCGCTCCTGAAAGCTCGCCTTGGCGTCCGGGTCGGGATCGACAAAGATATGGCGGTGGTTGAAGGCGCCGAGCAGGCGGATATGTTCGGATTGCAGCATGCCGTTGCCGAACACATCTCCCGACATGTCGCCGACACCGATCACGGTGAAATCTTCCGACTGAATATCGCGGCCAAGCTCGCGGAAATGGCGTTTGACCGATTCCCAGGCGCCGCGCGCGGTGATGCCCATCTTCTTATGGTCGTAGCCGTCGCGCCCGCCGGAAGCGAAAGCATCGCCCAGCCAGAAGCCGTAGTCGAGGGCAAGTTCGTTGGCGATATCGGAAAAACTCGCGGTGCCCTTGTCGGCGGCGACCACGAGATAGGGATCGTCGTCGTCGTAGCGCGCCACGTCGGCCGGCGGCAGGATGGCATCGCCCTCGCGGTTGTCGGTCACGTCCAGCAGGCCGGATATGAAAATCTTGTAGCACTCGATCCCTTCGGCGAGCTGCGCCTCGCGCGACGCGGGCGGCTGCTTGACGACGAACCCGCCCTTGGCGCCGACCGGCACGATGACCGCGTTCTTGACCATCTGCGCCTTCATCAGGCCGAGCACCTCGGTGCGGAAATCCTCGCGCCGGTCGGACCAGCGGATGCCGCCGCGCGCCACCTTGCCGCCGCGCAGATGAATGCCTTCGACGCGCGGCGAATAGACATAGATTTCATAGAGCGGGCGGGGCGCCGGCAATTCCTCGAGCTGGCGCGAATCGAGTTTGACCGAGAGATAGGGCTTGGCCTCGCCGGCGGCGTCTTTCTGGAAATAATTGGTCCGCACCGCCGCGTCGATCACATTCAAGAACCGCCTGAGGATGCGGTCCTCGTCGAGGCTCGACACCCCGTCGAGGGCGGCCAGAATATTGCCACGCAGGGTATCGATATGTTTCTCCGCGCGCTGCTCGGGATCGAAGCGGGCGACGAACAATTCGGCGAGAGATGCCGAGATCGATGCATTGCGCGCCAGGGTCTCTTCCATATAGGGCTGGCTGAAGGGGATCGCGGCCTGGCGCAGAAATTTACTGATGGCGCGCAGGATAACCGTCTGGCGCCACTGCAACCCGGTGCGCAAGACGAGATGGTTGAACCCGTCATCCGCCACCTCGCCGGTCCAGACGCGGGCGAAGGTTTCCTGGAAGGCCGGTCCGATCTCTTCGATATCGACCACGCGGCCGTCCTGCTCGGCCATGGTGAGATCATGTACCCACACGGCTTCGGATTGGCCGCGCGCGCTGAGACGGGCGCCGATATCGGTACCGCCGAGCCGAACGCGGTAGGGCCGCTCGCTGACCACGCGCAGACCCATATTCTCGAGACTCGGCAACAGGTCCGAAAGCGGGATCGGCGCGCCGGCGTGAAAGATCTTCAGATTGACCGCCGCTGCGCCGTCTTCCGCCCGGCGGTAGAGCGCCATGGCGATCGAATCATTATCGACCGATTGTTCGATCTTGACCGCGTCCTCGGCGCCGGCGCGCGGCGCGAAATCCTCCTTATAGGCCTCCGGAAAGGCGTTGCAGAAACTGCCATAGAGCGCGCGCTGGCGTTCGCCGTCGAACCGCGCGCCAAGCTCCATGTTTAACTGATCGCTCCATGAGCGCGCCGTCTCGGCGATGCGCGCTTCGATTTCGTCCGGCTCGTAATCGGGGATGCGGCCGGGTTGGGTGTCGATGACGAAATGGAGGCGTGCCAGGGGCGAATCGCCCACCTGCACCGCATAAGTTTGCGTCACGCCGTCGAACGCTGCTTCGAGGATCGCTTCGATGCGTTTGCGGATATCGGTGTTGTAACGCTCGCGGGAGAGATAGGTGAGGCAGGAGACGAAGCGCTCGAAGGGATCGCGCCGGATGAACAATCTGGTTTGCTGATAGGTCTCGGCATTCATCACGCCGAGACAGAGAGGAAGCAATCTGTCTTCGGCGATTTGGAACAGCTCGTCCCGCGGCAGGGATTCCAGCACATGTTCCAACGCCTTCAAATTGTGGCTGCCCTGAGTGAACTGCGATTCCGCCAGCACCTTTTCGGCCCGGCGGCGCAGCAGCGGAATGTCGCTGACGTTGCGGCTATAGGCTGTCGACGTAAACAGGCCGAGAAAACGCCGCTCGCCGCACACTTGGCCGTCCGCGCCATAGATTTTTACGCCGACCGAATCCATCGCCACCCGGCGGTGCACGCTGGCGCGCTCGGCGGACTTGGTAATGATCATGAGATTGGATGAGTCGTAGAAATCCAGCGCCTCGGGCGGCAGATTGTCCGACCAGAGACCGAGCGGGCGCACCTCCGGATCGCGCAGCACGCCGAGCCCCGAATTCGCCGTGACGTGATATCGGAAATCGCCTTCGGCAATATTTTCGATGGTGTACTCGCGGTAGCCGAGAAAGGTGAAATGATTGTCGGCCATCCAATCGAGGAAGGCGGCCGCCTCAGCGATTTCGTCCTCGGCCACGCCCGGCGGCGGCTCGCTTTCAAACAGCGCCACCGTCGCGGCCAGCTGCATCATCATCGGCTTCCAGTCGGAGGTCACCGCGTGCACATCTTCGAGCACATCGGCGAGGCCCTGTCGCAGCCCAGCCAACAGGCTCTCGGAGCGGCAGCGGTCGATCTCGATAAAGACGCAGGATTCGAGCGGCCAGCCGCTATCGCCCGCCGCGCTTTCTACCCCGGTGAGCCGGCCGCTTTCGTCGCGCGCGACGCGCAGCACCGGGTGTATCAGGCGGTGCGCCGCGAGATGCTGGCCGGTCAGATAGGCCGTCGCGGAATCGATGATGAACGGCATATCGTCATGGAGCATCGCGACGATGGTATAGGGCGACTGCCAGCCATCGGCGTCCGGGTCCGGATTGTAGACGCTGATTTTCGCGCTGCCGCGCTTGCGCTCCTGGGCGAAGCGCCACTGCGCCATGGCCACGCCCGACAGGATGTCCCGCCCGGTCGCCGCCAAATCCGCGTCCGGCACTGCGGCGAAAAAGGCGCGCACGAACGCGCCGGCATCCGCCGCGCGATCGGCGGCGGTATCGTCGCAAACCAGCCGCACGACGGAATCGAGACACTCCTGCGCCCGCGCGGAGACGCGAAGCCGCGCCGGCGAAGGCTCGCTCGATTGCCCCTCGGTTTCCATGTTAACCATGTTCGAACCCTATGGCCGTCGTATTAACGTTGCTTTAACAATCTGTCATATATGGAGAAAATTGGCAGTGTTAACTAAAATTACTCGACGGCTCGACAACAGCGGGTTTAAATAAACCCAAGATAGTCAGGAGTGGGAATTGGCGGGGAGGATCGCGTGGGCACGCAGGGCCGGCGATCTAAATTGGCCGTTTCAGCATTTCGATGCATAGCCGCCTCCGGCTGAGATATTTAGAGCAATCAACCGTCCTATTGGGAGGACCCAGATGTCAAACGCGAACGTATCCGACTCGAAAACTCAGGAATATCTTGAACGCTATATGGAGGGCGTGAAAAAGCGCAATCCGGGCGAGCCGGAATTCCATCAGGCGGTCTATGAAGCCGCCGCGACGATTTTTCCATTTATCGCGGACAAGCCGGTCTATCACGAAAATCAGATTCTCGAGCGCATGGCCGAGCCCGAGCGTGTCGTGATGTTCCGCGTGCCGTGGACGGATGATGACGGCAATGTGCGCGCCAACCGGGGCTTCCGCATCCAGTTCAACAGCGCCATCGGCCCCTATAAGGGCGGCATCCGTTTTCATCCGAGCGTGAATTTGAGCATTTTGAAGTTCCTCGGCTATGAGCAAACCTTCAAGAACAGCCTGACCGGCCTGCCCATGGGCGGCGGTAAGGGCGGCGCCAACTTCAATCCGAAAGGCAAATCGGACAATGAAGTGATGCGCTTCTGCCAGTCCTTCATTACCGAGCTGTATCGCCATATCGGCGAGGACACCGATGTGCCGGCCGGCGATATCGGCGTTGGCGGGCGCGAGATCGGCTATATGTTCGGTCAATACAAACGCATCACCAACCGTTTCGTCGGCGTGCTGACGGGCAAGGGCCTCGAATTCGGCGGCTCGAAAATGCGCACCGAAGCGACCGGTTACGGCGCCATGTTCTTCCTGCGCAATATGCTCGAGCAGGCCGGCACCAGCATGGACGGCAAGCGGGTCTTGGTTTCCGGTTCGGGCAATGTCGCGACCCACGCGGCGGAGAAAGTCCTCCAGCTCGGCGGCAAGCCGCTTACGCTTTCCGATTCAGGCGGCTTCATTCATGCCGCCAACGGTTTCTCGCAGGAGCAGATCGATTGGGTTAAGGTCCTGAAGGGCGCGCGCCGCGGTCGTATTTCCGAAGCGGCGGATGAGTTCAAGGATATCACCTTCCACGAAGGCAAACGCCCGTGGGGCGTGGAAGCGGATTGCGCCGCGCCGTGCGCCACGCAGAACGAGGTCAATGGCGAGGAGGCCGCAACGATGCTGAAGAACGGCATCAAGGCGGTCGCCGAGGGCGCCAACATGCCGTGCGAGCAGGGCGCGGTCGACGCCTTCCAGGATGCCCGCATCCTGTTCGGGCCGGCCAAGGCGGTAAATGCCGGCGGCGTCGGCGTGTCGGGTCTCGAGATGAGCCAGAACAGCGCGCGCATCGCCTGGGGCGAAGACAATCTGCGCAAGCTGTTGGAAGACATGATGAAGGACATCCACAGCTCCTGCGTCGAGCACGGCGCCGATGACGATGGTCACGTCAACTATCTCAAGGGCTCGAACATCGCCGGCTTCGTCAAGGTGGCGGACGCCATGCTGGCTTACGGCCACGTCTAAGGCCAGTTCGAGAAACCGTCTCTAAAAGGTGGGGGCGCCGCTGAC
>CAZUVO010000152.1:0-9380 GCA_964623955.1 uncultured Rhizobiaceae bacterium
ATGAGGCGTTTCGCCTCGCCCAGGCCTACCGGGTCGATAATATGATTTACGTGTCGGGCCAGGCCGCCATCAGCATGCAGGGCGAAGTGGTCGGCGCCGGCGATTTCGACGCCCAGGCCGATCAGGTGTTCGAAAATCTGCAAGCCGTGCTGCGCGCCGGCGGATCGGACCTCTCGAAGGTCGTCAAGGTGACGATCTTTCTCAAGGATATGGGCAATTTCGACAAGATCGTGGGCTTACGCGAGAAATATTTCACGCCGCCTTATCCGGCGGACACCATCGTTGAGATCACCGGCCTGGCGCTGCCCGAGCTCGTCATCGAGATCGAGGCGATCGCCCTGGTGGAAGGCGAAATTATCGGCTGACGGCGCCGGCTTCCTCTTCCTGCTGCAGCGCAAAGATGGAGGAGTAGCCGCCCGACCAATCCGGCGGCAGGCGGCCGGGGTAGGCGTCGAATTCGGCATGGCGCGCCGCCTCGCCGCGTACGATCGTGCCGTTATAGCGCGACGGCGTCGGGTTGGGCGTGATCGGCAGGGCATCGGCCGAGGAGAAGGCGTTGAGCAGGAGCGGGCGCGCCTTGCTCGGATGATTGTTGCTCAGCGAGCCGTGTAGCGTGCGGCAATGATGCACCGTGACCGAGCCCGCCGGCCCCTTGAGAAAGACCGCATCCTCCAGCGGGGCCTTGGCGAGGTCCGTGTCGCTCAAACAGCCGACCCATTGGTCGTTGCTATTATATTGGTCGTAAATCTCGCCGCTATGGCTGCCCGGGACGACGCCCATCGGGCCGGTCACATCGTCGACATCGTCGAGATAGACGCCGATCGTCAGCACGCTGAAATTGGTATGCGGCCAGAACTGAATGTCCTGGTGCCATTTCACCTCCTCGCCGCCGCCGAACCATTTGAAATTGAGTTTCGAATGGTGAAATTTGACGTCCGGCCCGAGCAAATCCTCGGCCAAATCGGTAATCATCGAGTTCGACGCAAATTCCCAATAGACCGGGTCATGTTCCACCGGCTGGGTCAGGCGGCGCAGCTTCGGCGCGTCCGCGCTGTGGCCGCTCTCCAAATCGAACTTAACGTTGGATTCGGCGAGAGCCCGGCTTTCATCGATCATGCGCTCGGTCACATCGCGAAGGCGCGCGAGCCATTCACCGCTCACGAAGCGCTCCTTGAGCAGATATCCGGTTTTAAAATAAGATTCGCGTTCCGCCTGGTCGAGCAGTTTGGGCGGGTGCGCCAGCACCTTTTCCGGCGTCATGATATCGGTCCTCCAGCAATGCGGCGCCCGAGTCTAAGCCCGGCGGATTGGCGGCACAATAGGACAGCACGATCTGCGCGGATTCGCCGCGCACAACACTAGAAAAGAAAAGGGCGGGCAACCCGATCGGCTGCCCGCCCTTTGTGGTTCTTTCTTCCTGCGCTTTAGATCTCGGCGATGAAGTTTTCGATCGTGCTGCGCATGCCTTCGGACTGCTGTGACAGCTCGCCCGACGCATCCTTGATCTGCACGGCCGCTTCGCCGGATTCCTGGGCTGCCTGGGTGACGCTTTGGATGGTATTGGACACTTCCTGCGTGCCCTGCGCCGCCTGCTGCACATTGTTGGAAATTTCCTGGGTGGCAGCGCCTTGCTCCTCCACGGCGGAGGCGATGGTGGTGGCGATCTCGCTGATCTGGCCGATGGTGCCGCCGATACCTTCGATCGCGGTGACCGATTCGGCGGTGGCGGCCTGAATGGCGTTGATCTGGCTGGCAATATCCTCGGTCGCCTTGCCGGTCTGATTGGCGAGGCTCTTCACTTCCGAGGCAACCACCGCGAAGCCCTTGCCGGCCTCGCCGGCGCGCGCCGCCTCGATCGTGGCGTTGAGCGCCAAGAGGTTGGTCTGTCCGGCGATATCGCTAATCAGATTGACCACTTCGCCGATCTTCTGGCTGGCTTCCGACAGGCTCTTGACCGTCTCGTTGGTCGTGCGCGCCTCTTCCACCGCACCTTCGGCGATATTGGCCGATTCGGCGACCTGACGGCCGATTTCGGCGATCGAGGAAGCGAGTTCCTCGGCCGCGCTGGCGACCGTCTGCACATTGGTGGTGGCTTCTTCGGAAGCCGCCGCGACCACGCTCGACTGGCGGCTGGTCTCTTCCGCCGTGGCGGCCATCGCCTCGGACGAGGACAGCATCTCGGACGATGCGCCGGAAACCGCCTCGACCATATGCTTGACGTCCTCGGCCAGCTTGAGCTGCTGGGTGACGACGCTCCAGCTCACCATCGGGCCGATATAGTCGCCCCTCTCGTCATGAATGGCGCTAACCTGCAGATCCAGGGTCTCATCGCCAACCGCGATTTTCGCGCTGTGCGGAAGATTCTTCGGATCGCGCAACATGCGGCGCTGATGCTCCGGATTCTTGTGGAAAATGTCGATGCTGGAGCCCAACACCTCATCTGCACGGATCGGCAACAAGTGCTCGATATTGGCTAGCGTTTTCTGGCTCGTCTGATTGAGATAAACGATTTTGAACTCGTCGTTCGGGTCCGCCATCATCACATTGATCGGCATGTTATCGACCATCTGGGTGAGGCGCTTGGCTTCGGCGTCAGCCTTTATCTTTTCGGTGACGATCGTCCAGGTCAGCATCGGGCCGAGATAGGCGCCTTCCTTGTCGTTGATCGCCGATACCTGCAGATCGAGCGTCTCGTCGCCGAGAGAGATCATCGCCTGGTGCGGCAAGTTCCCCGGGTCGCTCAGGATACGGCGCTGATGCGACGGATCCTTGTGGAAAATATCGATCGAGGAGCCAACCAAATCGGCCGCCTTGACCGGCAGCAGATGCTCGAGCGTCGCCAGCGTTTCCATGCTCGTATTGTTGGCATAGACGATCTTGAAATCATCGTTCGGATCGGCCATCAGCACATTGGTCGGCATGTTGTCGACCATTTGCGCCAGGCGGTTGGCTTCGGCGTCGGCTTTGACCTTGGCGGTGATGATGCTCCAGGTCAGCATGGCCTTGGAATAGTTGCCGTTGGCGTCGTAGACCGCCGAAACCAGCAAATCGAGGGTTTCGTCGCCAAGCGTGATCTGCGCCTGATGCGGCAAATTCTTCGGATCGCTCAGCAACCGGCGCTGATGCTCCGGGTGCTTATGGAAAATATCGATGGACTGCCCGAGCAAATCCTCGGCCGCGATCGGCAAAAGATGTTCCAGGGTGGATAAGGTGGTCTTGGAGGTCTCATTGGAGTAGATGACCTTGAAATCGTCATTCGGATCGCACACCAACACATTGACCGGCATGGCATCGACCATGAGTTCCAATTCCTGAACCCGCGCCTTCAAACCGGCGCTCGACGCGCCGCGCTTTTTTGCGCCGGACGCGGTGGAACCCGCCTTTTTCGCCGGTGCTTTCCTGGTATTGGCTTTTGCTGCAGAACTTTTCGGCATAACTTTCTTTCCTCCAGTAATCAGCGCCGGTATTTTCCGCCGCTGCAATCGCGTCACCCGCCGATGTCCAGCCTCGGACGGGACGCGTCAATTCTGTAAACCCAGTCTGGTGGAAAATTCCCCAGCCCATTCCTCGGAAGTAACGGCCAAGAGTTTGCACAAATGTAGTTAAACAACCATAAACGCAAAATTTTAATAGGTTTTTATAACCAATTGCATAGAAAACCGGTTGAAACTAAGATTAACCAAAATATTTCAACGCGTTATAAGACAATGAATGTTATAAGGTTAAACCAATCGGTAACCTAATTAGAGTAGCCTTTTATGGCTGAAACGCATTTTGCTTGAAATTAACCGAAATTTCCTTCGATCAGGCGGCAGTTGGGTGTGCTTTTAAATCATAGTTTGGCGATTCAAATATCAGGATTCCAGTAAGACGTCTCGGAGCGCGAAATTTCCCGCCCCGCGGCGAATCAGCGGTGACGAGGGCGGCAACAATACATGAAGGCAAATTCCCGCTTGCATTGCGCCGCCTGACGGAAATACTTGCGTCACGCAAAAAAAGCACTCGGCGTTCAGCAGGGCGAATCCTGGGAGATGGGAGAGCGAGAATTGGTTGAGAACAGTAATGCGACAAGCGTAACGCATTCCGGCGGAACTCTCGGTGATCGGCACCTGGAGGGCGATGAGTTGTTGCTGGGCGCGGCCCTCGATTGGCGCCGGCTCAGCCAGATCCAGGGCCTGGGCGTTCGCCAAAGCGTCGTAACCAAGTCGACGACGATATTGCGGCAAGGGCAGCCCGCATCGTCATTTTTCGTTCTCTTCGACGGGTGGGGCCTGAGATACAAGCAATTGGGCGACGGCCGGCGGCAAATACTTTCCTTCCTGCTGCCGGGCGATCCGGCAACCCTGAGCTCGCTTTTGCCGCGGCCGTTAAATCATTCGGTTCAAATGCTCCCCGGGTCGGCGGTCGGCGAGTTCGACCTTGACGCCGTGCAGCGGATCGCGTCGGAAAACTCTGATCTGCAGAGCTGCGTCGCGGCGACCTATGAGCAAGAATTCGCCCGCGCGGACGAGCTCGCGACCAATCTCGGCCGGCGCTCGGCGAAAGAGCGGATCGCCCATTTGATGCTCGAATTCGTGACCCGTCTCGGTTTGCGCGGCACCGTACAGGACAGTTCCATCCTGATGCCGCTCCGCCAGCGTCATTTGGCCGATGCGCTCGGTCTGACAACCATTCACGTCAATCGCACCCTGCGTGCTCTGCGCGATGAAAATCTCATCGATATTCGCGGCGGCGTTTTGCAGATATTGGACCGCAACCGTCTGGTCGCCCTGGCCAATTTCGACGCCACATATCTTACCGGCGGCAATCCGCCCGATTAATCCGGTTCTCGCGCCGGATCGATAAGCCCTTGTCCCCCTGGCGTGCCTAAGGGCGCGCTGCTATTCTTGCCATAACCATGATCTGCAAAGGGCTGCTTCTCAACGGAGCAGTAACAATGGGGAGGTGCACATGGGCCAACGGATGATCGATTTGACCCTGAAAATGACCGACAACATGCCGGCGCATAAATTGTTTCAGCGGCCGGTGATCGTGCCGCATTACACGCATGAAAAAACCATCAAGGATTTCGAGCTCGGCACACCCAACGACCGGCTTTCCTTCGCCACCACCTTCATGGGCATGGTCGATCATATCGGCACCCATGTGGACGCCTATTATCACACCAACCCCAAGGGTCAGACCGTCGACAACATGCCGCTCGACATGTTCATGGGAAAATCCGTCTGCCTCGACATGCAGCATATCCCCGATCTCGGCGATATAGACGTTGCCGATATGGAAGCGGCGGAAGAGAAGGCCGGCGTCAAGATCGACGGCCATATCGTTCTCATGTGCACGGGCCTCCACAATCGCCATTATCCCGATGTGAAAGTGGTGTGGAGCAATTGCGGAATTACCGCGGACGCCACCAATTGGCTGGCGGACCGGGGCTCCAAGCTGCACGGCGTCGAGGGGCCATCGACCGACAAGCCGTCGGACAATCTCTTTCCCAATCACCGGGTCTGCCGCGACCGGGGCATCACCCATTATGAATGGCTGATCAATCTCGAAGAGCTGATCGGCAAGGGCGAGTTCCAGTTCTACGGCCCGCCGCTCAAGATCGGCGACGGCAGCGGCTCGCCGGTGCGCGCCTGGGCGATGGTGGACGACTGACGGCCGCCGCGACGGGGCGGGGAGGAATGTCTCGGGTCGATTCCAGGGAGGAAGATCAGCGCATTCCGATTACCCTGTTGAGCGGATTTCTCGGCGCCGGCAAGACCACCCTGATCAATCACCTCCTGAGCGACCCGAATGCGGGAAAAATTGCCGTCATCGTCAATGAGTTCGGCGAAATCGGTATCGATGGCGACCTTATCGCCCGTGCCTCCGAGGACATGCTGGAGCTGACCAACGGCTGCATCTGCTGCGCCGCGCAAGGCGATCTGATGGACGGCCTCAACAAGCTCTTCCTGCGCAAGGTGGGCCTGGCCGAGCCGCAGATCGAATTCGACAAGATCGTCATCGAGACCACCGGCATCGCCGACCCGTCGCCGCTCGCCAAACTGCTCTATACCGATCTCAAGCTCGATCTCACCTTCAAGCTCGATGCGGTGCTCACCGTGGTCGATCTCAAACATGTCGAAACCGAGATCGAAAACAATATCGAAGCTCAGAAGCAGATCGCCATCGCCGACAAGATCATCTTCAACAAGCGCGACATGGTGGGTGATGCCGATTTCGAGCGCGCGACATCCGTGGTCGGTGCGCTCAATCCCTATTCGCTGAAAGAGGTGACCTCCTACGGCGCCCTGGCGGTGGACAAGATCATCGATCTCGACTTGTTCGATCCGAAAAACCGCGACGATGCGGTCGGTGATTGGCTCGGCAGCGCCGAGAGCGACATAACGGGTGATCACAATCACGAGCACACGCCGGACGTGACCGCCGTCTGCCTGCAGGAATCCCGCGTCATGGATTGGAACCAGGTCCTGCGCTTTTTCGTCGAGCTCACCGAGCAGCTCGGCGACAATCTCTATCGGGTCAAAGGCATGGTGCAGTTCGACAATGTCGACAAGCCGGTGATCCTGCAGGGGGTGCAGGACACGTTCAGCCCGCCGACCTATGCCGAGAGCTGGCCGCGCGGCGAGCCGGAAACCCGCATCGTCGTGATCGGCCGCGGGCTCGACCGGCAGGATCTCCAATCGCGCTTTGCCGAATGCGTCTTCACCCGGCCGAGCGATCTCGACCGCGGCTCGGGCGCGATCTGACAGGAGCCTGATGGAATGAGTTTCGCCTACCGCACCGCCTTCGACCTCAAGAACATGATCGCCAGCCGCGAGATTTCCCCGGTCGAGCTGACCGAGGACGTGCTGCGCCGCCAGGAAGCGCTTGAGCCGGTTCTCAACTGCTTTGTCACGCGCACGCCGGAAATAGCCCTTGAGGCGGCGAAGCAGGCGGAGAAAGCGGTGATGGCGGGAGACGAGCTCGGCCTGCTGCACGGCCTGCCGCTGTCGGTCAAGGATCTGATTTCAATGCAAGGCGTGCCCTGGACCTTCGGCTCCAAGCCGTTCGCCGAGAATATCGGGCCGGTCGATGCGCCGGCGGTCGAGCGGGTGCGCGCCGCCGGCGCCTGCATTATCGGCAAAAGCACGACGAGCGAGTTCGGCTGCAAGGGAACCGGCGACAGCCCGCTCACCGGAGTGACGCGCAATCCGTGGAACCTGGACACGACGCCGGGCGGCTCGAGCGCCGGCGCCGGCGCCAGTGTCGCCGCCGGGCTCACGCCGTTTTCGCTCGGCACCGATGGCGGCGGTTCGATCCGCATTCCGTCCTCTCTGTGCGGCCTCTTTGGCATAAAGGCGCAATTCTCCCGCGTGCCGCTTTTTCCCATTCCCGCGACGCCGACCCTTGCGCATGTCGGCCCACTGGCGCGCACCGTGCGCGATGCGGCACTGCTGCTCAGCGCCATCTCCGGCCATGACCGGCGCGATCCCTTCGCCGTCGCCGGGCCGGTGCCGGATTATCTCGGCGCCTGCGAGCAATCGGTCAAAGGCATGCGCATCGCCTGGAGCCCGACCTTCGGCTATGCCCGCAGCGACCCGGAAATTCTCGCCATCACTGAAAAAGCCGCCCGCGCCTTCGAACAATTCGGCTGCCAGGTCGACGAGGTGGCGGCGCCCTTCGGCGACGAGCCGCTCGATATTTGGCGTGCGGAATTTTACGGCGGAGTCGGAACAAAATTAAAAGGCCTGCTGACCGATTCGCCGGAGCAATTGGACCCGGCGGTCGTCGCCATGCTCGCCGACGCACTGAAACTTTCCATCGAGGAATATTTCACCCGGGTGTTCGCGCGCTACGCCTTTCGCGAAACGGTGCGCGAATTCTTCGAGGATTACGATCTGCTGCTGTCGCCGGTGCTGCCCGTCGCCGCCTTCGAAACCGGGCTGGATGTGCCGCCGGGCTGGGAAGACCGCGATCCGGTCTCCTGGGTCTATTATACCTATCCCTTCAACACCACCGGCCAGCCCGCCGCTTCGATCCCCGCCGGGTTCACCAAATCCGGCCTGCCGGTCGGCCTGCAAATGGTCGCCCGGATCAATTCGGAGACAGATATCTTCCGTGCCGCCGCAGCCTTCGAGGAAGCCTTTCCCTGGGCCGACAAGAAACCGCAATTGCCCGAGGCTTCCGCTTGACCCGGCCGCTCGCCAAAATTTGCGCGGCACTGGCCGCGCTCGCGCTTCTCACCTGGTGGCCGGCGGAAACCCGCGCCCTGGAGGGCAGCGGCGTGGTGTTGCAAGGGCTCGACAAGGTCACGGCGCGGATCTCCAAATTCAGCGCCGAGATCGGCGTGCCCGTCACCTTCGGCACTCTCGAGATCACCGCCCGGGCGTGCCACAAGAAGCCGCCCGAGGAGCCGCCGGAAAGCTCAGCCTTTCTCGAAGTTCGCGAAAAACAGAAGGGCGAGCCGGTGAAGCTCCTGTTCAGCGGCTGGATGTTTGCGTCCACGCCGGGGCTTTCGGCGCTTCAGCACCCGGTCTATGACGTCTGGGTGCTCGACTGCGCGATGCCGGGCGAAAACTCGGATTCGAACGGATAGAAGCTCGCTTCGCGCTCCAGCGCCGCGCGCAATTGTTCGAGATAGGTGCCGCGCGGCAGCTCGATCGCGCCGAAACTGCTGAGATGCGCGGTGACGAACTGGGTGTCGAGCAAGGCGTAGCCGCCGGCGCGCAGGCGTTCGACCAGATGCACCAGCGCCACCTTGCTGGCGTCGCGCTCGCGGCTGAACATGCTTTCGCCGAAAAAGGCGGCGCCCAGTGAGACGCCATACAGGCCACCGACCAACTGCTTGCCGCGCCAGCATTCGACGCTGTGCGCATTGCCCTGGCGATGCAGCTCGTTATAGACCTCGACAATGCCGCCATTGATCCAGGATTCGGCGCGCTCGGGCGTGCTCTCGGCGCATTTTCGGATGACCCGGTCGAACTCCCGGTTGACGCTGACCTGGAATTTGCCCGAGCGTACCGTGCGGGCCAATCGGCGCGGCAGGTGAAATTCGTCGAGCGGAATAACCCCGCGCCAGTCCGGATCGACCCAGAACACAGAGGGGTCGTCCTTGCGCTCCGCCATGGGAAAGACGCCGCAGGCATAAGCCTTGAGAACCAGCTCCGGCGTCAATTCGATCATCAATTATTCCGCAGCCTGTTCGTCCGCGATGAATTGCTCGAGCCAGTGTATGTCGTAGGCGCCGTTGGCGAAATCCGCATTGGCGATCAATTTGAGGTGAAACGGGATCGTCGTCTCGACGCCGGCGATGACATATTCCTCCAGCGCGCGGCGGAGCCGCATCAGACATTCGTTGCGGTTGGAGCCATGGACGATGACCTTGGCCAAGAGGCTGT
>CAZUVO010000153.1:0-9306 GCA_964623955.1 uncultured Rhizobiaceae bacterium
GCAGCGTCGATTTACCGACATTGGGCCGCCCGACAATGGCGAGGCGGAGCGGCTTGTCCGCTGCGTCTTCCGCCGGCGCGCCGTCCTCGCCGAACGGCGCCAGCGCCTCGTAGAGATCGGCCATGCCCTCGTTATGCTCGGCGGAAATCGCTACCGGCTCGCCCATGCCGAGGGCGTAGGATTCGGCGATGCCGGCGCTCGCCGCGGCGCCCTCGCATTTGTTGACGACAAGCACGACCGGCGTGTCGGCGCGCCGCAATTGATCGGCAAAATGCTCGTCCGCCGCGGTGACGCCGGCGCGCCCATCGACCACCAGGAGCGCGACATCCGCCTCATCGAGGGCGCGCTGGCTCTGCGCCATCATGCGCCCGCCGAGGCTTTCCGAATCCGCTTCTTCGAGCCCGGCGGTGTCTGTCACGCGGAAGCGCAAGGGGCCGATGCGCCCCTCGCCCTCGCGCCGGTCGCGGGTCACCCCCGGGGTCTCGGCGACGATGGCGACGCGCCGCCCGACGAGGCGGTTGAAGAGGGTGGATTTGCCGACATTGGGCCGGCCCAGTATGGCGACGCTGAACGTCATGCCGGCGCGCCTCTATCTATCTCAGGGCGATCAGGTCGCCATCATCGGTCAGAATGTAAACCGTGCCGTTGGCGGCGATGGGCGCGACGCGCACGCCATGAGGCAGTTCCAATTTGCCCAGCAGGCGGCCCGAATAGGGCGAAATGGCGAGCGCGTCGCCATTGGAGCCGAGCACGATCAGGCGGTCGCTCAACAATAGCGGGCCGTTCCAGAACACCGGCTCATCGCGCTCCTGGGCATCCTCGAAGCGCGGCAGGGAATGCACCCAGCGCACCCGGCCGTTGCGCCGCGCGAGGCACACCACATCGCCGTCGACGGTCACCACGAAGATGAACTCGCCGGCCACCCAGGGCGTGTTGAGGCCGGCGATATCCTGCTCCCAGACGCGGCTGCCGGTGCGCACATCGATGGCGACGAGCCGCCCGCCATGGCTGATCGCATAGGCCACGCCGCGATCGATTACCGGCGAGCCGTTGATATCGTTGAGCGCGGCGAGGCTGCCGGTGCCGGGGCGCTGGGCGCCGAGCGAATCGGTCCAGACGGTGCGGCCATTTTCCACCCGGAGCGCCAACAGTTCGCCCGAGGAATAGGGCGCGATGACGATGTCGCCGTCCACCGCCGGCACCGCCGCGCCGAGAAGACCCGCCGTCTCGGAAATGCCGGAATGGCTCCATTGCACCTCGCCGTCTATGGCGGAGAGCACCCAAAGCTGATTGTCGTAGGTGACGGCGAACAGGCGCTCGCCGACGACCACCGGAGCGGCGCGCATCGGAATACCGATATCCTCGCGCCATATCTCGGCGCCATTGGCGGGATCGAGTGCGATCACATGGCCGAAGCCGGTGCTGGCGAACAGGCGGCCATGGGCGAGCGCAAGGCCGCCGCCGAAGCCGTCTTCCTCGCCATCTTCGAGGCGCGCATCGAGGCGCCACAGCCGATCGCCGCTCGCCGCGTCGAAGGCGGAGATTTCGGCCACCGCATCGATGGTGAAGACGCGCCCGCCGGCGACCACCGGGGTGCTCAGAATGCGCCCGTCATCGCCCGAGCCTTCGCCGATGCCGGTGCGCCAGAAGGGCGCCAGCCGTTCGCCGCCGGCGAGATGATGCATGGCGTGGTCGGGATAGCCGCCGGCCTGCGGCCAGGATTCATTGACATAGGGCTTGGGCAGGCGGACGTCGAGGTCCGCGATGCGCGGATCGGGCTCGACGGTGCTTTGCAGGGCCAGCACGGAAAGCCGTTGGCCCGGCAGCGGTGGCGCCTCGGTGCCGCCGAACCATTCATCGGCCAGATCGCAGGCTCCGAGCGCGGCGCCGGCGAGAACAACGGCGAGAAAACGAAACGGCGGGCGCATGATGGCTATTCGGCGGCGCTGTCCGGCGCCGCCGGCTCGGAATCTGCATTGAGCGGCCCGCCGAGGCTCGCCAGCAGTTCCTGGGCGCGGGCGCGCACACCGCTCGGCGCCTGCACGTCTTGGCTGAGATCGGCGAAGATCTGGCGCGCCGCTTCCGTCCGCCCGGCCTTGATCTGGGCCAGGCCGGTCAGCTCGATCGCCAGCGAGCGCCACGGCCCGTCGCCGCTGACGAGCGGCGCGAGGCGCTGCATCACATCCTGCGGCGGCGCGCTGTCGAGCAGATGCTCGGCGGCGAGCAGGACGCCGAGTTCGCGATAGAGAAGGCTCGCCCGGCTGTCCGCCGAAAGCTCGTCATAAAGCGCCACCGCACCGCTTCTGTCGCCGGACGCCGCCAGCGCGTCGGCGGCGCGCAGCCGCGCCAGCGCGAGATAGCCTGAATCCGTGCTGTCCGCGAGCGCCTTGAATTGCGCCGCGGCCTGTTTGGGCCGCCCGGCTTCCAGTTCCGCCAGGGCGGCGGCGAATTGCAGGCCCTCTTCGCGGCGCAGGCTCTCATTCTGCTCGTCGATAATGACATAGGCGGCAACCGCCGCGATCAGCGCGACGATGAGGCCAAGCAGCCACCACCGATACCGCTTCCACAGTTTCTCGTAGCGTTCATGGCGAATGTCTTCATCGACTTCGCGAAATATATCTGCCACGGGCTGCCTCTTTCCGTCCGCTTTAAGCGGCGTTCCGCCACTTGATGGAACATCCCATGCTGGGCAGTTGCGCCTCGGGCCCCTGGCCGCTTTCGGCCACGGACTTCATCGCCTCGAACAATTCGCGGGTCGCGTTCGGCACCGGATCGAGCCGCGATTCATCGAGCCGGCCGCGATATTGCAGGCCGAGGGATTTGTCGAAGCCGAAGAAATCCGGCGTGCACACCGCGTCATAGGCGCGCGCCACCGCCTGGCTCTCGTCGATCACATAGGGGAAAGTAAAATTATGCTCGGCGGCGAAGAGCTTCATATTGTCGAAGGAATCGGCGGGATAGCTCGCCACATCATTTGGCATGATGGCGACGGTGCCGATGCCGAGGCCCGAGAGCCCGGAGACGTCGCGCACGATGCGGTCGATGATCGCCTTCACGAACGGGCAGTGATTGCAGAGAAACATCACCAGCGTGCCGTTTTCGCCCTGGACATCGGCAAGGGTGTAATTCCCGCCGTCGACACCGGGCAAATCAAAATCTGGCGCTTTCCAGCCGAAATCGCATATCGGTGTGGTCATTGCCGGCATGGCATGCTCCGTTTTGGTCTATATGGTCTATAGTGACGAAAATTCGCGGCATTATAGGCAAAGTACGGCGCTTCGCCACCTCCGCCTTGGGGCCGCGGGCAGGATAGAGAGAAGGACATGGCCGAGCAACGCATAACGCGGTATCGCGATTTTTGGCCGTTTTATGTGTCGCAGCACAACCGGCCGGGCACGCGGCACCTGCATTTCATCGGCACCTCGGGGGCGATCGCGCTCATTATATTGGCGGCGGTGCTGCCCGAGCCCTGGCTGCTGCTCGCGGCCCCGGTATGCGGCTATTTCTTCGCCTGGGTCGGGCATTTCTTCGTCGAGAAAAACCGCCCGGCGACCTTCACCTATCCGATCTTCAGCCTGATCGGCGATTTCCACATGTACGGCCTGATGTGGCTCGGCCGCATGGACGCGGCCGTCAGCAAGCCGGCGGAGTAATACACGAAAATACGGTGGGTTTTACGCGGCGGAAGCGGAGCGCCGGGCGACGTGCCGCGGCTGTTCGCTTGGGGTTTCCTTGGCTTCGCCCTTGGGCCGCGCCGGCAGATAGGCCATCTGATAATGCTCCGGGCAGTAGGGCTTGTTGACCAGCGCCAGGCTGCCGCAGAAATGAAAATCCGCCTCGCCGGGATGGCCGGACGGCCATTTGCAGCGGGCGCCGGACGTGCTGAGAGCGAATTGGCGCACCGGCTTGACCGGCGCCTTGGCGACCGGGCGCGGCGTGCTCGCGCTGCCGCCGCCAGTACTGCGGCTGGTGCTTCCGCCGCCACCGCCGCCCTTGCGCCGGATCGGCGAGGGACGCGGCGGCAGCCCCAAACGATGGGCCTTGCCGACGACGGCGTTTTTGGTGACGCCGACCATTTTGCCGATTTCCGCCGTGGTCAAGCCTTCGCCCCACAATCGGGTGACTTCGGCGATACGTTCCGGTGTCCAGACTGACATGACTATTTCCCCGCCTCGGATTGGCTCAATCTCGGGCAGACCTTCGCCACATATCGTGTGGTCCTACATATTGTAGGGTGGCCTGCTTCGCCCCCAAGATAGCGGGTGATACGCTAATAGCAAGCAATTTCCTCGGAATAGCCACAACATATAGTGTGCAAATCCGGATTTTTAGCCCCACTTTGGGGCCGGATCAGGGCTCTTCCGGGCTCGATTCGCCGCTTGCCGGGCGTTCGAAATAGCCCTTAAGATAATGCTTCACATAGTAGCTCTCGAATTCCTTCGAGCGGGCATGGGCCTCATTCATTTCGTCCCGGCCCATGGTCATCATCATATTGAGGGCCAGGCGCTCGGCCTCCGCCGCGAGCTCGGGCTGGGCGATTTCCGGTGTTCCGGCGATGATCGAAACGGTGTTCAGCAGGTAGACCGCCTCGACATCGTCGCGCGCGACGCCGAGGCCGCGGGAGTAGAGGATGGCGAGGTTGTAGCGGCTCATGGCGTCGTTCTGCTCGGCGGCGAGGCCGAACCAATAGGCCGCCTCGGCGTAATCGCGCTCGACACCGAGCCCGCCGGCATAGATCGAGCCCATATTGAACTGTCCGGTGACATCGCCCTGTTCCGCCGCCCGGCGGGTCCAATAAAGCGCCTCGCCATAATCGACCGGCACCCCTTCGCCCTGGATATAGAGGCTGCCGAGCGCCGCCTGGGCCGCCGGTTCGCCGGCCTCGGCCAGCGCCTGCCACTGCTCCCGCGCGGCGCGAAAATCGCCGCGCTCATAAGCCGCCCTGCCGGACGCGAAATCGGCCAGTGCGGGGGCCGCCGTCAAGACGAGCGCCACCGCCAGCGCCGCGCTCGCCCAGACTCGGCGGAATGCAATCAAGGTCTCATTCCAGTCGATACCAATTCGAAAAATTCCTGTGATTATTCAATTACTTAACGATTCGCGCCCCCAATTCGAGACGACCGTATTGGATAATTCGCGGAATTCTACGCCATCACCTTGACCATTGCCAAAGGCGGGAGCAGACTTTTCCCTGCCTTTTCGCAAGCCGGCGCGTTTTACGGCCTAAGCCGTTCATAGGCTAATGGAGCAAGCCGCCAGGGCCACTGTATCGCGGGAGAACGGGCAGACATGAGCCGCCTCAGGAAAACATCGCTGCTTTTGGTATGTTTCTTGTGTGCCTCGTCGTGGCTGAGCGCTTCGCACGCCACCGAATGGGATTTACTGGCCGGCAAGATCATCGACCTGGTAGCGAAAGGCGTTCTTTCGGACAGAGGCAATAGCGACAATTCTCAGGCCGCGAACAAGGGATCACTGCCGCCGCGCTGCTCTCGCGCCCATGGCCAAACAAGCGACAAATGTTACGGCGCGTTTACCCTCCCGGACGGCAGCAGATATGTCGGTGAATACATCAACGGCAAAGCCAACGGGCAAGGCACGATCACCCATCCCAACGGGCGCAAATATGTCGGCGAGTTCTTGAACGGCAACCTTCATGGCCAAGGCATCTTCTCGTTTCCCGATGGGCGAAAATATGTCGGCGAATTTCGCAACAGCAAATTCCACGGCCAGGGCACGCTCACCCTGGCGGACGGCAGCCTCCAAATGGGCATCTGGAAAAACGGGGATTTGCAAAAACCTCCGGAGAGCGCTCCCGTCACATCCGCGGACGCCGAACCGGCCGGCAAACCGGCTGACGCGTCCGAGACAACCCGCACCGGTTCGGGTTTCTTCGTCTCCAAGCTCGGCCACATCATCTCGAATCAACATGTCGTCGATGCCTGCCGCGCGGTAACGGTGGGCGACAGCGCGGAACACCAAACCGCCGCCGATGTGATCGATTCGGACCGCCGCAGCGATCTCGCGCTGCTCCGCGTGTCATCCACCGAAACGGCATCGACGGAAGCGCAAAACCTGATCAGCAAACTGGCGATCAATATCACGCCATCGGCGACCAACGGATTGATGCGCTCGGAAACTATCGCGCTCGGCGAGGATGTGCTGGTCGCCGGCTATCCGTACGGCGACATTTTCGGCAACTCGATCAAGGTCACCAAGGGTATCGTCAGCGCGACCCGAGGCGTCGGCGACGATGCCGGCCAGTTCCAGATCGACGCCGCGGTTCAGCCGGGCAGCAGCGGCGGGCCGATCTACGACGAATATGGCAACATCGTCGGCGTGGTGGTCGCGCAACTGAACAAAATGAAGATGGCCGATACCATCGGCTCGCTGCCCGAGAACGTGAATTTCGGCATCAAAGCGTCGACCGTGAAGCAGTTCCTCAATTCCACCGGCCTGCCCACCAGATGGTCCGAACGCACCCAGCCCTTATCCACCAGGGACCTTGCGCAGATCGCCAAGAGCCAAACCGTGATGGTGGTGTGCCACAGGTAACGGGCGATGTTGCGGCGGCCTTACCTCATTCCCACTCGATCGTCCCCGGCGGTTTGGAGGTGACGTCGTAGACGACGCGGTTGATGCCGCGGACCTCGTTGACGATGCGGTTGGAGACGGTTGCTAAGAACGCCATGTCGAAGGGGTAGAAATCCGCCGTCATGCCGTCGGTCGAGGTCACGGCGCGCAAGCCGCAGACATATTCATACGTGCGGTAATCGCCCATCACGCCGACGGTGCGCACCGGCAGCAGCACGGCGAAGGCCTGCCAGATGGCGTCATAGAGGCCGTGATTGCGGATTTCCTCGAGATAAATTTGATCGGCCTTTCTGAGGATATCCGCTTTTTCCTTGCTGACCGGGCCAGGGATGCGGATGGCGAGGCCGGGGCCGGGGAAGGGGTGGCGGCCGACGAGGCTGTCGGGCAGGCCGAGCTCGCGGCCGAGCGCGCGTACTTCGTCTTTGAACAGCTCGCGCAGAGGCTCCACCAGAGCCATGTTCATGCGCTCCGGCAGGCCGCCGACATTGTGGTGCGATTTGATCGTCACGCTCGGTCCGCCGGAGAAGGAAACGGATTCGATGACGTCGGGATAGAGCGTGCCCTGGGCGAGGAACTCGGCGCCGCCGAGTTTTTCCGCCTCTTCCTCGAACACATCGATGAAAAGGCCGCCGATGATCTTGCGCTTCTCCTCCGGGTCGTCGACACCGTCGAGCTTGCCGAGAAAGAGATCGGCGGCATTACGGTGGCTGAGCGGGATGTTGTAATGCTCGCGGAAAATCTCGACCACCTGTTCGGCCTCGTCGGCGCGCAACAGCCCATGATCGACGAAGATGCAGTGCAATTGCTCGCCGATCGCCTCATGGATCAGCACCGCGGCGACGGAGGAATCGACGCCGCCGGAGAGGCCGCACACCACGCGCTTGTCGCCGACCTGGGCGCGGATCGCCTCGACCGCCTGGCTGCGGAAGGCGGCCATGGTCCAGTCGCCGGCGCAGCCCGCGACATGATGCACGAAATTGGCGAGCAGCGCCGCGCCATGGGGCGTATGCACCACTTCCGGGTGGAACATCACGCCGTAATAGCGCCGCTCGTCATCGGCAATCACCGCATAGGGCGCGCCGTCCGAGGTGCCGACGACGCTAAAGCCCGGCGGTATCTCGGTCACCCGGTCGCCATGGCTCATCCACACCTGCTCGCGCTGGCCGGAATCCCACACCCCTTCGAACAGGGCGCAATTCTCGGTGACATCGAGCATGGCGCGGCCGAATTCGCGGTGATCCGAACTTTCCACCGCGCCGCCGAGCTGGGCGCAGAGGGTCAGCTGGCCGTAGCAGATGCCGAGAATGGGAACGCCGAGATCGAACGCGGCTTGCGGCGCGCGCGGCGTTCCGGCCTCGGTGACCGAGGCGGGACCACCGGAAAAGATGATGCCCTTGGGGGCGAAATCGCGCACCGCATCGTCGCCCTTGTCGAACGGCATGATCTCGCAATAGACATTGGCCTCGCGAAGGCGCCGCGCGATCAATTGCGTCACTTGCGAGCCGAAATCGAGAATCAGAATGCGGTCGCTCATAAGCGCCGCATTCCGGTTGTCAGGGGTAGGTTTGGCAGATCAGCCATGCCGGCTCCGCTCCGCGTTGCACACGAGGGCGGAGCAATTCCATGGCGCGTTTGCGGCCCCTAAGGGCGGCGACGGGGGAGAGCCCAGCCCTCCCCGCTTCTAGCCTTGTCGCCGGCTCAGGGCAAGCTACCAGTTTTCCTCGTCGAGCATGAGCAACACCTGCTTGTTGGCGCTCGCCTCATGGCGCTTGATCGCCTTGCGCAATTTGACCGTCTCCTTGCACTGTTTGCCGCAGAGATCGGTCAGAATCGCCAATTGCCCCTTGGCCTTGTCGGCGTCGCCGACGAGGAGATAGGTCTGGCCGAGATATTCATGGGCGCCGCGATGCTTGGGATCGATATCGAGCGCCTTGGCATAGGCGTCGAACGCCGAATCGGCCTCGCCCATGCGGCGATAGGAATAGCCCATCAGATTATAGGCCTCGGCATTGTCCGAATTCTCGGCCACCGCCTTTTTGAGATTCTTGACCGCGTCGTTCCAGTCACCGTTTTCGAAGGCCTTCTGCCCGCGATCGAAATAATCCGCCTTGCCGCCGCCGGAATTGCTCGAACCGCCGCTGCTGCCGCTGTTGCTGCTTGCCGCCTCAACATCTGTGCCGAACAAAAGGGCCGGACCCACCGCCATGGCGGCGGCCAACAGTCCGACGGCCAGGAATTTACGAAACCTGCTCATGTTCTGCCTCCAAATCTGCCGTTCTCTTCCACGCTCACACGCTCATCATACCCTGTGCGAAATGATCCGCTGCGTCAGGCTAACATTTGGTTAACTATTTTCCCGCGACCAGGGGAGTAACGCAAATAAACGGAAATGTGAGACTTTTGCGGGCCGAAACTACATGTTTTGCGGGTAATTCGGCGGCTCGCGGGTAATCGAGACGTCATGCACATGGCTTTCGCGCAAGCCCGCCGCGGAGACCCGGAGGAAGCGGCAATTGGTGCGCATCTCCTCGATCGAGCGGTTGCCGGTATAGCCCATCGCGGCGCGCAAGCCGCCGACGAGCTGATGCACCACGCCGCCGACCGGCCCCTTGAACGGCACCCGGCCCTCGACCCCTTCGGGCACCAGTTTGAGGTCGTCGGAGATTTCCTGCTGGAAATAGCGGTCCGCCGAGCCGCGCGCCATGGCGCCGAGCG
>CAZUVO010000154.1:0-8944 GCA_964623955.1 uncultured Rhizobiaceae bacterium
CCTCAATCCCAAACCCTTTCTCCCCGCTGGGGAAAAAGGGCCTTGATCGGTCGGGACCTTAAACGACTTCCCCGGTAAATTCCCCCATCCGCACCGGCAGCCGTCGTGCGCCCCACTCGCCGGGCTGGCCGTCGAACACGCCAGCCAAGGGCGTGCCGCATTGGCGGCAGGCGCCGGCGGTATCGAGGTTCCACGCACTCAGCACATATCGGTCGCGCCCGATGAGGAGCGCGCGGCAATTGTGGCAATAGGTGCTGTCCCGCCCGCGGTCGCTGACATTGCCGACATAGGCGTGGTGCACGCCGTTCTTGAGCGCGATGCGCCGCGCCCGGTTGAGGGTTTCCGGCGGCGTGTTGGGCTTGTCCATCATGCGGTAGTCGGGATGGAAGGCGGAAAAATGCATCGGCACGTCGGGCCCGAGATGCTCGACCACCCAGCGGCTCATCTCGTCGAACTCCGCGTCCGTGTCGTTTTCGCCCGGGATCACCAGGGTGGTCAGCTCGATCCAGGTGTCGCAGTCGCGTTTGATGTATTCCAGGGTCTCCAGCACGTTTTTCAGATGGCTCTTGGTGATGTTCCAATAGAAATCCTCGGTAAACGCCTTCAAATCGACATTCGCCGCGTCCATGTGACGGAAGAATTCGGCGCGGGGCTCCGGCGAGATATAGCCCGCCGTCACCGCCACCGTGGCGATGCCGATCTCGTGGCAGGCGCTCGCGATATCGATGGCGTATTCCATGAAGATGACCGGGTCGTTATAGGTGAAGGCGACGCTCTTGCAGCCGAGCTTCTGCGCCACCCGGGCGACCTGCTCGGGCTTGGCGCCGTCGGCCAGGGTATCGATCTCGCGCGATTTGCTGATGTCCCAGTTCTGGCAGAACTTGCACGCCAGATTGCAGCCCGCCGTGCCGAAGGAGAGCGTCGGCGTGCCCGGCAGGAAATGATTGAGCGGCTTCTTCTCGATAGGATCGACGCAAAAGCCGCTCGAGCGGCCATAGGTGGTCAGCACCACTTCATCGCCGAGCCGCCCGCGCACGAAGCATAGCCCGCGCTGGCCTTCCTTCAGCTTGCATTCGCGCGGGCAGACATCGCATTGCACCCGGCCATCGTCGAGCGCGTGCCAATGGCGGGTCGGCCAAGTCTCGGTGGCCTCGGTGATCTTCTCGTCGCCGCTCATGGCTCCTTTTCCGCGTCCTGTGCTAAACTATGAGAATAGCAGATTGAAGAGAGCGATATATGGCAAGCGTGCGCCAGCCGGCCGTTGCCGGCGCCTTCTATTCCGCCGAGGCGGGCGAATTGGACGAATCCATCACCGCCCATCTCGAATCGCCGCTGGCCTGGGATATCGACGCCAAGGCGCTGGTGGCGCCCCATGCCGGGCATGTCTATTCCGGCGCCATCGCCGGCGCGGCCTATGGCTCGGTGCGCCATCTGGCGGAGCGTATCACCCGCGTCGTGCTGCTCGGCCCGGCGCACCGGGTCGCCTTCAAGGGCATTGCGGTGCCGAGCGCCGACGCCCATGCCACGCCGCTCGGCGATATTCCGGTCGATTGGGACTGGCTGGCCCGCGCGCTTACCCTGCCGCAGGTCCAGATCGCCGACGCCGCCTTCGAGAACGAGCATTCCCTCGAAGTGCATCTGCCGTTCCTCCAGCGCACTCTCGGCGAGTTCTCTCTTGTGCCGCTCCTGGTCGGCGACGCGAAGGCCGAAGGGGTGGAGCAGGTGCTGCAAAAATTATGGGGCGGGCCGGAAACCCTGATCGTGATCAGCACCGATCTCAGCCATTTCCACGATTACGACGCGGCGCAAAAGCTCGATGCCGGCGCGACGAAGGCGATCGAAACCTTCCATGTCGAGGGCCTGAGCGGCGAGCTCGCCTGCGGCTTCCGCCCGCTTTCCGGCCTGTTGCGCGCGGCGCGCCGGCTCGACCTCCGGCCGACCACTCTCGATGTGCGCAATTCCGGCGACACGGCGGGGGACAGAAACCGGGTGGTGGGCTATGGCTCCTATGCCTTCGAATATTCCGGCGCCGCGCGCACGCCGGAGAAATACCGCGAGCCGCTCCTCGATATCGCCCAGCAGGCTATCCGCCACGGCATCAAGACGGGCGGCTGCCCCAATGTCGAGGTGAAAGGCTTTCCCCATCCGATGCGGACTCACCGGCGCACCTTTGTCAGCGTTCATACCGGCGGCAAACTGCGCGGCTGCGTCGGCTCGCTCGCGCCCAACAATCCGCTGATCGCCGACGTGGTGCAGAACGCCTACCGCGCCGCCTTCGAAGACAAGCGCTTCAAGCCGCTCAGCGAGGCGGATCTGGCCGAGACCCATATCAGCATTTCGGTACTGAGCACGCCGCGCGAGATGAGCTTCCGCAACGAAGCCGATCTCGTGGCGCAGATTCAGCCCGATACGGACGGTCTCATTCTGCAGGACGGCAAATCGCGCGGCATTTTCCTGCCCGTGGTGTGGGAGCAGATCTCCGAGCCGCGCGAGTTCCTGCGCCATCTCAAGCAAAAGGCGGGCCTTCAGCCCGACCATTGGTCGGATGGCGTCAAGCTGTGGCGTTACACCACCGAATCCTTCGGCGCAAAATTCACCCCGGCACGCGATACCGGGGCAGAGAATTAACTATCGCAAATCCCGAGCAGGCGGCTACGCCTGCGACGACGCATTTGCGTGAATCAAAAAGAGATAGAGCGTCGCGCGTGAGCGCAAGCGAACGTTCGGTGCTCTATCTGCTGGCGAAAACGGCCGGTGCCGGCGTGTCATGCGCCGGGTTCCAAATCCATACCGGGCCGAGTCCGCGCTGAAGGGCGCTGTCCTGCGGCGAGATATCGGCGAGATCGATGGCGATATCCGTGTCGCCATCGGCTTTGGCCGTGGCGACGTGCAGCTGCGACGGATCTTCGGCGCTGTCGAGGAATCCGAGGCGGATCGTTTCAGCAGAATCGGCGAGCGCCGGAATGGCGATATAAGGGACCGTCAGGACCGCAGCCAGGCTGAGAGCCAGCGTGGCGTACAGGGGAACGAAACTGATAGGCATACCTTGCCTCCCATATTGAGCCTCATGCTTCCCCGCCTAATATTCGCTTAACCTACCGCATCACGGTTTACACAAATTTAAGTCTTAGGGTTAACGGACGGAAATATTTCGAAGGGCCCATGTTCGGTGCGCACGGATTGCAGCGCTTCAGCGACCCGCCCGGCCCATAATTGCGCGCCTTCCGGGGTGTCGATCAGATCCTGGCGAATCTCGATTTCGATATGCGGCAGGCCGCGATTTTGGCCATGTTCGGGGATCGAATAGTCCGACGGGCCGATAATGGCGTAGGGCTCGTTTTCGCCGATGCAGATATCCGGCACCAGGGCCTGGAACGAGGCGCGGAGCGGCGCCACCAGCCGCGCATCATGCTCGAACAGAAGGCCGATCTGCCAAGGTCTGGGCGTGCCGCCGTCGAGCTCGGGCGTGAAGCTGTGCATGGCGACGAAGATTGGCGCCTCGCCGCCATCGGCCACACCCGCGATCAGATCGTCGAGCACGCCTGCGATGCGCCGGTGATAGGGCCAGAACAGCGCCTCCGCCCGCGCCGCCGCTTCGTCGGGCGAGACATTCCGATTGGCCGGAATTTCACTGCCGTCGCTCATCGGCGGTATCGAGGTCGGCGAGGTGAGCGGACGGTTGCAGTCGATCACCAGGCGCGAATAGCCGGCCAAATAAGCCGGTGCGTCGAGGAGCCGGGCTAAATGGCCGGTCACCTCGGCGGCGCCGATATCCCAGGCGATATGGCGGTTGAGATCTCTTTCGCCCAGGCCGAGCCCCGCCATATGGCGCGGCACCGCAGGGCTCGCATGGTCGCAGCTGAGCACGAAGCGCGGCCCTCCCGCCGGGTTGAGAGAGGTGAAAGGCGGCGGATCGTCGGCGCCGAGCAGCGCGCGATCGAACGGGGAAGAATTCGCCATGCGGCGCATAGTGCCAGACAACACCCGCCCGCTCGACTATGATCCTCGGCGAGCGAATTGTTACGGAGGAAGAGGGATATGGCGGACAGCCAAGCGGGTCTCACGCGCGACGTGCCGCTCGAGCCGGGGCGCTCGGCGCTGTTGATCGTCGATGTGCAGAATTATTGCTGCGACCGCGCGGGCGGGGCGTTCGCGGATTTGCGCGAGGACGAGTTCGAGGCCCGTTACGGCGATTATTTCCGCGGCCTGGAAAGCGAGACTATCCCCAACCTTAAGGCGGTGATCGGCGCCTGCCGCGCCGCCGGCGTGGAAGTCATCTATACGGTGATCGAGGCGCTGACCCGGGACGGGCGCGACCGCGGCCTCGATTACAAGATCACCGGCTTTCTCGTGCCCAAGGGATCGCGCGACGGCCGGGTGATCGACGCGATCGCGCCGGGCGAGGACGAGATCGTGCTGCCGAAATCCGCATCCAGCGTGTTCAATTCCACCAATATCGAATACATCCTGCGCAATCTCGGCGTCGAGCGCCTGGCGATCTGCGGCGTCTATACGGAGCAATGCGTCGAATCGGCGGTGCGCGATGCCTGCGACCGCGGCTTTCTCGTCACCTTGATCGCCGATGCCTGTGCCACGGCAACACCCGGTGCGCACGACACTTCGCTCAGCGCGATAAAGGGTTATTGCCGAACCGTCGATACGGCGCAATTGGTGGCGGAATTGGAGACTTACCGCCAGCAAGAGGCGAGTTGAACGGTTCGCAATTTTCTAGCGATTTAAGGTTAGATCGTTTCGCCAGGTCGGCGCCGGCTATCTGCCCGATAGCCTATCTATTGTGGCTGGGACCGCGCAAGCTGGGCTGCAAAGTAGAATGATTTGAGTCACAATGCGGTTGGTGATTTGCGCCGATTTTCAATTATGTTCCCCACCGAATTTTACGCGGGCAGGACCTTGCAGACCATTCGAGGCAAAACTTCCGAATTGATAATTTCGGAGGATGAGAAGAAGCCGCACCCCGGCGGTGGGGCGGAGGATCGGCTTGCCGCGGCCGAGGAAAGAATCCGCATCCTTGAGACGGAGTTGGAGCGCTACCGCCTCGCGGTATCTGAATCGCGCGAGGGTTTGTGGGACTGGCATGTGCCGAGTGGCCGCATGTGGTATTCGCCGCGCACGATCGAAATTCTCGGATTAGAGGATAATCCGGACGTTCGCGCGGATGAATGGAAATTCGACCGCGACGCCTGGGTTGCGGCGATTCATCCGGATGACCGCGCGTGGGTCACCGAAGCATTGGACAATCACCTCAAGCGGAACGCGTCCTATGATTTGGAATACCGATTGCGCCGGCCCGATGGGGAATATCGCTGGTTGCGTACGATGGGGAAAACCGTGCGCGATGACGATGGCGATGCGGTGCGTATGCTCGGCGCCATCAAGGACCTTACCGAGGAAAAAGCGGCGGAGGATTCGCGCCGGCGAAACGAAGCTTATTTCAAAGCCCTCCTCGACAGCACGAATATCGGCGTCACCATTACCCGGGCGGATGGCAGCTATGTGTTGACCAATGGCGCCTATCAAAAATTGGTCGGCTACGGTGCCGAAGAATTACAGAAGATGCGCTGGCAGGATATTAGCCACAGTGAGGAAATCGGGCGGATCGAGAACGATATCCAGAGTATGGCGGGTGAGGGCGCCCACGACATCGCATTCGAGAAGCGGTTTCTTCACAAGAATGGCGGCACCGTCTGGGCGCGCCTCACCATGTCATTGTTCGGCGGCGAGGCGGGCGAGACGCCGTTGCGCGCCGCCATCGTCGAAGACATCACCGAGCGCAAGCTGGCGGAACAGGCCCTGCGCGACAGCCAGGCCGTAGCCGAGGCCACGAGCGCTTATCTGACCGGCGCCCTGGAGAGCATGGACAATGGCTTTGCCTTGTTCGACGCGGACGAACGGCTGGTCATGTGCAACGAGCAGTTTCGCGGACTCGCCCCCGAAGTGACGCATCTCTATGAGCCCGGCACCCGCTTCGCCGACATTATTCGCGGCGGCACCGAACGGGGACAATGGCGTGTTGAAGACGGCGACAAAGAGGATTTTATCGCGCGCCGGCTCAGCCAATTTCGCACCGGCGGCAGGTTCGAGCTGCCGCGTGCCGATGGCGCCTGGATCGAAGCCTATGACCACAAGACCGAAGACGGTCAGACCATCAGCTATCGCATCGACATTACCGAGCGCAAACAGGCCGAAGAAGCGCTGCGGCGAAGCGAAGCGAATCTAAACGAGGCGCAAAAGATCGGCCGGCTCGGCAGTTGGCATTGGATTGCCGGCAGCGACGAAGTCCACTGGTCGGACGGGCTGAAGGAAGTGTTCGGCCTGCCGTCCGATACGGTTATTGAAAATCGCGAGCATGCCCTGAATTGGGTACATCCCGATGATGCCGAGCGAGTTAGAGCCAGCGTCCTCAAAGCGATGCAGAGCGGCACGACCCATAAACAGGTCTACAGGATCCGGCGCGCCGACGGCGTCGAACGAGTATTACGAGGCACAGGCGAAATCATTCGCGACGATAGCGGCGAAATAATCCGGGTTTCGGGCGTTACGGTGGATGTGACAGAGCAAATCGAAGCGGAGGAGGCGCTGCGGCGAAGCGAAGCGCGTTTGCGCGAGGCGCAGCACATTTCCAATGTCGGCGATTGGGAATCCGTCGGCGCCACGAAAAACAGGCGTTGGTCGCGGGAGATATACCGAATTCTGGGGCGCGATCCGGAAAATTACGAATCGACCTATGACAGCTATATGTCCTGCGTCCACCCGGATGACCGAGATCGGGTTGCGACCACTGTCAGGGAAGGCATGGCGTCGGGCCGGCCGTTTTCGTTCGAGCACCGCGTTGTCCGCCCGGACGGCAAGGTTCGCCATGTCTTGCAACGCGCTGTCTCGCGTCTCGCCGAAAACGGCGAATTAGGCCGCGCCGGTACGATTCAGGACATCACCGAGCGCAAGGAGATGGAGGAACGTCTGCAGCAGGCGCAGAAGATGGAGGTCGTGGGCCAGCTCACCGGCGGCATCGCCCATGATTTCAACAATCTTCTCACCGTGATCATGGGAAATCTGGAATTGATCGGCGAGCGGGTCGCCATCGGCAAGGATATCGGCGAATTGGTCGAGCGCGGCATGCTGGCCGCCGAGCGCGGCGCCGACCTGACCCACCGGCTGCTCGCTTTCTCGCGCCGTCAGACTCTGATGCCGGTGGCGCTCGATCTTAACATGCTGGTCTCCGGCATGACCGAGATGCTGCGCCGCACGCTCGGCGAAACGGTTCACATATCGACGCGCGAGCCGGCGGATTTGTGGCAGTGCGAGGCCGATCAATCGCAATTGGAAAACGCCCTGTTGAACTTGGCGGTCAATGCGCGCGATGCCATGCCGGGCGGCGGCAAGCTGATCATCGAAACGGCGAACGTCACGATCGGCGAGGATTGGCCGGGCGACCCGGAAATAGAACCCGGCCCCTATGTCATGCTGAGCGCGAGCGATACCGGCAGCGGAATTGCCGAAGGTGACTTGGAGCATGTGTTCGAGCCTTTCTTCACCACCAAGGATGTCGGCAAGGGCTCGGGGCTTGGGCTCAGCATGGTCTATGGCTTCGCCCGTCAGTCCGGCGGCACGGTGACGATCGACAGCACGCCCGGCAAGGGCACGGTGGTCAGACTCTACCTGCCGCGCGCCACCGACGAGACGATGCGGAGCAAGGACGATCCGCAGCGCGTCGAGATCAAGCGCGGCAGCGGGGAGCGGGTCTTGGTCGTCGAGGACGATCCCGATGTCCGCGACCAGGCGGAAAACCTGCTGGCCTCACTTGGCTATGAGACCATTCCGGCGCAATCGGCCCATGCCGCCTTGAACCTCATCGCGGCGTCGCCGCGCTTCGACCTGATCTTGAGCGATGTGGTGCTGCCGGATCTGAACGGCCCGGCGCTGGCGGAGGAAATCCTGCACCGCGATCCGAATGCCGCCATCCTGTTTATGACCGGCTACGCCAAAGGCGCCTTCGAGCATCATGCGCAGGAAGAAAAATCGGCGCATTTGATCAACAAGCCGTTCAGCCGGGCCGAGTTGGCGCGCGCCGTCTATGACGCGTTGCAGCGCTTGTAGACCAGACAGGCGGCGGCCAGATCCTCGAGCGCCGCGCCGACGGATTTAAACAGCGTAATTTCACCTCTATCGCCGCGCCCGGCCGCCGCGCCGGAGGTGAGCGCGAAGAGATCGGCGGCGATCGCATCCTCGGTGATGGCGCCGGCTTCGATCGCGAGCAGAATGTCGCCGGCTTCCGAGAGCGCGCCGGCGCGGGTATCGACAAACACCCGCGCCCGCGCCATGGCATCATCGTCGCTCTCGCGCATGTCGGGGCGGAAGGCGCCGACCAGATCGAGATGCACCCCCGGTTTCAGCCAGGCGCCCCGAATGAGCGGCGCTTCAGAGAGGGTCGCGCAGGAGATGATATCGGCCCAGGCGGCGGAGGCTTCGAGATCTTCCGTCGGCGCGATATCGAGGCCGGGCGCCGAAAGCTTCCCGGCGAGAGCCTCGGCATTTCCGGGGTCGCGCGACCAGACGCGCACCTCGCGGATCGGCCTGACCGCCGCGTGGGCCTGGATCAGATGGGGTGCGAGGCTGCCCGAGCCCACCATTAGCAAACGTTCCGAATTCTTCCGGGAGAGATAGTCCGACGCCAGCGCCGAGGCGGCTGCGGTGCGCCATCGCGTCAATACCGTGCCTTCAATCAATGCGAGCGGCTCGCCGCTGGCGGCATCCATCAGATAATATTGCCCGAGCACCGAGGGCAGGCCGCGCGCCGGATTGTCGGCGTAGATGGTGACGGTCTTCACCCCCATCATGCCACCCGCCTGCCAGGCCGGCATGATGAGGAGCGTGCCCGCCGTGCCGCCTGGTACCTCGACCGTATGATGATGGCGCGTCGGCATTT
>CAZUVO010000154.1:8972-9224 GCA_964623955.1 uncultured Rhizobiaceae bacterium
CAGCCGCCGCGGAACATGTCCCTGAGCGCCTCGATCAGCGCCGGATAGTCGAGCACATCGCCGACGGTCTCGGCATCGATGATTTGCATGCTATGCGACTAACCCGCCCTGTAGCCGTAATCCTTCGCGGCACGCTCCGCTGACACATAGCCTTCGGCAATATCCTCCGCCACCGCCGCGCGGTCGCGCGCTTGCGGGTCGCCGTAACCGCCGCCGCCGGCGGTGCGGATGCGGATACGGTCGCCGTCATGG
>CAZUVO010000155.1:0-9147 GCA_964623955.1 uncultured Rhizobiaceae bacterium
GCGCGGGCAGGTGTAAACGTCACGTTCCGGATCATAGTCGAAGTCGGCGCGCGAGGCTACAACTCGCTACTCACGGGTGGCCATTCCCTATTGCTGTTGCACGTATTCGGTCGTGTCCATATACCGCCACCCAATGTATCGTCGGGCATGAATGCGTCCGAACAATACGCGTGGGGCGCGGCGGTTCGGGGTGTCAAATGACCCGGCCATGGATCACGCGCATCACGGGCCACGACGATTCGATCCATGGCCATTTGGATGCCACCCGTTGACGCCGCCGCCGTTGCCCGCACCGATCCCACCAAATTTACCGGGAAACCTGGGATGTTTTTTTAACGTGACCTTCGCAAGTGGTCATTAACGGGGGGAGAGGCCGGCCCCCTTGGGGGTGATGGTGGGGTGGGCATGTGGTCAGTGCGTAAACGCAGTGCACTTAATTACCAAATCGATTCAGCCCGGCCAAAAATCTGAAGCAATTATTTGCTATTCCGACTTCGAGAGAAGTCCATTCAGACTCGCGTGCTTCCTATGTGCTTCCTGTAACCAGAATCATATCGAAGCCAAATATAGAGAGATTATAACATATGGATATCAATGGGGAAAATGGTGCCCAGGGGCGGAATCGAACCACCGACACGCGGATTTTCAGTCCGCTGCTCTACCAACTGAGCTACCTGGGCAGGGGCTTGGAAGGCCGCGTTATAGGGGATAACCGGGGGCCTGTCCAGCGCCCGGCGGTGCCCGTCAGGGCTTCAGGAAGCCGACATATTGCACCGCGATGAAGCCGGCATAGAGCAGGACGAAAATGGTGCCGAGGGCGCGCGATATACGCCATCCCGCGAATACCGGCGTCAAGACAAGCGCGGTCACGCCCAGCATGATCCAAATGTCGAGAACGGCGATTTCTTTTGGCGCGGCGATCGGGTGAATAACCGAGACCAGACCGAGAATGCCGAGAATATTGAAGACGCTGGAGCCGATGACATTGCCGAGCGCCACGTCCGCATGTTTGCGGTAGGCAGCGACGATGGATGTGGCGAGCTCTGGCAGTGACGAGCCGACCGCCACCACCGTAAGGCCGATCACCGCTTCCGACATGCCGATGCTGCGCGCCACCACCACCGCCGCCTCGACCAATAAATGCGCGCCGAAGGCAACGCCGGCCAAGCCAGCGAGGACGAACAGGAGCGCGACGGTGACACTGTGCGGCACGTCCTGAACTTCCGCTTCCTCACGCAGATGGAGATCGCCGGCCGGCGTCGTCTGCCGGCGCTCCGACCAATAGGAGTAGACAATGACCACCGCCAACAGAACGAACATTATCGCGCCTTGCCAGCGGGTGATTTCTCCCAAGGCGACAAACAGGGTCAGGAGTAGCGAAGCTCCGGCCAGCACCAACCCGTCGCGCAAAACGGCGCTGCGGTTGACCACCACCGGTGCAATCAGCGCCGACATGCCGAGGATGAGCAACAGATTGGCAATATTGCTGCCGACGATATTACCGAGGGCGATGCCCATGGCGTCGTCGAAGGCTGCCTTCAAGCTCACGACAAGTTCAGGCGCCGAGGTGCCGAAAGCGATCACCGTCGCGCCGATCAGAAACGGCGACACGCCAAGCCGTCTGGCGAGAGAAACCGAGCCGCGCACCAAAACTTCGCCGCCGAGAAAGAGCAGCACGAATCCGGCAACCAGTTTGACAATCGTCAACGCATCGAGCATTGCCGCGCTCCGTCGCCTCGTGCCGTCTTGATCTTGTTCATCCCGCCGTCATTCCACTTCGATCGCCCAATTCTCACGCCGCAGCTCCTGCTCCTCCTGGACACTGATATCCGCTCCCAGCCAGGTATTGAGCGCAGCATAATCCGCGCCTCCTGCTTCACCGTTAACGCGGTTAAGATATCTTGCCAGTGCCGGTGCGGCGAGGAGGGTAATATTTCGCGCCCCTGCCCGCACCCGGAAACGCAATTCAGAGGCGATATCGAAGGCGAGCGCATCGAACCGTGGGCGTCGGCCCGCATAAGCGCCGGGGCGTACTTCTGTCAACGCATCGAGAAGCGGCGTCTCGCCACGCCGGCGGGTAATTTCCATCAAGCCCGATTCGGTGATGCCGACCACTTTGTGCGCCACGGTGTCACCTTTCATTCGCTTCTGCATTTCGGCGATCAGCGCCTGACGGGCATCCGCTCTGTCCGGGCGGGGGAAGTCGATGACGATCAGGCCGGCTATGTTGCGCCGTTGGATCTCCCGCGCCGCGGCGCCGGTGGCCTCAAGAGAGGCGGCGAGGAAGGCGTTTCGCTTCGCGCCCGGGCGGACACCGCAATCGATGTCGATTGCCGTCAACGCCACCGTCGGCTCGATGGTGAGCCGGCCGCCGCCGTCGAGCGGAACTTCCGGCTGAAGGGCCAACGCCATGGCGCCAGCCGCGTCATGGCGCTCGAACAGTGCGTCGTCGCTCAATTCAACGCGATTGTCTAATTCGGGCGCCCACTCTGCTGTATAGGCCGAAAGCCGCGCCAGCATGTCCTTGTCATCGGTGACGATTCGCGCGCCCGGCGGCAGGGTATCTCGGATGAGCCGTTCCGCGAGATCTGGCCCCCGGGCGAGCGAGGCGGGTGCTTCGACCTCGGCGGCTGCCGCAAGAATTTGTTGCCAATGCCGGTGATGGCGCTTGGCCTCGGCGCGGATCGATGCCTCATCCGCGCCTTCGGCCGCGCTGCGAATGGTCGTGCCACCGCCATGGGTTTCGCTGAGATCGCCGGCCAGCGCTAGAAGTTGATCGCGTTTCTCCGCGCTCTCGATCCTCCGTGCCACGCTGCCGCCGGTGCCAAGCGGGAAAAAAACCGTATAGCGGCCGGCGAGGGCCGGCTGGGCAGTCACCCGGGGCGCCTTGCCGGCCCAGCCGGCGCGGGTCACCTGGCCGATCGGATTGTCCGCGACCGCATCGGCGCCGGTATCCTGCAACAGTGCGTTTTGCTCTTTGCTGATCGCGACGAAACGTGCCGCCCCGCCCCGCCGCTCAGGCGCCGCCAAATAAATATTTCCGAGCAGGCTAGGCGTGTTGCTGGACGCTGCATTAAAAGCGACGACCTCTCCGCCGTCGATCAGCGCCGTGCGCACGCCATAGGGCGTCGCCGAAACCAGCAACTCGTCAATCATTGGGTGGCCGCAGGCCGGTCAGGCCGGCGCTGGTAAGCAAGGCGTGAGTTTCGAACAGCGGCAGCCCCACGACATTCGAATAGGAACCGTTGATCCAGGCGACAAAGATCGCGGCGCGGCCTTGGATGGCGTAGCCACCTGCCTTGCCCTGCCATTCGCCAGAATCGAGATAGGCCTCCACTTCGCTACCGCTCAGGTGTTTGAACCTAACCGCAGTTTCGACGACGCGGGTACGTATCGCGCCGACGGGCGAGACCAGGCTGATGGCGCTCATAACCCGATGGCGCCGACCGGAAAGAAGTTCGAGGCAGTGCCGCGCCTGCTCCGGTGTTTCGGCCTTCGGCAGAATGCGCCGGCCGCAGGCGACCACGGTGTCCGCTCCGAGCACAAAGGCATCGCCATTGCGCGCCGCTACGGCCGCCGCTTTTTGGCGAGCCAGGCGCTCGGCATGGGCGCGCGGCAATTCCCCTTTGTGGACCGCCTCTTCAATGTTGGCGGGATCGATATGATTCGGCAGCACACCGATCTGCGCCAACAAATCGCGCCGGCGCTCCGAGGCCGAAGCGAGGACAAGGCGTGGCGGCGCTGGCGGTGGTGACGATTCCGTCACTCGGCATCCTTTCTCATTTGGCTCCCTCATTCTCTTGGCACGAAACCTCGCGGAATGCGATGGCGAGGGGCTTTTTCACACCACCGGTGGATGCCCGGCGGCAAAGCGCGCGCTTAGCTTCTCGCGCAATTGGTCGCGGATCGCGCGATAGGCGACGAGGCGTTGGTCGCGGCTGCCGTCGACGATGCTGGGGTCCATGGTATGCCAGAATTCGACCACGCAATCGGAAGTTCGCGTCATCTCCACCGCTTTGTGCTGCGCTTCCGGCGACAGGGAGATCACCAGATCGAAGGATTCATCCTGTAATTCCTCGAAGGTTTTTGGGCGGTGGCTGCTGATGTCAATGCCGATCTCTTCCAGCACCACGGCAGTGAACGGATCCGGCTGACCTTTGCGGACGCCGACTGAATCGACGAAGAGGGTAGCGCCAACGAGGCTTTTCGTGATGCCTTCCGCCATTGGCGAGCGCACCGCGTTCCAAGTGCAGGCAAAGAGAACGCTGGAAGTCACGCCGCCTAGCCCCGCATGTGCAGCACGTAAACTAGGGTAAAGAGCCGCCTGGCGGTATCGAAATCGATCTCCACCTCACTTTGCAGGCGCTCCATGAGAAGTTTCGAGCCCTCGTCATGGAGACCACGCCGGCCCATATCGAGGGCTTCGATGCGCGTCCGGGGTGCAGTCTTGATCGCTTCGAAATAGCTGTCGCAGACCGTGGCGTAATCCTTCATCAGCGAGCGGAACGGGCTCATGGAGAGAGGGATCTCCTGCACCGGGGCACCGGCAGCTGTGCCGATGGCAAAGACCAATCGGTTGTCGACGATCTTGAGGCGGAGCGTATACGGTCCACGACCCGCGCCCTCGCTCGGCGCGAAGAAATTATTCTCCACCAGGTCGTAGACCGCGATACGGCGCTCTTGCTCGACATCCGGGCTCGGATGGGGACCGGTGCCTTCATCGAACTCGATCTGTATCAGCCGTTCCGCGGCCGATTCGTCCGCCATGATCCGTTTCCTCGCCTTGCGCAAATGTGCGCCCGGCGAAAACCTACCCGATTGCACCCGCCTTAGCCTAGCCGCCTTGCACCCGCCCTGGCCCTTCGGCGACAATCCACTGTCTCGAGGAGAGCCGTTGGAGCGTTGCAATTATGGGCCGAAGTCACCGCATTGGCCGCGAACATCGCCATACCTATTGGGATAATTCGCTCGCCCCGGTGCTCCATATCGCGCCCGGCGACGAAGTTTATTTCGAATGCCTCGATGCCTCGAACGGTCAGGTGACGCCGGAATCAGACGCCGAGGCGGTTCGCCATCTCGATTTCGACAATGTCAATCCGGTTACCGGACCGGTCTATGTCGAGGGGGCCGAACCGGGCGATGCGCTCAAGATCACCATTCGCGAATTCGCGCCCTCGGGCTGGGGCTGGTCGGCCAATATTCCAGAATTCGGCCTGCTCGCCGAAGATTTTGCCGAACCCTACATGCATCATTGGCACTATCCGCAGAAGCTGCACGAAGCTGTTGCTTATGAGGGCACGCACGCCCGGGTGCCGTTCAAGCCGATGATGGGCGCGGTCGGCACCGCCCTCGCCGAGGCCGGGCGGCACGATATCCTGCCACCGCGCGAGGCCGTCGGCGGCACCATGGACATTCGTGATATCGGGCTCGGCACGGTGCTCTATCTTCCCGTCCGGGTGCCGGGTGCGCTGCTTTCCGTCGGCGATCCTCACGCAGCCCAGGGCGAGGGCGAGGTGTGCGGCACCGGCGTTGAAAGCCCGATCGATGCGAGCGCCACTATCGAACTGGTCAAGGGTGCCGCGCCGCCGGCGCCGCGCTTCGTGACGTCGGGCTCGACCACCGATCATCTTTCCGCTGCAGGCTATGAGGTAACCACCGGAATCGGACCCGATCTTCTCGAAAATGCCCGCACCGCGCTGCGCCGCATGGTTGATCTGATGAGCGCCCAGCAGGGCCTGGCGCCGGTCGATGTCTATCTTCTCTGCAGTGTTTGCGCCGATATGCGGCTCAGCCAGGTGGTCGATGAGCCCAACTGGATCGTGTCATGCTATTTTCCGCGTATCGTTTTCGATTATGAATGAGGGAGGGCCGCCATGAGAGAAGCAGTTGATACAGGTATTCCACCGACCAAATCGCCCTTGGAGTGGGCCGTCAAAGCAGATGGCCGTCTCTATACGGCGTTGGTCGCCACCAAACCGGATGGAACCCAGGATACTGGCGACATTACTCAGCAGACCACACAAACGCTCGATAATCTGAAGCAGGTCGTGGCCGCGGCCGGTGGCTCGATGGCCGATGTGGCCCAGGTGCTGATCTATCTCACCGATGCTGCCGATGCGCCGGCGATGAACGCGGTCTACCGCACTTATTTCGATCAACCCTTTCCCAACCGCGCCACCGTGGTGGTTGCCGCCTTGCTGATACCCGGCGCCAATATCGAGATCGTCGTGCATGCCCATATCGGCTCAGCCGGCGCATCAAATTGATTTGAGTGGCCTCGCCGCCGGGCATTGCATAGCCTTGCCGGTGAAACTGGAAATTCCGTAAAGGGAAGACGCGATGGACTATTCCAACATCAAGGCACTCACCTTCGATACCGGCGGTACGATTCTCGATTGGCATACCGGATTTCGTGAATCGCTCGCCGCGCTCGGCGGCAAATACGGCGTCGAGGCGGATTGGGGCGAGCTTGCCAACGATCTGCGGCGCGCCTCGCTCGGGCGGATGCTCAATCTCGGCAAGGATGGGCCGCCGGCGTATAATTTCGACGGCGCCCATGAGGCGGCGCTCGACGAGGTGCTCCGCGACAACGGCCTCGACATGGCCACGCATGAGGAGCGCCGCACCATCTGGTGGGACAAGGTGCACAGCCTACAGTGCTGGCCCGATTTCCCTGCCGTCTTGCCCAAGCTCAGGGAAAAATACATCTGCGCCTCGTTCACCATCCTCTCCTTCCGCATCGTCATGGACACGGCGCGGCGGAACGGCTTGCATTGGGATTCGGTGATCTCCTGCGAGGCATTTGGCAAATATAAAGTTCTGCCCGAGGCTTATCAGACGGCGGCCAAGCTGCTGCAACTCGATCCGTCCGAGATCTGCATGGTGGCGTGCCATAATTTCGATCTCGATGCCGCCAAGGGCCAGGGCTACAACACCGCCTTCGTGCGCCGGCCCGACGAGTGGGGCGCCGCGGGCCCGCCCGATCCGACCGCCAACCCAATCCACGATATCATCGTCGACAGCTTTCCCGACATGGCGCGGGAGCTCGGCGTCGAAGTCTAGACCCGCGATCGGCCGGTTATGAACAAGGCGTTCACCAAGGAGACCGAGGCGGAGGAGGCGCTGCCCGAATTCGTCGACGCCCTGCCGCCCGGCATGAAAAACTATATGACGCCGGAGGGTGCGGCGCGGCTCGATGACGAGCTTCGACGCCTGCGCGATGACGAGCGGCCCGAGCTGGTCAAGACCAAGGGAGACGCGCCTGGCAAGAAACGTTTGCGCGAGGTCGACCAGCGAATTCAGTTTATTCTTCAGCGTCAGCAAATCACCGAGATCGTCGATCCCAGCCGGCAGAAGAACCGAGACTCGGTTTATTTCGGCGCGAGCGTCACCTATGCGGATGGCGCGGGCGCGCGGCACACGGTTCGTATCGTCGGCGTCGACGAGGCGCGCACCGAGTTGGGCGAAGTGAGCTGGGTTTCGCCGATCGCCCGGGCGCTGAATGGTGCCGGGGAGGGCGACGTGGTGAAACTGTTTAGTCCGACCGGCATTGAAGAATTGGAAATTCTCGAGATCGAGTATCTTTAAGGCGGAAGACACATATGGGGGGCGAGAGCATGCGCATCGGCGCGGTGTATCCACAAATCGAAGTTGGCGACGATCCGGGCGCGGCCAAGGCGTTTGCCGTGGCAGTCGAGGAGCTGGGCTATGACCATATCCTCGCTTTCGACCATGTCGTCGGCGGCAATCCGGCGAGCCATGAGCTGAAAGGCATTTACGATCACACCCATGCCTTTCTCGAGCCCCTGGTCGGCTTCGCCTATATGGCGGCGGTGACCGAGCGTATCGAGTTCTTCACCGGCATCCTGATCGCGCCGCAGCGCCAGACCGTGCTGATCGCCAAGCAGGCGGCGACGCTGGATTTCCTCTCGGGCGGGCGGCTTCGGCTCGGCGTCGGCATCGGCTGGAACGATATCGAATTTGAGGCGCTCGGCGCCGATTTCTCCATCCGGGGCAAGCGTTCCGAGGAGCAGATCGAGCTGATGCGCCGGCTCTGGACCGAGCCGCTGGTGACCTATGAGGGCAAGTGGGACCGCATCACCGATGCCGGCCTCAACCCGATGCCGAAGCAGCGCCCGATACCTCTTTGGATCGGCGGCCATAAGGATGTTGCGGTGCGCCGCGCCGCGCGGCTTGCCGATGGCTGGCTGCCGCTCTTTGCGCCGAGCGAACGCGGCGCCGCCAAGGTCGCCCAGTTCAAGCAATATGTGAAGGAGGCCGGGCGCGACATGGCGGAGATCGGCATCGAGAGCTGGATCAATGTCGGCGGCTATGATGATGGCTTCGGCGAGCAATGCGAGAGCGAGGAGAGCTGGCACCGCTGGGTCGGCGGCTGGAAGGAGCTTGGCGCGAGCCATATCAGCGTCAACACCATGAAATCGGGCTTCACCGGCATCGATCAGCACATCGAGAAATTGGCTCGGTTCAAACAGGTGATGGCCGATATCTAGACGCCGGACGATCGCCGCGGATTGCTAAAGTAGCAATAAAGTAGCAAACCCGCCGGCTCCGGCCCGCCTTATAAAAGCGAAATTAAATCAATGGGTTGGTGTAAATATGGCCAGGCCGCGGGGGCGGCCGCGAGCTTAAGGGATTGTTAAGTCCGTCGGGTGAATTATATGCATTCTGCGAATATTTTCATATTAAGGGGGAATGCTACACATGAATGGATTGAATCCTACGCATCGCACGCCGATGCGTTACGCGGCGATTCTTGCGCTGTCCTGCGCTTTTTTCGCCGCCACTCTTTACGCCGGGCCCGATACGGAAGCGGGGCCCAAACAGGCAATGGCGCAGGGCGCTAGCGGCGGCGCGGGCGGTGGCTCGGGCGGTTCCGGTGGCGGTTCCGGCGGCGGCAATGGTGGCGGTAATGGTGGTGGTAACGGCGGCGGGAATGGTGGCGGGAATGGTGGCGGGAATGGTGGCGGCTCGGGCGGTGGCTCGGGCGGTGTCTCGGGTGGCAACGGACCGAGTGCGTCCGCCGGCGATGGCGGCGATGGCGGCGATGGTGGCGATGGCGATGGTAAGGGCGGCGCGGCCGCCAATGCCTCGGCGACCGGCATAGCCAATGCCGCCAATGCATCGCCG
>CAZUVO010000156.1:0-9133 GCA_964623955.1 uncultured Rhizobiaceae bacterium
CGCGTCTGGCGCAGGCGCCCGGCATGGGGATGGTCGCTCTCCATGAGAATATCGCTCGCCACGATCTGCTCATGGGCGATCAGTTCATTGCGCGTCAGCACCGGTGCGCAAGGCACGCCCGCCGCCTCGAGCCGTTCGATCCATTCGGCGCTGGTGCGGGTGCGGAGCTCTTCCTGGGTGAGAGACAATCGCGCATCGATGTTCTTGTCGCGCAGCGCCGGTGTGGCGAAGCGCGGATCCTCGAGCCATTCGGGCCGCTCCACGGCGCGGGAGAGCGCATGCCATTCCTTGTCGCTCATCGCCGCGACGCTGATATAGCCGTCCTGGGTGGCGTAGATCAGATCGATGAAGCTGGCGGCGCGCTGGGCGCTCACCGGCTTGTCGATGAAGGTCTGGCCGCCCATGTCGGACGACCAGAGGAACGCCATCACCGCGTCCAGCATGGAGAGCCGGACATGCTGGCCGATACCGTCGCGCTCGCGCGCAAGCAGCGCCGCGGTAACCGCCTGGGCGGCGGTGACGGCGGTCAGCTTGTCGGGCAGGATGGTGCGTATCAGGCGCGGCTGGTTCTGGTCCGAGCCGCCCTGCACCGAGGCCAGGCCCGACGCCGCCTGGATGATCGGATCGTAGACCGGCTTGGCGGCATAGGGGCCGTTTTCGCCGAAGCCGCTCAGCGAGACATAGACGATATCCGGCTTCACGGCGCGGACATCCGCTTCGCCGACCCCGAGGCGCTCGACCACGCCGGGGCGGAAATTCTGAATGAACACATCCGCGTCCGCGGCGAGACGCAACAGAATCTCGCGCCCTTCGGGCTTTTTCAGATCGAGCGCGATGGAACGTTTGTTGCGGTTGTTGTTGAGAAAATTAGCCGCCAGCCCGCCCGAGCGATGCAAGCCGGAACGGACATAATCGCCTTTGCCGGGGGCCTCCACCTTGATCACGTCGGCGCCCTGGTCGGCCAGCATCATGGTCGCCAGCGGGCCGGAGATCATGTTGGTCAGGTCGATAATTTTGTAACCGGCCAGGGGGCCGCCGGGTTCCGCGCCGTCTGCCGCGCCGTTCCGTCCAACCATCGGGTTTCTTTCCGCTCCAGATAAGAAGCGTGACAGTACAAAGAATTTTGCCGCGCCGCATCCATGAAAGCGCGGCCGGCCCCACCAGTGCCGCTAATCGCTGACGATGCGCTCGATTGGGAAGGTGAGGGTCACGGTGGTGCCCTTGCCGGGCGTGCTGGACAATTCGAACGTACCGCCGTGCAATTCGGTGAACGTCCGCGAAAGCGGCAAGCCGAGACCGGTGCCGGAATAGTTCCGCGACAGCGAATTGTCGACCTGTTCGAAGGGTAGCAAAGCGCGGGGAATGTCCTGCTCGGCGATGCCGATTCCGTCATCACGAACTTCGATGACGAATGCCCCGCCCGCCGCCACCGCCGCGCGCACGGAAACGGTACCGCCGTCTTCGGTAAACTTGATCGCGTTGGAGAGAAGATTGCCGAGGGTCTGCATTATTTTGATCCGGTCCGCGCGCAGCCGGGGAAGTTTTTCCGGCAGATCGCTCTTCACGGTGAGCCCGCGCTTCTCGGCCGATTTGGCGACCAGCATAAGAGCGGAACCTACGACCTCGTGCACTTCCAGCACTTCCTCCGACAAGTTGATTTTGCCCGACTCCAATTTCGAAAATTCCAAGATTTCGCCGATGATGCTCAGCAAGAGACCGCCGGACTCGCGGATATCTTCCGCATAGCCGCGATATTCCGGCACCCCGGCCGGCCCGAGCATCTCATTGGAAATAATTTCCGAGAAACCGATGATCGCGTTCAAGGGCGTGCGCAGCTCATGGCTCATGGTGGCGAGAAAGCTCGACTTTGCCCGGCTCGCGTCTTCCGCCACTTCCTTGGCGCGGCGCAGCGCCTCTTCCGCGGCCACTTCATTCGTCACGTCCTGGACCAGGACATAAAAGCCGCGGACAGCGCCATCGGCGCCGATGCTCGGAACGAAGGTGCCCTTCACCTCTCGGCGCACGCCGCCGATCGTATCGAAGCTGACGGTATAGTCCTGTCTTTCCCCCTCCAGCACTTTCGCGACATAGGGCGAGGTTTTCGCCGCATTCTCGGGGCCGAGAACGTCAACGATCTTGCGTCCGACTATGTCCTTCGTCGGTATGCCGTACCAATCTTCATAGGCGCGATTGGCGAAAAGATAACGGCGGTCCTTGTCGATGAAGGAAACCAAGGCCGGAATATTGTCCACGGATTGTTGCAATTGCCGCTGGCTTTCCAGGGCGGCCTCCTCGGCCCGCTTGCGCTCGGTGATGTCCTGCACCACGCCGACCCGGCGCAGCAGCGCGCCCTCATCGTCATAGAACGGCGCGATCTGATGTTGCACGTGACGTATTTCGCCGCTCGGCCGGATGATGCGGTGCTCGTGGGAGTAACTTCCTCGCGGCCGCCATTCGGGCGTCAATACCCGTTTCACCTTCTCCCTATCGTCGGGATGAACACTGGCGAAGAATGATTCCGGGCTTGGGACGAAGGTCTCCCGTTTCTGCCCGAATATGCGGTAGCACTCATCGGACCAGGTGATTATGCCGCTGGAGAGGACATATTCCCAATTGCCCATTTGGGCAACGCGCTGCGCCTCGGCGAGACGCGCCTCGCTTGCGAGCAGGGAATCTTCCGTCTGTTTGCGCTCCGTGACATCGATGGAAGCGCCGATACAGCGCAGGCGTCCGGGATCCGATTTATTGGCCAGAAATATCGCGTGGCTGTGAATGTTTCGCACCTCGCCATCCGGGCGAACGATGTGGTAGGCCGATTCAAAAGGCTCCCTCGCTTCGAAGGCCGCCATCCACTCGCGAGCGAATTCTGGGCGGTCATCCGGGTGGACATGCTCGGCGTAATCCTCAAACCGGCGCGGGTGGTCTTTTTCATCGATGCCATGGATTTGGCAAAGATGCCTGGACCAATGCACCTGGGGTGCTTCACCTTCGGCCATGTCGATCGACCAACTGCCCAAATTGGCGATGCGCTGCGCTTCCAGCAATCGAGTTTCGCTGTCTTCAAGATCTCGTTCGCGCTGCTTCAGCTCGCCGATATCCTCGACCATCGCCAGCTTGAACAGCATCCGGTCGTTCTCGTCATCGACCCGCGACACTTTAAGGCGACCGAATAAGGTGCTGCCGTCGCGGCAGAGATAGCGTTTTTCGAGGGTGAACTCGTCGATCTCGCCGCGATCCATTTGCGCGTTGAGCGTATCGCTGGCTTCCCGGTCGTTGGGATGGGTAATGGCGAGCAGCGGCCGGCCGACAAGTTCCGCCGCGCTATATCCCATCATGCGCTCGTAAGCCGGATTGACGCCGAGATAATGGTTATCCGAAGAGATCAGGGAAATACCAAACGCCGCATGCTGGTATATCGCCTTGAACCAGGCTTGCTCGACGGCTGCATCGGCGGAACGCCCCGTCTTCTGCAATTCATTGAACATATAGCGTGTCACTAACTTAACCTAGGCAAGCGCTTACCTTAGCACGCATTGACGCCCAAAATGGAATTGGCAAGCAAGCTTAAGCCGTTAGTCGCTGAACGGGTCTTGCACCAAAATTGTGTCTTCGCGCTCGGGGCTGGTGGAGAGCAGCGCCACCGGCGCCTCGATCAGTTCTTCGATGCGGCGGATATATTTTACCGTGCTGGCCGGCAATTCGGCCCATGAGCGCGCGCCCCTCGTGCTCTGCTGCCAACCATCGAAGCTCTCGTAAACCGGTTCCGCCCCGGCCTGTTCCGCTGCCTGGGCCGGCAGATGATCGAGCTCGCAACCATTTACCTTGTAGCCGGTGCAAACCTTAAGCTCGTCCATACCATCGAGCACATCGAGCTTGGTCAGGGCGATGCCCTTGATACCGCCGATTTTGACTGCCTGACGCACCATCACGGCGTCGAACCAACCGCAGCGCCGCTTGCGCCCGGTGACGGTGCCGAATTCCTTGCCGCGCTCGCCAAGGCCCTCGCCGACCACATCACTGAGCTCGGTTGGAAACGGGCCGGAGCCGACACGCGTGGTATAGGCCTTGGTAATACCAAGGACATAGCCAATTATACCCGGTCCGATGCCGCTTCCCGCCGCCGCCTGCCCCGAGACCGTGTTGGACGATGTCACGTAAGGATAGGTGCCATGATCGATATCGAGCATCGTGCCCTGAGCGCCCTCGAACAGAATCCGCTTGCCGGCACGGCGTTCCGCATCTAGGCGGCGCCACACAGTGCCCAAATAGGGCAGCATAGAGGGCGCGATTTCGCTCAGCTCGGCCTTCAGGCTCGCCTTGTCGGCGTCATCGATACCAAAACCCCGGCGCAGGGCATTGTGATGCAACAGCAACTCATCCAAGCGAGCGTCGAGATCCGCGAGCGAGCGCAAATCGCCGATCCGGATGGCGCGGCGTCCGACTTTATCCTCGTAAGCCGGGCCAATGCCGCGCCCGGTGGTGCCGATGGTCTGGCCGCCACGCGCCGCCTCGCGCGCCTGGTCGAGCTCGCGGTGAAGCGGCAGGATCAGGCAGGCATTCTCCGCGATCATCAGATTTTCGGGTGTGATATCGACGCCCTTGGCGGCGATCTCCTCGATCTCGCGCTTGAGCGCCCACGGGTCGATCACCACGCCATTGCCGATCACCGAAAGCTTGCCGCCGCGCACCACGCCTGAGGGCAGCAGGCTGAGCTTGAACACATTGCCGTCGATCACCAGGGTGTGGCCGGCATTGTGGCCGCCCTGAAAGCGCACCACGACATCGGCGCGCTCCGACAGCCAATCGACAATCTTGCCCTTGCCTTCGTCGCCCCATTGGGCGCCGACGACCGCGACATTCGACATAGCAACCTATTCCCCGGAGTGAATCTCGGCGATGCCGCTTTCGCTGTAGAAATACCCGCAGCCCAAGCGGCGCGCCTCGGCGCTATCATCGCCCGAGGCACTCAAGCCCGCAACCGCAATCCATCCCTCGGCGCGCAATTCAGCGGCCTTTTCCGGCGCGGTGCCATAGGGCAGATAGATGCGCTTCTCGGCGTCGCCGTTGGGCACCGCGCGCAGCAGCGTGTCCATGTAGAGCGTACAGCCGGCGGCATTCTCGTCCGGCGCGCCAAAGCCGCTCAAGGGATAGCGCCCGCCGCGGCCGAGCTCGCCGCGCACCCCTTCGCGGAACAGAGTGAAGCTGACCCCGGTCTGATATTCGAAGCCGCGGCGCTCCACCGGATCGATGGTGACGCCGAGATTGGGCGCGGCCTCGAGCACCAGGCCGGCAACGCCGCTGAGCGCCGCCGCGGCACCGGCGGCGGCCTCCGGCAAATCCGCCTTGGCAATCGCTTCAAGCGCCGGACGCGCCGGGCCGGTGGCGCGCAGCAGGGCGCTCAACAAATCGGCCGCGCCGCCGGCCAATCGGGCGATCTCGGCGCCGTCCTTGCGGTCGAGCGCACCGCGCAAGGCGTCGCGCTCCTCGCCGGCCAGGTCGAGACCGTCGAGGATCGCCGTCACCAGGGTCGGGGCGCATAGATCAACGGTCAGTCCATGGAGCCCGAGCGCGGTCAACCCCTCGACCGCGAGCAGGATCACCTCGGCATCGGCCTGCAGCGTATCGGCGCCGATCAGCTCGAAGCCGACCTGGGCGAACTGGCGCTCGGGACGCAGCTCACTGCCTTGGACGCGCAGAATATCGCCGCTATAGCTGAGGCGGAGCGGCCGGGGCGCGCGCGCCAGACGGGTGCGCGCGATGCGCGCGACCTGCGGCGTCATATCGCTCCTCAGCGCCATCATGCGGCGCGACACCGGGTCCATCAGGCGAAAGCTGCTCTCCGACAGGCCGGCGCCGGTGCCGCTCAACAGACTGTCCTCGAATTCGATGATCGGCGGTTTTACCCGCTGATAGCCATGGCTGTGAAAACAGGCGAGCAGGCGCGCGCCAAGCGCCGCCTCGCGCGCGGCATCGGGCGGCAACAGATCCTGCAGCCCCTCGGGCAGCAGCGCTTTGTTTACGGAATCGTTCATGGCGGCGGAGTTCTTACATAGTTTGGCGAAGCCCTCAAGCTCGCGCGGGCAACTCCGCCCTATTCGGCCGCGGCGCCGCGCAGGGCGTTTTCCAATGCCAGCGACAACTCGGCCCTTCTAAACGGCTTGGGAAGATAAACGCCACCATTCTCCGGCTTGCCGTGGCGCGCGATCGCGTCATCGGCATAACCGGTCATATAGACGATCTTGAGATCGGGATAGCGCGCCAGCAAGTTGCGTGACAACTCGACGCCATTGACGCGCCCCGGCAGGACAACATCGGTCAGCAGCAGGTCGACCGCGCCGAGTTCCGCCAGCCGGGCATAAGCTTCGTCGGCCGTTTCCGCCGAAGCGACCCGATATCCCAAATCCTTGAGCAGATCGATGGCAAGCTCGCGCACTTCCGGGTCGTCTTCAACCAGCAGGACTCCCTCGCCCCGGCCGGTACGAATATCTTCACCGCCGCTTTCCACACCGTCATCGGCCGATGCCGACATGCGCGGCAAATAGATATTTATCGTGGTTCCGACATCTTCGGTACTTTCGATCTCGACATGACCGCCCGACTGTTTGACGAAACCGTAAACCATGCTGAGACCGAGACCCGATCCCTTGCCCACCGGCTTGGTGGTGAAAAACGGCTCGAAGACATGTTCGAGCGCCTCGCTGGAAATGCCTTCGCCATCGTCCCGCACCGACAGCATGACATAGGGGCCGGGAATCACTTCCGATTGCTGGGCGGCATATTCGGCATCGAGCACACGGTTGGCGGTTTCGATAATCAGCCGGCCACCGCCGGCCATGGCGTCGCGGGCGTTGATCGCCAAATTGAGCAGGGCATTTTCCAGTTGCGACTGATCGGCTTCGCAGGACCAGAGGCCCTCTCCCGCGCGCATCTCGATCTTGACCGTTTCGCCAAGCGTCCGGCTCAGCATATCGGCCATGTCCGAAACAAGCGCATTCATATCGATGACGGAAGGCTGCAGCGTTTGGCGGCGTGAAAAAGCGAGCAACCGGTGGGTCAGAGCGGCGCCCCGCTCCGTTGCGACAAGGCCCCGGTCGATCAGGTCGAGGGCTTGCGTGTCATCCAACACCCGGTCGCGCACCAGCTCCAGATTGCCCATCATGACGGCGAGCAGATTGTTGAAATCATGTGCGATGCCGCCGGTGAGCTGACCGACAGCCTGCATTTTTTGCGCCTGCTGCAACTGCTCCTCGGCCTGTTTCATATCGGTGATGTCCTGCACGGTCCCGGCACGACGCAACAATTTTCCCGACTCACCGAATTCGGAGACGTAATGCTCGCGCAATGTGCGCACGTCGCCGTCAGGGCGCAGGATACGGTATTCGTGGGTGTGCGGCCCACGCTGCGCCGTGTCGCCCGAAACGTTGCGCATAAAGCGCTCGCGGTCGTCGGCATGGATAAATTCGAAGAAGCCATCCCCGCTTGGATCGAAGCGCGCCTTGTCCTGGCCGAAAATTCGATAGGTCTCGTCCGACCAGAGACGGGATCCGGTCTTGTTGTCGAATTCCCAATTGCCGACATGGGCGATGCGCTGTGCTTCGGCGAGGCGCGCCTCGCTTTCCCTGAGCGCCGCTTCCGCCTGCATGAAATCGGTGATGTCGATGCTGGCGCCGACGCAGCGCCGGCCCTTGTCGCCACCTTCGTCGCTAAACCGGGCATGGGTCGAAATATGACGGACGGTGCCGTCGGGCCGGACGATGCGGTGCTCCAAATCATAGGTGCCGTCGCTGTCCAGCGCCGCGCTCCAGGCGGCCTCGACCTGGGGGCGGTCGTCGGGAAGTACATAATCGAGATAGCTTTGGAAATTAATCGGATGGCCGCCTTCGGCGATGCCGAAAATCCGGCACTGCTCGGCGGACCAATGCACTTCGGCCTGTTCGGTGCCGCTGTAATAAATCACCCAATTGCCGACTTTGGCGACCTGTTGCGCTTCGAGCAGCCGCGCCTGGCTTTCCTCCAGCGCATCAAGTGCTTCCTTGCGTTTGGAGATATCGTCGATCATGGCGATGCGGAACTTCGCCTCTCCGTTTTCGTCCTTGAGGAGCGAAACCGAGAGATGCGCCCAAAGGACGCTGCCGTCCTTGCGCACAAACCGCTTCTCCATATTGAAGCCGTCGAACTCGCCGGCCATGAGCCGGTCCGACAAGTCGACATATTTACCGAGATCATCCGGATGGGTAATTTCGGAAAAATGCTTGCCGATAATTTCGTCCTCGGAATATCCCAGCATTCTGATGACCGCCGGGTTGCATTGCTGAAACACGCCGTCGAACGTGGCGATGAAGATCGCGCTGGGCGCGCCCTCGAAAATTGCCCGGAACCGCCCTTCGCTCTCGGCCAACGCCCGTTCCGCGACGGAAAATTCCGTAATATCGGTCATCGTGCCGACGATCCACTCGGCCTCACCCTCGCCGCCACCGACCCGCGCGCCGCGTGAGCGCACGACCCGCTCGGCGCCGTCCGGCGTAACGATCCGGAACATGGCGTCGCACGCGCCGCCGGCTTGCGCCAATTTTTGAATCTCGGCGCCGACCAGTTCCGCATCGCCCGGGTGAACCATGTCGAGAATTTTCGGACGTGCGTCTTGCGCTGTCCCGGCATCGAGGCCGCATATGCGGTAGAGCTCGTCGGACCAGACTTCTTCCCCGCTGGCGAGATCGCGTTCCCAGGAACCGGTACGGGTTACGCGCTGCGCCTCGGCAAGGCGGGATTCGCTTTGTTGCAGGGCCGCCTCCGCCTCGCGGCGGGCTGTGATATCCTCGACCACCGCCGTCGTATAGAGAAATTTACCGTCCGCATCGAACACCGGCGTCGACGTTATCTGGGCCCGAATCGTCTCGCCGCCTTTCGTCACATAGCGCTTCTCGATGCGATAATACGGTTTTTCCTTGTCGATCGTTTGCCGCCGGTTCTGCTCGGTTTGATCGATATCTTTGGCGTGGGTGATTTCTGAAATTTCCCGGCCGGCGAGCTCGCCCGGCTCATAGCCCAGCATATCGCCGAAAACGCGATTGACCTGAATGATCCGGCCATCGATATCCGCCAGACCGATTCCCACACCCGCGCGCTCGAACAC
>CAZUVO010000157.1:0-9069 GCA_964623955.1 uncultured Rhizobiaceae bacterium
ATTGGCTGGAACTGCCGGCCATCCCGGGCACCTTCGCGGTCAATCTCGGCGACCTCATGCAGCAATGGACCAACGATTATTTCGTCTCCACCGCCCACCGGGTGATCAACACGAGTGCGGTCGAGCGCTACTCGCTGGTGCAGTTCTTCGGCGTCGATTACGACGTGCTGGTGGAGGGTCTGCCGGGCTGCGTGAGCGACGACAATCCGTGGAAATATGAGGCCATCAAGGCCGGCGACCATTCCGAACAGATGGTCGCCCGCACCTATGGCTATGACGGCGACGATTAGGCCGTAGCTGTTTTGCGTGCCGACCAGGTGAGGAAGGCGACGCCGCTTAGCATGAGGGCGGCGGAGAGCCAGACATTGAGCTCATAGCTCTCGCCTTTGAGCAAAATTCCCCAGATCAGGCCGGCAACGACGATGACATAGTTGAACTGCGAGAAAAATACCGGCCCGGCGGCCTTCACGATCACCAGGAACGTCACATACATCAGGCAGGTGATGGCGGCGGCGCCGAGGATGGCGATATCGGCCCAGGTCGACGGGCCGGGAAAGACATATTCGTGGCCGAACACGAACATCGCCGGCACCAGCATGACCGAGGCGGCGGACACCAAGCCGCAGGAGAAGCTCACCGGCGGCGAATCCGGCGGGCGGATCAGTACCGCGAGCACGTTGGTCAGCGCGAAGCCCGCCGGCGCCAACAGCGACAGCAGCAGCCACCAGACCATGCCGGAATCCGGCAAATCGAGTTCGGGAATGATCAGCAGCAGGATTCCGGCCAAGCCGCATACGATTCCCAGCAGGCTCATCGGCTTCACCTTCTCCAGGCCGAACGCCAAGGCCAGCACATAGGTGATCAATGGCGACAGTATGACGATGATCGACATGACGCCGATCGGCAGCTTGGTGGAGAGCCAGGTGATGAGCGCAATCGGCGCGGCGATGCCGGTCGCGCCCATGATCAGATAGGCCCGCATATGCGGCCATTCGAGGCGCGGCAGTTCGCGCCGCGCGGCGCCGATGGCGAGCAGAATGAGCGCCGCGCCGAAGGTCTGCCAGAAGGTGAAGGCGATGGCCGGCGTGCCCGCGCCCACGGCGAAATTGTTGAGGGTAAAGAGCAGCGGATAGATCGCGCCGATCGAGATCATCAAAAAGACGTGAATCGGCGCGGCGCCTTGCATGGCGGGCGCGGGCGCGGGCGCGGGTGCGGGGCGGCTATTTTCGGTGGTCATGACAGGAGTGATTCGGCTGTTTCATAATCGAATGGAATGGGCTCGATCTCGCCGGCGAGAATTTCCGCGATGCGCCCGTTCGGTACGGGATAGCCGAACTGGGCGTTGCGCATGTGAATGCGTTGGCGCATCTGCGCGGTGCTGAGATCGCGCAACAGAGACCAGTCGTCGGCCGAGAACGGACGGCGCGCCAGGCCGGCAATGCCTGACAACATATGCCTAAACTCTTCCGCATACACGTTGGCGCAGGCCGCCGCGATGGCGTCGTCCGCCGCGCTCCGGCCGGTGAGCTTCATGCCCTCGCGAAACAAGGCGCAATAGCCGCCTTCGCTGAACCGGTGCGCGCGCCGGCCGATATCGCCATATTGTTCGCGGTGTGCCGCCCGGAGATCGCTCAAGGCGTCGTTTTCCGGCCAGGATTGATCTCGCAAACCTGCCGGATCGACGCTTGGTTCGCGCTCCGATTTGATCGCGTCATAGGCATCGGCAAAGGCACAATAATGAGCGAATTCTTGGTGCAGTTCGGCCGCCATGGCCAATACCTCGCGGCGCGGGACGCCGCGGTCGATTTTCTCGAAGGCGGCCGACATCTCCGCCAGCGGCCCGGCGAACAGACCACGCCGCTTGGCGTCGCCGCCGCCCCAAAACTCCTTGTGGCATTGGCGCTCCAGCCAGCGGAGGTCGGTCTCACGGCTGCGGCCCGGCCAATCCCAATAGGTGCGGATAATTTCGGCCTCGCCCGCCCATAGCGGCGCATTGGCCGCCACAAGTTCGCCAAACGGTGCGCTGAACGGCATGTTATGAGGATTGCCTGGGCCGAATACGCATGGCGCCCGCTTGCCGCTTGTTCATTTTTTTTCTCCGCTTCCGGCGCGCGCGCCTAGGGTGAGCAGCAACACGCTGATCGCCATCAACGCCGTGCCGCCCCAAACATAGAGGCTATACCGTTCGCTAAACAATATCATCCCCCAGCCGAAACCGGTGGCCACGGTGAGATAATTGATCTGCGAAAAGAACACCGGGCCGGAGATGCGGACGAGTTCGAGAAAGACGGTATAGAAGACGGCGTTCAAGAGAGTGGCGTAGAGAAAATTCCAATTCACCCCCGGCGCGGCGCCCTCGAACAGATAGATTTGCCCGCTCGCCGCCATCACCGGGGCGAGCAGCACCGCCCCGGACAGCATCATCCCGGCGGCGAGTACCGTGGGCGGCATGGCCGGCGGGCGCGCCAGCACGGCGAGGACATTGCCGAGGCCGAGCGCAACCGGCGCCAAGAGGGCGAGGAGCAGCCACCAGGCCATGTTCGGTTCCGGCAGGCTCACATCGGGCAGCACGATCACCAGGATGCCGCCGATGCCGAGCGCGAGGCCGGCGCTCGAGAGCCAGCGCAATCGGTCGACGCCGAGCAATATGGCGAAGAGATAGGTCATGGTCGGCGCGAAGATGACGACCATGCTGATCAGGCCCTGCGGCAGCCGGTCGGCGAGAAAGGTCAGCACCCCCATGGGCACGCCGACGACGAACACGCCGACCAGCAGATAGGCGCGGAGATGGGTGCGCTCAAAGCTCATGCGCTCGCCTCGCGCGAGCGCGGTCAGCAGCAGCAGGATGCCGGCGAAGAGCATCGGCCAGAAGGCGAAGGCGAAAGGCGGTACGCCGCCCTCGACGGCGAATTTGTTGAGTACGAAGCGGAGCGGCGCGATGATGCCGCCGGCGAGCATAAGCATCAGCGCGAGCGCGCCGATGCGCGTCTCTCCCGCCAGGCGGTGCCGTTCTCCGCTCTTCACATCGCTGTTCCTTGCCTCATCGCCGGCCGCCTGTCGCGGCGGCGCGCCAGCCTATCCGCGGCCCCTGCCCGCGGCAACGCAGGCTCGACGCATCGCCGCCAGTTACGCTATCTTCCGCCGGTCAAAAAAATAAACGGGAAGGGCTGAACCATGTCAGCGGGTGGCGAATGGCCGGTATTTTTTACCGGCGGCGAGGGGGATGTCATGGCGTGGCTGCGCGGCCACGGGGTCGAGCGCATCCGCGTCGAACATACGGATTTCAACGGCATCTCGCGCGGCAAGGCGGTTGCCTTGGCGCAGTTCGAGCATGTCATGCACCATGGTCTCGCCTTTGCCGCGACGATCCTGGCGGTGGATATCAAGGCCAATGTGGTGCCCGGCACCGATTACGCGGAAGCCATCGGCTATGGCGATTATCTGCTGAAGCCCGACCTCTCCACCCTTCGCCTGTTGCGCCATGAAGGCGGCGCGGCCCAGTGCGCCGGCACGCTGGTGTGGCTCGACGGCTCCCTGGTCGAAAGCTGCCCGCGCAACCTTCTCGCCCGCATTGCCGGGCGCGCCGCCGATATGGGCTTCACCGCCCATGCCGCGCCGGAATTCGAGTTTTACCTGCTCAACGACGCCTATGAGCTGCTCGATGCCGGCGTGCAATGCTATTCGATGCACAAGCGCACCATGTTTCTCGCCGAGGAACTCGCCCTTCTCGAAGCGGCATCGGCCCATGGCCAGTTGGAGAACAGCCATTACGAATACGGCCCCGGCCAATATGAAGTGACCATGCGCTACCGGGAAGTCCGGCGCATGGCCGATGACGGGCATTTCTTCCGCGCCACCCTGAAAGAGGCGGCGATGAATATCGGCCGGCGCATTTCCTTCATGGCCAAGCCGTTCGACGGCGAGACCGGCAATTCCTGCCACATCCATATGTCCCTGACCGACAGCGGCGGCAGGAATGTGTTCGCGGCGCCCGATGAGCCGCAGCATATCAGCGACACCTGCCGTCACTTCATCGGCGGCGTGCTGGCTCATATGCCGGAACTCACCGCCGTGTTCTTCCCCAATTCGAATTCCTACCGCCGGCTGGTGCCGGCGAATTTTGCGCCGATCTCCCTGGTCTGGGCCGTCGACAACCGCACCGCCGCCGTGCGCGTGCTGAACGAGACGCCGGAAGGGACGCGGAGCGAACTTCGCGTCTGCGGCGGTGACATCCACGTCTATCTCGCCTTCGCCGCCTATCTCGCGGCGGGCCTGGACGGTATCGCCAACAAGACCGACCCGGGCGCCGTGTCGGCCGGCGATCTCGACGAGCAGGATGTGCCGCGCATCCCCGACGATTGGGGCGCGGCGCTCGATGCGTTCGAAACCTCGGCCTGGGTGAAAGAGGCGCTCGGCGAGGAATTCCAGCGCAATTACAGCGTCATCAAGCGCTATGAATATGACGCCTTCCGCCGCACCGTGCCGGAGACCGAGCGCAACGACTATATCGAGTTTCTTTAAACCCGGCCGGCGGCGCGCTGCTCGCGCATCTTGGAGTAGGTGTTGGCGGCGAGGCCAAGGAGGAGAAGCGCGGCCGCGGCCCAGATAAAGACGCTCACCACCCCGGTGAAGAACAGCGCCTCCCAGCCGAAGCCGGCGAGGACGATGATGTAGGCGGTCTGCGAGACGAAGACCGCGCCCGACATGCGGATGATGATGAACATCAGCCACCAGCGCAGCGCGTTGATCAGGATGGCGTAGAGCACGGCGAAATCGCCCTCGCTGCTGGGCCCGGGAAAGAGGTGGAAATCGCCGGCAATGGCGGTGATCGGCAGCATGATGAAGCCGGCGGCCAAGAGCGTACCGGTGCCCAATTGCAGCCCGCCTTCGCGCGGCGGCGCGTAGAGATCGATGAAGATGTTGAAAATCGCGAAGGAGACCGGCGCGAGCAGGGTGAGGAGCACCCAGCCCACCATGCCGGGCTCGGGCAGGCTGGCTTCGGGCAGTAGGATCAGCAGCACCCCGCCGAACGCCGAGAGCAGCCCGGCGATGCCGAGCCAGCGGAAGCGCTCGAGCTTGACCGGCAGCGCGAACAGATAGCTGAGGAGCGGCGCGAGAACGACGATCATGGTGATCACGCTCGACGGCAGGCGCGGCGCGGCCAGGGCCAGGAGGGTCATGGGCGCCGCGACGCTGAGCGCGCCGCCCACCGCATAGGTCACCAGATAGCGGCGCCCGATGCGCGGCATGGTGCCGGTGAGGGCGCAGGCGATCAGCATCAGCGCCCCGCCGCCGAGCGATATCCACACCACATAGCCAAGCGCCGGCACGCCGTTTTCCGTGGCGATCCGGTTGATCGGGAAGAGCAGGCTGTAAACCAGCCCGGCGGCGAACAGGATGAAGACGGCGAGCGGCCCGATATGGCGCTCCGCCGCCGCCGGTTTCGCGTCGCTCATCCGTCGCCGGCGGGGGCGAGGCTCACCGCATTGTCGTGGAACGCAGCACCACCGATCGGCTTGACCGGGTCGGCGCCGGTCAGCGCGTTGATGCCGATGCCGCCCTCAAAGGCGTCATTCGGCCAGATGCTCTCGACCACCAGCACGCCGCGCTGCAAGCCGTCGAACAGCTCGGCATGCAGCACCACCTCGCCGCGGTCATTGGCGAGGCGCACCCGGTCGCCATCGACGATGCTCTGCTTCGCCGCGTCGTCGGGATGAAGCAGAACGCTTGGGCGGCGTTCGCGTTGGCGCGAGCTCGGCGTCTCGGTAAAGGACGAGTTGAGAAAATTGCGCGCCGGCGCGGTGATCAGGCGGAAGGGCAGCGCCGCGCTCGCCTCTTCCGTGACTGCCCAATGATCGGGAAATTCCGGCATGCCGGTGGCGTCCGCCTCGCCGTGCGAGCAGCCCGCCGTGGTCCAGGCGCCGGGGGCGAATTCTGCCCAGTTGGGGCGGAAATGGAACTTGCCGTCGGCATGGGCGAAACCGTTCAGATAATGCGAGTCCTCATAGCTCGGCTGGCAATCGAGCCAGCGCATCTCGGAAAGGCTGGCGGGGTCGGGGTAGCCGGAGGCTTTCAGCGTCTCGGCGATGATGTCGTCGCCGCTCATCTCGAAGCCCGGGTGGCTGGCGCCGACGCGCTTGGCGATCTCGCAGACGACAAAGTGATTGTCGCGCGCCTCACCCGGTGGCTCGACGACCTTCAGCCCGAGCTGGACATGCTGATGGCCGCCGCCCTGATAGATATCGCTATGCTCCAGAAACCCGGTCGCCGGCAGGACGATATCCGCCATCTTGGCGGTGTCGGTCATCAATTGCTCATGCACGCAGGTAAAGAGATCCTCGCGCGCGAAGCCGGCATGCACCTTGTTGAGGTCCGGCGCCACCATCATCGGATTGGTGTTCTGGATGAGGAGCGCCGTCACCGGAGGGCCGTCGCCGAGATCCTGCGCCTCGCCGGTCAAGATCGCGCCGATGCGCGACTGGTCGAGCATGCGCACCGAGCGGTCGTAAAGGTCCATCCCCTCGATCAGCGTCTTGTCCCAGGGATAGATGCCTTCATTGTTCTTGAACGCGCCGCCGCCCTCATATTGCCAGGCCCCGGCGACGGTGGCGATCGAGGCCGCGGCATGCATGTTGACCGGCCCGTTGCGGCTGCGGGTAAAGCCGAAGCCGAGGCGGAAATAGGTGCGCTTGGTGGTGCCGATCATCTTGGCGAATGTCTCGATCTCCTCGACCGAGAGGCCGGTGATCGGCGCCGCCCAATCGGGTCCGCGGCTCTTGAGATGGGCCTCCAATTCGTGCGGCGCGTCGGCATAGCGCTCCATATAGTCCCAATCCGCCAGACAATCGCGAAACAGCACATGCATCACCGCGCAGGCGAGCGCGCCATCGGTGCCGGGCTGGACGCAGAGATGCATGTCCGCCTGGCGCGCGGTCGCGTTGCGGTAGGGGTCGATGACGACGATCGTGGCGCCGCGCTGCTTTCGCGCCTGCACCGCATGGTGCATGACATTCACTTGCGTCGCCGCCGCATTGGTGCCCCAGATGACGATCAGGTCCGACTTCTGCATCTCGCGCGGATCGACGCCTTGCAGCTTGCCGGCGCCGGCCTCGAAGCCGAGCCACGCCATATTGATGCAGATGGTGGTGTGAAACAGCGAATAGCCCTTGGCGTTGCGCAGACGGTTGATGCCGTCGCGCTGTAGGAGGCCCATGGTGCCGGCGAAATAATAGGGCCAGACGGCCTCCGCACCAAAGCGCTGCTCGGCTTTCAGGAACGCCTCGCCGACCTCGTCGAGCGCCGCCTGCCAGGAGACCGGGCGGAACTCGCCGTCCCCCTTGGTACCGCTGCGCTGTAGCGGCTGCGTGAGGCGGCCGGGATGATGCAGGCGCTCGGCATAGCGCGCGACCTTGGCGCAGATGGTGCCGGCGGTGTAGCTGTTGTCCCGCGCGCCGCGGATGCGCCCGATGGTGAATTCGTCCAGCTTCTCCACTTCCAGCGCGCAGGTGGAGGGGCAGTCATGCGGGCAGGCGCTGTCGTGAATTTCAAGCGGCATAATTACCTTCGAGTGTTTCGGGCAGGCGCGCGGCTGTCAACTTCCGCGTCCCGTAAAAGGCACAAAGGCGACCGGCAGGATCTTTTCCTCCGTCACCTCGCCGTCGACGCTGCGCGAGACGGTGGTGAGATATTGCGTGTCGCCTTCGCGGCCGAGGGGGATCACCAGCTTGGCGCCGGGCTTGAGTTGCTCGAGCAGCGCGGGCGGGGTCTTTCGCGCGGCGGCGGCGACGAGGATGCCGTCGAACGGCGCATGCTCGGGCCAGCCTTCCGCCCCGTCGCCTTGCTTGACGGTCACATTGTCATAGCCGAGCGCCGCGAGACGTTTCGCCGCGCTCTCCGCCAGGCGGGCATGGATCTCGATGGCGAACACCTCATGGGCAAGCTCCGCCAGCACCGCGCTCTGATAGCCCGAGCCGGCGCCGATATCGAGCAGCCGGGCCGAGCGTTTCGCGTCTTCCGGCAAATCCAATAGATCGCTCATCAGGGCGACGATATAGGGCTGGGAGATGGTCTGGCCCTGGCCGATGGCAAGCGGCTTGTTCTCATAGGCCGCGCGCTCGCTCGCCGCCGGCACGAAGCGATGGCGCGGCACCCGGGCGAGCGCCGCCCGCACCGCCGGGCTGAGCGCGGCCCGGCCGGTGAGCTTCGCGGTATCGCGCATGTCCCGGTCGATCTCCGCAAGCAACTGCGCGAGCGCATCGTGCGGCGTACCTGTCATGCCGTCCCGCCGCGCCGTGTCATGATCTGTATCAAGGCGCCCCTGGTGCTGCGTATTACCATAATCCTATCGGTCCACCTCTAGGAGAGAGCCATGTATAGCAACATTCTCGTCGCATATGACGGTTCCGATCATGCCGACAAGGCCATGGATGTGGCGCTGGAGCTGGCCGCGAAGTTCGATGCCGATCTGCATCTCGTCCAGGTGGTCGATCATGCCCACGCATCGAGCGGCACGGCGGAATATGCGCGCATCGAAAATGCCGGCGATCCGGATCTCGTCGAGATCGAAGTCGCGCGCAACAATCTCGACAAGCGGTTTCTGCCCAAGGCGCAGAAGGCCGGGGTTGCGCATCTCCATACCAATGTGGCGCGCGGCGATCCGGCGGAGCAATTGCTCGATTATGCCGGCGCGTGCGGTGCGGATATGGTGGTCATGGGCCGGCGCGGGGTCGGCCGGGTCGAGGGGCTGCTGGTCGGCAGCGTCTCTTCCAAGCTGAACGCCTTGGCCGACAGCGCGGTGCTGACCGTCAAATAGCGCCCGCGCCCTTTGCCGAGCCTCTCGGGCGTTGAAAGAACGGACGCCCTGCTCCAACATGCGGTTCAACCGCGCGCCGAGACGCGCTGACGACCGATCGGGGAGGGGCTCATGAGCGATTATGAAATTTTCGAGGCGGGCGATGTGCGCTTGCAGGGGGGGCGCCACCCTGCGCGGCGCCAAGCTGGCCTACAAGACCTTCGGCACGCTGAACGCGGCCAAGGACAATGTCATCATTCAGCCGACCTGGTATTCCG
>CAZUVO010000158.1:0-8952 GCA_964623955.1 uncultured Rhizobiaceae bacterium
TGCGGACGAAATCCACCCGGGTGCGGAAATCGAAGCTGCCGATGATGGGCGAGCCCGACAGGATCAGCACCGAGAGATGCTTGTTCTGCTCCACCAGATGGTGGGCGATGGCGCGGCAACGCCTGAGATGTCCCAGCCCGAACGTGTCGTGGCTGTAAATCAATATTCGCGAACTGCGGTTTTGCGCCATAGGTTTGTTTCCCTGTGCGTTCTGCTATTCGTCGAACCAGAATGTGTCGGGCTTATAGATGCCCAGATGCGCCCCCGGGTTCCAATTGTATATCCCGATTTCGGGCACATTGCGCAGATTATCGGACACCACGATCGGCTGAAGCACGCCGCTGATAAGCCCGATGGTAAAGACGTTGTCCGCATGCAGGCCGAGAATCTCATGCCAGATGCGGGTGCGCTCCGGACCCTTGGCGCTGTAGAACCATTTCTCGTAGAGCTCCAGGAGGCGCGCCGCGTCGGGCAATTCCGGTGCGGCGCCGGCCATGCCGGAGGTTTCATAATGCTGGCCCCATTTCGGCCATTGCAGGCTGGTTTGCCTTGTGGGGGCGAATTCCGCCGGGCTCATATCGGCGGTCGGCATGGCGTTTTCATAGCCCGCCCAGATCGACATTTGCGATTCGCCGGCATAGATGCGGTTGCGGAACACTTCGCGCTGGGATGGCTTGGTATAGACCTTGATGCCGATTTGCGCCCAGGAATCGCGCACCAATTCGAGCACGTCCGATTGTTCGGTGTCCTCGCCCGCCGTCTCGACGATAAGCTCCATCCGCCGGCCGTCCGGCATCAGGCGGAAATCATCATCCTCGTCGAACGCGGTCAGGCCGATCTCGTTCATCAGGCGATTGGCTTCGTCGATGTCGAAGCGCGCCCAGGCGTCGCGGTAATGCTCCTTGAAGAGCGGGCTGCCGGGCAGCACCGTATTGTTGCCCTCGATGCCGAGGCCGTAATACATCACCTGATTGATTTCGTGCCGGTTGATCGCGAGCGACAGCGCGCGGCGGAAGCGCACATCGCGAAAGAGCGCCCGCCAGCCCTCATCCTTGACGTTGAGGTTGGGATAAAGCGCAAGACGCGCGCCGCCCGCCGTGCGCCACAGCCGGACCGTATAGCTATGGCGCTCCTCGCCTTCCTTGAGGAAGGTGTAATCGCTGAAATTCAGATTGCGCGACTGCAGATCCACTTCGCCCGAGCCGACCATGGCCGGGATCAGCTTGCTGTCGGCCACCGTCATGGTCACTTCGTCGACATAGGGCAATTGCAGCCCGTTCGGATCGACGCGGTGAAAATAAGGATTGCGCAAGCCGACGAAGCGGGTCGCCGGCGGGCGGGTGGTGTTGATCCAGGGCTGCAGCGTCGGCAGGTCCGGATTGTCGAACTTGTACTGATTGTCCTTGGTGTTGTGCTCCGCCGCCCAGTTGCGCATCAGCCGGTTGGAGAGCGCGCCCACTTTCTTTTTCTTCGGCTTGTAGTCGGCGTGGAACTGTTTGAGGTAATGGGCCGGGCGATAGATGAAGAGCGGCGCCGCGCCGGCGAGCGCCGGCAGAAAGGTCGGGTTGGGCTGGGACCAGCTATAGCGCAGCGTGGTCTCGTCCAAAATCTCGACCAGCGGCGGCTCATTGTTGACGCGGAGTGCGCGCGGCGGGCCGGCCGGCGACAGCTCCTCGTGATTGGCCACGTCCTCCCAGTAATAGCGAAAATCCTCGGTCGTAAACGGCTCGCCGTCGGACCATTTGTGGCCCTTGCGCAGCTTGAGGGTAAAGACACGCTCATCCTCGACGGTGATCTCTTCGAGAATATCTGGCACCAACTCCAAATCCGGCGTGTAGGCGACGAGCCGGGCATAGCCGTAGACCGAGAACATCTTCACGTCCTTGGAGCGGTGAATCAGCATGCGCCAGCGGCCGCCATGGCGTCCCGCCACCAGGTCCTCGCCGTCCATTTCGATCACCCGCGGCTTTTCGGGCAGGCGCTCGGCGATGGGCGGGAGCTCGCCGGCCTGCACCCGCTCGGTCAGAATTGGCGGCTCGACATAACCCGCCGCACCGGCCTGCCACGAAAACGCGAAAAAACCAGCCAACAATATCGCTAAAAGCGCGATGCCGGCGGAAAATTTGGACGGATTAAAGAATAGCGACACGAGATTGCGACCCCGGCGTGCGTGTTAGCAGCGGGTTCCGGCGGGGCGCGCGTCGCCTTCGGCGCTGCATACGCCACCCACCGCCCGCTTTCGCGCGCCGTTCATCGTCATCATATTGCTCCCTAGAATTCGAATCGCCGTCTTCGTTCGAGCTTATGGGCCCCGGCACCAGTCGACCCCAGGACGAAAAAAGGTAACATAGAGCCCCTTTCGGGTCGAACAAATCAATCACTGGCCGCCGCCGCCGGCCGGACTATAGAATGTCGCGGCAAGACATCATGCAACAGAGCCGCCTCGATCAATTCATCCGTCGCATTCAGGCCCAGCGTGCCTGTCTCAATATGGCCGCCGGCCTGATCGCAAGCCTGCGCGGGCCGATCATCGAGCTTGGCCTCGGCAATGGGCGGACCTATGACCATCTGCGCGAGCTGTTTCCCGCGCGTGATATCTATGTCTTCGAGCGCGATGTCGCCGCCCATCCCGATTGCATTCCCGACGAGGAGCATCTGTTTCGCGGCGACTTCGCCGACACCGTGCCCGATGCGCTGGAACGGATCGGCGCGCCGGCGGCGTTGATCCATGGCGATATCGGCAGCGCCGATAAGGCGCGCGACGCGGAGCTGGCGGCCTGGCTCGGGCCGGTACTTCAGCCGCTCGCCGCACCTGGCGCGGTGATCTTGAGCGACCGCGCCATCGGCGACGGTATCTGGCCGCCGGAGCCGTTGCCCCACGATATCGCGCCGGGAGTCTATTTCATGTACCGAGTTGCCCCGTTGCATTGATAAAATCCCTCAATCGCCGGGCGGGGGCGTCCGCCCCACGTGACTCCCTGGGGACTACCTCGCGCATGCTCGGGCGCTCTTTTGTTTGCCCCTCAAGCGCCGGGCGGGGGCGTCCGCCCCCTTGGCTACCTCGTATTAACTCGGGCGCGTAGTCACGCTTGCCGGAAAGCGAGACGCATTCCGGTTGGTGGTGCCGCTTTCGGAATTGGCTGGAGGGAGAGACCGGCCTGGGTTATTCCGGAACGTGGGCGAGAAATTCCGGCTCGATGATTTCTTCCTCGCCCTCTTGGGCGCCGGGGCGCATCCAGGCCAGGACCAGGGCCGAGGTGCCCTTCTTCTGGAAATATTCCAGCTTCAATGGATACCATTTGCCGGCTTCCACGGTAATGTCGGACGGGCCGACCAGGCGGTCGGACAGTTTGCGCGGGTCTTCCAGGATGGGATCCTCACTGTCCTGGCCGATCCACAGACGCAAACCGTCATTGACCAGGGCGAGGATTTTGAACTGTCCCGATTCCGGGAAGCGCACATAGCCGGTGATGATGGCGGCGACGAGGGAGCCCTTGTCGACGCCCAGCACTGGTCCCGACGGACCGGAGACGAAATCGATATTGGCCAGCGGCTCGCCCTTGTCGGGATTTTTGTTGCCCAACCAACCATAGAGTTCGTCGAGCTTGTCGAGCTTCAAGTAATAATAATCCACGGCGAGACCGGGCTCGAGCGCACTTTCCTCGGGTTGCGGATCGGCCGGCTTGGCGCTCTCCGCGCTCGCGGTTCCGGCGGCAAGCGCCAGGCAGAGCGCAAAGGCGAGGCAGGTGAAAAGTTTTCCGTAGGGAGTGGTGACTTTCATTTTATGTTGACCTCCATTCGCCTGGATCACGAAGCGGTGGCGGCGACGCCGTCGGCCCGGCTCGGGTCGGCGCGGACATAATGGCCGGGCTCGAACTCGACCAGGTCGAGCGTCGCCGAGCCGTCGATGGTGAAGGGCTGCGGCCAGGCGGCGGGCTGCGAGGCCTTGCCTTCCATCAGCGCCGAGAGATCCAGCTTGTTGTCGAGATTGGGCTCGGGCACGGCGCTCACCAGCGCCTTGGTTTAGGGGTGGATGGGATTGCGGAACAAGTCTTCGCGCGGCGCGATTTCGACCAGCCGCCCGGCGCACATCACGGCGATGCGCTGGGCGATGTAATCGACCACCGCGAGATTGTGCGAAATAAAGAGATAGGTCAGCCCGAGCTTGTCCTGCAGATCCTTGAGCAAGTTCAGCACTTGCGCCTGGATCGAGACATCCAGCGCCGAGACCGGCTCGTCGCAGATGATCATGTCGGGCCGGAGCGCAAGCGCGCGGGCAATGCCGATACGCTGGCGCTGGCCGCCGGAGAAGCTGTGTGGATAACGCCTTAAGTAACGCGGATCGAGGCCAACGAGGCGCATCAGCTCCTGGACGAATTCGCGCCGCTCCTGCTTGTCGCCGATACCGTGAATGACGAGCGGCTCGGCGACGATGTCATAGACCGTCATGCGCGGATTGAGCGAGCCGAACGGGTCCTGGAAGATGAACTGAATCTTGCGTCGGAAGGGGATGAGCTGTTTCGTCGACAGCGCGCGCACATCGATGTGCTCGCCCCGGTCGTTGAAAATGATCTCGCCTTCATCCGCGCCGATGGCGCGCAGGATGAGCTTGCTGAGGGTGGTCTTGCCGCAGCCGCTTTCGCCCACCAGGCCGAGGCATTCGCCGCGCAGCACGTCGAAGCTGACATCGTCGACCGCACAGAGCGAGCCCGCCGCCTTGTCGCCGAACAGCCCGGCCTTGCGGATGACGAAGGTCTTGCTGACATGCGACACGCTGAGCACCGCCTTGCCTTCCTGCTCCGGGGTCAGTTCGATCTTGCCCTTTTCCAGCAGCGTGCCGGTTTCCGCCTTGATCTCGCGGATCGGCACCAGCCGTTCGCCGGGCTCCATGTCGAAGCGCGGCACCGCGCGCAGGAGCGATTTCAGATAGGGATGCTCGGCCTTGCGGAAGATGTCCTCGACCGTGCCGCTTTCCATCAGCTTGCCGTGATACATCACCACCACTTCGTCGGCGACATTGGCGACGACGCCGAGATCATGGGTGATCATGAGGACCGCCATGCCGAGCTCGCCCTGCAGATCGCTCATCAGTTTGAGAATTTGCGCCTGAATGGTGACGTCGAGCGCGGTGGTCGGCTCGTCGGCGATCAAGAGCGCCGGGCGGCAAATGAGTGACATCGCGATCATCACGCGCTGGCGCAAGCCGCCGGAGAGCTCGAACGGATAGGTCTTGAGCGCGCGCTCCGGATCGGGGAAGCCGACCAGACGCAAGATTTCCTGGGTCGCGCTTTTGACCTCCTGCTTGCCGGCATCGACATGCAGGCGAAACGCCTCGCCCACCTGATCGCCCACCGTATGGAGCGGCGAGAGCGAGGTCATCGGCTCCTGGAAGATGATCGAGATGCGCCCGCCGCGAATATTGCGCATGCGCGAGCTGTTGGGATTGAGCTGGACGATATCGATCGGCGGCTTGTCGTCGGCCGGATCGTTGAACAGGATTTCGCCGCCTTCGATGCGCGCCACCTTGGGCAGGATCTGCATGATGGTCTGCGACACCACCGACTTGCCCGAGCCGGATTCGCCGACCAACGCCACCGTACCGCCCTTCGGAATGCGGAACGAGATGCCGTCGACCGCCTTGATGATGCCCTCGGCGACATGGAAATGGACCTTGAGGTCGTTGATCTGCAGCAGGTCCTTCACGGCGCCCCCCCGCTATCCTCTTGTGGCGGCTCGGCGAGGCCGAGGGCGATCAGATTCTGCACGGTGCCCGGCGCCAATTCGAGCTCGTTGCGGCGCGCTTCCTTGGCGGCGCGCGCGACCAACTTGTCGAATCCCTCGAGCGTGGAATCGAGACGAATCGTCCGTTTCTCTCCCCTCAGGCGAAGCTGCATCCACCCTCCATGCCGGTCCCGTCTGGTCGAAAAATAGCTGAGCTTGAGCTCGCGCAATTCGCCCCAGGCTATATCGGCGCCCCATAGGCCGCCTAAGGTTACACCGCCATCCGAGACCGCGACAAATGTATTGTGCCGATTCGCGGTGCGCAGGCCGAACAGGAAGAAGAGCAGGGCGAAGGCGGCGAGAACGCCGGTCACCGCCGGCAGCGGCGTCACCAGGGCAAGCGGCGTCAAGGTGAAGGCGAGGCCGAGCAGCGCATAGAAATATTCGAGCGCAACCGCGCGCACCGGGTAACGCAGGCGGAAGTCGCTCTCCGCCATCACGACGCGCCGAACAGCTCGGCGGGCGCACGCCAGCGCGCGGCGGGATGGTCGGCGGTGCGCTGGAAAAATTCCGCGAGAAAGCGCCAGGCTTCCTCGCCATGGCGCAGATGGTGACTCAGAATGCCGGTCGGCTCGCCGCCATCCGCATTGCCCCGCCGTTTGGCGGCGAGATGGCGGCAGACGAGGGCGAGCGCCGCATCTTCGCCGAGAAAGGCCGCGCCGTTGCGCCAGTCGAGAATATCGACATGGCAATTGATTTGCTTGAGGCCCGCCGCGCGATGCGTGTCATAGGTCGAAATCGCGCGAAATCCGAGCGCCGGCAGACGCGGGATCAATTCGGGGTCGATGCGGTTCCAGGGCGGCACCAGAACCGGCAAGAATTTTTCGCCGAAACGCTTCGTCAGTATGGCAAAACCCTCACGCAGTTGCGCTTCGCAATCCGCTAACGAATTCCCGCCGCCAAGCTCGATTTTCTTCTCGTCCGCCCGCGCGTGATTGGCATGGGCATAGCCATGCTGCACCACGCGCCCCTCCGGCCCCGCTTGCGCCGCGATGCGCGCCGCCGCGTCGCCGCTCAAGCTCGCCGGGATGGCGGCGATGGCAAGCGGAACCTCGCCCGCAAGATCGAGCAAACGGCCAAGCGCCGGTTCATCATCCGCCGCATCGTCGTCGCGCCACCAAAATTCCGCGCACGTGCCGGCATCGGCCCAGGCGGTCAATTCCGCGTCGAGTGCCGGCCAGCCGCTCATGCCGCGACCATTTCCGCGATGATGCGCGCACTTTCGCCGGCGCCGGCGACGCCGATGGCGCTCTCTTCGGGCTGCGGCGCGGCCCAGGCCGCATCGACCGCTTCGGCGAGCCGCTCCGGCGTCAGTTCCGATTCGCGCACCACTTCGGCGAGGCCCGCCGCCGCCATGCGCTCGGCGCGGAATCTCTGCTCGGTCTCGCCTTTCGCCTCGAACGGCACGAGCACCGCGCGCACCCGGGCGCTCACCACGTCGAGCGCCGTGTTGTAGCCGGCCTGAGATATCGAAAGCGCGGCGGCTTCAAGGAGCTCGGGGAAATCGTCGCGCGCGCGCTCGACGATGACGCCGTCATGCGACAGGCGCTTCAAGGCGTTGAACCATTCGCGCGGCAGGTTGGGCCCGGCGAGGAGGCGCCAGCGGCGGTCGGCGAGGCTGCTCAATTCGCGCGCTTCCATGGCGGTCTGCAGCAGATGGGCGCCGACCGCGCCGCCGCCCGCCGAGACGATCACCTCGCCCGATTCGCCGTAAGGCCCGCCGGGGCCGACGGCGCCGACATAGCCGGTATAGCGGAATGCGCTGGGTCTCGGGAAAGCTCGCCTCGAACGGGATCAGCTCCGGATCGCCATGCACCAGCACGGCGCGGTACCAGCGCAGCACGAGATCGGCCATCTCGCGGTTGCGCGCCGGATCGTTCCGTTCGGTCAATATATCGCGCACCGAGGCGACGATCGCCGGCTTCGGCCGGGTTTGATGGGCGGCGCGCAGGAGCGGCAGCAATTCGGTGCGGAATTGGCGCCGCCCGAACGGGTACATCTCGGTGATGATCACCTGCGGCCGGTGCTGGCGGTAAAGCTCGAGGAGGCGCTTGCGGCGGAGGCCGCGAAAAGCATCGTCCGGCTCCTGGCCGGCGGCATCGACGGTCACCGAAAAGGTCGCGTCGGCGGCGCGCAGCGGCGGCAATTGCTTGAACTTGGCCTTGCCGAGATTAAGCCCCTTGAGCGGCATGCCACCGGAGACGAGGAGGGTGTCGACGTCTTCATCCGCCAGCGCCCGGGCGAGAAAGACCGCACGGCGTAAGTGCCCGATGCCGAGCAGATGCTGCACCCAGATGAGCGCCCGCTTCTCGCTCACGACATTTCCTCCGCTGGCGCAAGGGCGATATTGCCGCGCTCCAGGCTGGGCACGCCGTCCGCGTCGAGCTTGAACAATTGCGCCGCGCTCCAATCGAGCTTGAGCGGCGGGCGGCCGAGCATGTCCCAGCCCACCGCCTGGGCGAAGAGCGCGCGCACCACCCCCTTGTGGCACACCGCGATCACCGTGCGTTCCTGGGCGGCGATCTTCTTTAGCCAGGGCGCGAGGCGTTGCTGAATGTGGCGCGGGCTTTCGCCGCCCGGCGCCGAAAAATCAAGGCCGCGCGATTCCACCTCATGCATATAGACCGGGTCGTTGAGGCGCATTTCGTCGATGGTGCGGCCCTCCCATTCGCCCCAATCCATCTCCACCAGGCGCGGCTCGCAGGTGAGGCGCCAGGCGCCGAGCGCGCGCGCCGTCTGCACCGCGCGTAAGAGCGGGCTCGACACCCAGCACCCGTCGGCGAATTCCTCCGGCAGCCGCCAGCCGGCGGCCTCGGCGCGGCCCTTGGCGCTGAGCGCGATATCGACATGCCCCTGCAGCCGGCGCTTCTCGTTCCACGCGGTGGTGGCGTGGCGGATCATCACCAGGCGGGTCATGGCGCCGCTCCCGTGTGGATTTCCTGCGCCGCCGCCAGGGCGCGGTTCAGGCATTGCGTGGCCGCGGCCATGCCATGCAATTTTTCCGCCCGCGCCGCCGCCGCCTCGGCCATGGCGTGGCGCCGCGCCGCGTCGGTCGTCAGCTCATGCACCGCTTCGGCGAAATCGACATCGTCCCACGGGCCGATCAGCATGCCGGTTTCGCCGGAGACGACGATCTCGCTCACCCCGCGCCAATCGCCCGCCACCACCGGC
>CAZUVO010000159.1:0-8941 GCA_964623955.1 uncultured Rhizobiaceae bacterium
CGGTGGCAAAGAGCGACGTCCCGGTCATTTGCGGCGGAACATCGAGGGCCATCAATTGCAGCAGGGTCGGCGCCACATCCGCCAAAAAACCGTCATGCAGCTCACCACCGGCCGCCGCCTGGCCGACCAATATGGCGGGGACGAGATTGGTGGTGTGGGCGGTATGGGCGATATCCGCCGCCGCGTCGCGCATCAGTTCCGCATTGCCGTGATCGGCGGTAATCAGCGCCGCGCCGCCGGTCTTCTCCAGCGCCGCCGCCATGCGGCCGAGGCAGGCATCCACGGCCTCCACCGCCTTGACCGCCGCCGCCATGTCTCCGCTGTGGCCGACCATGTCGGTATTGGCGTAGTTCACCACGATCAAATCGAACTTCCCGGATTCGATGGCGTCGACCAATCGGTCGGTCACCTCGACGGCGGACATTTCCGGCTGCAAATCATAGGTCGCGACTTTCGGCGAGGGCACCAGAATGCGCTCCTCGCCGGCGAACACCCGCTCCTCGCCACCGTTCAGGAAGAAGGTGACATGGGCATATTTCTCGGTCTCGGCAAGCCGGAGCTGAGTGCGCCCCGCGGCGGAGACCACCTCGCCCAGCACCTGTTCGGGCACGGCATGAGGAAAAAGACAGCCCATCAATCGGTTGAGGCGTTGGGAATATTCCGCCATGCCGAGCGCCGCAGAGATGCCGATCTCGCGCCGCCGGGCGAAGCCGTCGAAATCCGGGTCGAGCAGCGCCTGCAGCAATTGGCGCACCCGGTCGGCACGGAAATTGGCCATCAGCAGGCCGTCGCCCGCCGCCATGCCGCCATAGCCGGCGACAACCGCCGGCGCCACGAACTCATCGCTTTCGCCTGCCGCATAGGCCGCCTCGATAGCGCCAGAAGCATTCGCCGCCGGCGCCCCCTCACCTTCGGTTATGGCGAGATAGGCGCGCTCCACCCGCTCCCAGCGCCGGTCGCGGTCCATCGCCCAATAGCGCCCGCTCACGGTGGCGACGGCAAAACCCTGGACGCCGGCAACATCTTCCTCGAAGCGGCGGACATAATCGCCCGCCGAGGAAGGCGGCGTGTCCCGGCCGTCGAGAAAGGCATGCAGCACCACCGGCACGCCGGCGGCGGCGATGATCTTGACCAGCGCCGCCATATGATCCTGATGCGAATGGACACCGCCCGGTGACACAAGACCCATGAGATGACAATGCCCGCCGCTTTGGCGCAGCTTGGCGATGAAGTCGATAAGCGCCGGCACGGTGGCCAGGCTGCCGTCGGCGATGGCGGCATCGATGCGCGGCAAATCCTGCAGCACCGCGCGCCCGGCGCCGATATTCATATGGCCGACCTCGGAATTCCCCATCTGCCCACGCGGCAGGCCGACATCGAGGCCCGAACATTGCAGCAGGCTGTGCGGATAGGTGCGCAACAAGCCGTCCCAGACCGGCGTGTGCGCTGCGGCGATGGCATTGTCGGCGGCATCCGCGCGCGCGCCCCAGCCGTCGAGCACGCACAGCACCATGGGGCGGGGAACGTTACCCACCGCCATCCGCTTTCGCCCTAGAGGCCATCGCCCGAACTCTTCCCTTTTTGAACCGTTGCAAAATTCCTATGCCCGGCGCGCCATTTCAAGCCCGATGATAGGGGTGGCCGGAGAGAATAGAGGCGGCGCGCCACAATTGCTCGGCCAGCATGGCGCGGACCAGCATATGCGGCCACGTCATGGCACCGAGCGAGAGCCGCAGATCGGCCTGCTTCAGCACCGCGTCGCCATGGCCGTCCGCGCCGCCGATCAGGAACGCCACCGAGGCCACCCCGTCGTCGCGCCAGCCGCCGAGCCGGCGAGCAAAATCCTCGCTCGACAGCATCTTGCCGCCACCATCGAGGGCCACCGTCACGGCGCGCTCAGGGATTGCGCCGAGCAGCAACTCCGCCTCGCGCGCCTTCAACTGCGCCGGCTTCAGGGGCCGTTTCTCGTGCAATTCCTTGAGCTCGTGGGGCCAGGGCAGACGCGCCATGTAATCGTCATAGAGGTGCATCGCCGGGTCGCCCCGCCCCTTGCCGATCGCGAGAACGGCTATCCGCATTCGCCCGCCGCCGCGCTATCAGAACCACGCGCTATAGCGCGCCCTCCGAAGCATCCTCGGCCCCGTCGAGCGGCAAGTCCGCCGACCACATTTTCTCCAGATTGTAGAATTCGCGCACTTCCGGCCGAAAGATATGGACGATCACATCGCCCGAATCGATCAACACCCAGTCGCCGGCCGGCAATCCCTCGATGGCGGGCGCGTGGCCCGTCAGACTCTTGACCGCCTTGCGCACGCGTTCCGCCGCTGCGCCGACCTGACGCTGCGAACGGCCGGAGGCAATGACCATGTAATCTGCGATTTCGGATTTTCCGGTCAAGCCGATGACCACAATGTCCTCGGCCTTGACGTCTTCGAGTTCCTTGATGATCGCTTGGCGCGCCTTTTCCGCAGCGCCATGGGGCGTGGCGAGATCATTGGGCTTTGTTATCGACTGTCTCCTCTTTCGCTGCGTTGGTGCGACGCATCGGCGCGAATGGCGCTTGCCGATGCCGGGTGTAACCGGCTGTGAAAAAATATCCAAACCGGCGGGCGGTGCGAGGCAAGCGTGCGCGCCGTCCGCTCGGGCAGGCGCTGGCGCCAAAAGCGCTGCAGCGGCTTGCTCGCCGAGGCCGATTGAGCATAGGACCGGCGGTCGAAGATCGCAATGGGAAGCGCCTGGAAGATCTCCTGCCAGCGCCGCCAGCGCACGAAATCGGCCAGATTGTCGGCGCCCATGATCCACACGAAGCGGTCGCGCGGATGATCACGCGTGAGACGGCGGATGGTATCGGCGGTGTATTGGCAGCCATAGCGCTGCTCGCAATCGCTGACACGGATCGCCGGGTGCCGCGCCTGGCGCTTGGCCGCTGCCAAGCGCTCCTCGAAGGGTGCCATGCCAGCCACCGGTTTGAGCGGGTTCTGCGGCCGAGCCGGTTGATGGCTTGCCGGCTGACATGGAGATGGCCCGCATGGGCCGGATTGAAGGAGCCGCCGAACAAGCCGATCTTGCGGCCGCGGGGCGGGGCGGCAGCGGGCGTCCGTCGGTGGCGGGCGCGCGTGGGCGGGCGCTTCAGGGGTTTCAGCGGTTTCAGGGGCGCACCTGGCCGTTGCCATGGACCTTGTATTTATAGGTCGTCAATTGCTCGACGCCGACCGGCCCGCGGGCATGCAGCTTGCCATTGGAAATGCCGATTTCCGCGCCCATGCCGAACTCGCCGCCATCGGCATATTGCGTCGAGGCATTGTGCACGACGATGGCGCTGTCGACCTCGTTCAGGAAACGCTCGGCAGCGGTCCCGTCTTCGCTGATAATGGCATCGGTATGGTGCGAGCCATGGCGATTGACATGGGCGATGGCCGCGTCCAACCCGTCGACGACGCCGACCGAGATGATGGCGTCAAGATATTCGGTGTCCCAATCCACCTCACTCGCCGCGACGGCCTGGGCATCGATATCGCAAACTTCGGCGTCGCCGCGTACCTCGCAGCCCGCCTCATGCAGGAGGGCCAGAATATTCGGCAGCATGGCGAGCGCAGCGCGGTCGATCAGCAGCGTCTCCGCGGCGCCGCAAATGCCGGTGCGGCGCATTTTCGCGTTGTGGGTCACATCGCGGGCTTTCTCCGCATCCGCCGCGGCGTGAACATAGACATGGCAAATGCCGTCAAGATGGGCGAGCACCGGGATCCGGCTATCTTCTTTCACCCGCTCGATCAGCGAGCGCCCGCCGCGCGGCACGATGATGTCAACATCCTCGTCCATGGTGAGAAGAATTCCGACCGCGGCGCGCTCCTTGGTGGGCACGAGTTGAATGCAATCCTCCGGCAAACCGGCCGCTTGCAGGCCGCGCCGGAGGCAATCGGCGATGACGCCCGAGGTGCGGAAGCTTTCCGAGCCGCAGCGCAGGATGGCGGCATTGCCCGACATCAGACAGAGCACGCCGGCATCGGCGGTCACATTGGGCCGCGATTCATAGATGATGCCGATCACACCGATCGGTATCGAGACACGCTGGATGCGCAAACCATTGGGCCGCGTCCACTCGCCAAGCACGCGGCCGACCGGATCGTCGAGCGCCGCCACTTCGCGCATACCGGCGACCATGCCGTCGACGCGCCCGGCATCAAGCGCCAATCGGTCGAGCATGGCGGCGTTCAGTTTCGCCGCGCGGGCATCGGCCATATCCTCGGCATTGGCTGCGAGAATTTCATCGCATCCCGCCGCCAGGGCGTCCGCGGCGGCTTCGATAGCGGCGCGGCGCTGAGCGGCGGTCGTGGTCGCCAGCGCATGGGCGGCGGCGCCCGCATGGGCGCCGAGCGCGGCCATTTCCGCTTCGATTCCGTTGATTTCGATCGATTTTACGGCGCTCATCTCAGGCACCCTTTTCCAGCACCAGATCGTCCCGGTGAATAATTGCGTCGCGTCCACGGTATCCGAGTATGCTCTCTATTTCACCCGTTTTGTGGCCCATGATGCGGCGCGCATCTTCCGCCGAATAAGCCGAAAGACCGCGCCCGATCAGGGTGCCGGACGGGCCGTTTACGGTCACGGCTTCGCCGCGCTGAAAATTGCCTTCGACGGCGCTGACGCCGGCGGGCAACAGGCTGCGGCCGGTGGCAAGCGCCTTCTCGGCGCCGGCATCGATGATGAGCGCGCCGCGCGGCTGCAGGCTGCCGGCAATCCATTGTTTACGCGCTGCGCGGGGCGTTGCCTCGGTAACGAACCAGGTGCAGCGCGCGCCGTTTTCGATTTCCCGCACGGGGCGGTCGACATCGCCGCGGGCAATGACCATTTTGCAGCCCGCCGCCATGCTGATGCGCGCCGCCGCCAGTTTGGTCTGCATGCCGCCGGAGGCATCGGCTGAGCCCGCCACGCCCGCCGCCGCCTCGATCTCCGGCGTGATGCTATCGATGCGCGGTATCCAATTTGCATCCGCGCTTCGGGTGGGATCGGAATCATACATGCCGTCGATATTGGACAGCAGCAGCAGCGTATCGGCGCTCATCATGGCCGCCACCCGGGCCGCCAGGCGGTCATTGTCGCCGAAGCGGATTTCCGCCGTGGCGACAGTGTCGTTCTCATTGATGATCGGCACCGCGCCGGCTTCCAGCAGGGTGGTGATGGTATTGTGCGCGTTGAGATAGCGCCGGCGCTCCTCGGTGTCGTCGATCGTCAGCAGGATCTGCGCCACTGTAATATCGTGCGCCGCCAGCGCTTCCTGATAGGCGTGGGCCAGGCGAATTTGGCCGCAGGCGGCGGCGGCCTGTTTTTCCTCGAGCTTGAGCGGCCCCGGGGCAAAGCCGAGATGGCGCCGGCCAACCGCGATGGCGCCCGAGGTCACGATCATCACTTCGGTGCCGCCGGCGCGCAATTCCGCGACATCGGCGGCAAGCCCGGCAAGCCGCGCCTGATGAATGGCGCCCTCCGCCTCGTCAACCAAAAGAGCGGAGCCCATCTTAATGACCAGACGGCGCGCGGCGCTGAGGCGCGGAGTCACGAGATACCGACCAGCGGATCATACTCCCGCTTTTTGGTATCTTGAGCGGCGTCCGCCGATACGCGCTTGTTTTCGGCGATGGCGCGCCACAATCCGCGCAGCGCATCTTCCGTGCCCTCTCCCGAAACGCCGGACATCGCGGCAACCGGAGCGCCCACGGCGGCGGCCAGGGCCTCAAGCCGCGCGTCCCGCGCCGCCGCGTCGAGGGCATCGCATTTGCTGAGGCAGACGATTTCCGGCTTGTCCGCCAGGCCTTCGCCATATGCGGAGAGTTCTTCGCGCACCGTGCGGTAGGCGGCGGCGGGGTCTTCTTCCGTGCCATCGACGAGATGGAGCAGCACGGCACAGCGCTCGACATGGCCGAGAAACCGGTCGCCCAGGCCGGCGCCCTCATGGGCGCCCTCGATCAGCCCGGGAATATCGGCAAGCACGAAATCATGTTCGTCCACCACCACTACGCCGAGCCCGGGGCTGAGGGTGGTGAAGGGGTAGTCGGCGATCTTCGGCTTGGCCTGTGTGACGGCGGCAAGAAAGGTCGATTTGCCGGCATTGGGGAGGCCGATAATGCCGGCATCGGCGAGCAATTTGAGGCGCAGCCACACCCAACGCTCCTGCCCCTCCTGGCCCGAATCGGCGCGCCGCGGCGCCCGATTGGTGGAGGATTTGTAGTGGCTGTTGCCATAGCCGCCATCGCCGCCCTGGGCCAGCACGACGCGCTGGCCGGGCCGGGTGATATCGGCAATCAGGGTGTCGTTGTCCTCCTCGAGCAACTCGGTGCCGAGCGGCACCTCGATGACGAGATCCGGCGAGTCGGCGCCGGTGCGCTGGGCGCCCTGGCCATGGCGGCCGCGCTTGGCGCGAAAATGCTGCTTGAAGCGAAAATCGATCAGGGTGTTGAGCTCCGCCGTGCCCAGCGCCACCACCGAGCCGCCACGCCCGCCATTGCCGCCGTCCGGCCCGCCGCGCGGCTCGTTGCGCTCGCGCCGGAAGCCGACGCAGCCGTCCCCGCCGGCGCCGCTCGCCACATAGATTTTGGCCTGATCCAAAAAGCGCATGAGAATTCTCTGCCGGGCAGCTTGTCCTATATTACAAAATAAAAGGGAGCGGCGCGCCGCTCCCTTATCAGCATGGCGCCGGAATGTAAGGGCTAGCCAGCCGGCTCCACATTGACCACGGATTTGCCGCCCGATTTGTTGATGAACCTCACCCGGCCTTCGGTGAGAGCGAAGAGCGTGTGATCGCGGCCCATGCCGACATTCTCGCCGGGATGCCATTTCGTGCCGCGCTGGCGTGCGATGATATTGCCGGCAAGCACGGATTCGCCGCCATATTTCTTGATGCCGAGGCGCCGGCCCGCCGTATCGCGGCCATTGCGTGAACTGCCGCCTGCCTTTTTATGTGCCATTACGACGTCTCCTCATCTTTGGACGTGCTCTTATCGTCTTTTGCCGCAGGCTTATTCTTAGCCGCCGGCTTCTTCGCTGTGGCGGATTTCGCCTTCGGTTTGGCGGCTGCCTTGGGCTTGGCTTCTGCCTTGGGCTTGGCTTCTGCCTTGGGCTTGGCTTCTGCCTTGGGCTTGGTTGCGGCCTTGGGCTTAGCGGTGCCGGATTTGGCCGGCTTCTTCGCCGCGGCGCGCTTCTTGGCCGGCTTCTTCGCCTTGGCCGATTTCTTTTTCGGCTCCGGCTTGGGCGGCGTAAAGGTTTCGCCGGCGGCCAGGATCTCTTCGATACGCAGAACCGTCTGATTCTGCCGGTGGCCCCGGGTGCGGCGGTAGTTCTTACGCCGCAATTTGCGGAAAACGATGATCTTGTCGGCCCGGCGATGCTCCAGCACGGTGGCCGCGACACGCGCGCCTTCGACCAGAGGCTGGCCGAGCGTCACGCCCTCGTCCCGGCCCATGGCCAGCACGTCGGTCAGCTCCACGACCTCGCCGGCGGGCGATGACAGCCGCTCGACTTCGATAACGTCGCGCGGTGCAACGCGGTATTGCTTCCCGCCGGTCTTGATTACAGCGAACATGGTATTCGGCTTCCGAAATAAGTGTTAATCGAGGCTCTGGCAGCCTGGGCGCGGCACTATAGCGCGGCAGGCGATGCTGTCAATGTTTGGCGGCAATGAATATCCCTGATTTCCGCCCCTCTCCGCGCCGCCCTGCTTGCCGCCGCGAGGCCGGTGGTTTATGTAGTCCTTCGTCCCAGAGGACGATCACGGAGGGGTGCCGGAGTGGTCGAACGGGGCGGTCTCGAAAACCGTTGTACACGCGAGTGTACCGAGGGTTCGAATCCCTCCCCCTCCGCCAGTCTTCGCCCTTCGAGCTTCGGCTGGCTTACGCCGGTAAGCGAGCCGAAGGAAGATTAGTGCGAAGGCGGGCTATTGCCGCGAATGCCGCCGTTTGCACTTTGAGCCAAGCAATATACCGTCTGCTCGCCGGCCAAGAGCTTAAGGGCGCCGGCATAAGGCAATGCCCAATCTAGGGATTGTCGAATTCCCGCTTGGGGCCAAGGTAGAACCACCAATTCAGCACCAGGCAAATGGCGTAAAAGAGGGCAAAGACGTAAAGCGCGTATTCGGGTGTCGCCGCCTTGATCTGTTCGCCGAACACCTGGGGAATGATAAACGCGCCATAGGCGGCGACCGCCGATGTCCAGCCCAGCGCCGGCCCCGCCTGCTCCTTGGGAAAAATCATGGCGATGGTGCGGAAGGTCGAGCCGTTGCCGATGCCGGTGCCGGCGAACAGCAGCAGGAACAGCAGGAAGAACGGCACGAAATAATCCTCGGGCGTGGCCGACTGATAGGCGGCCTGCATGAAATAGGACACGCCGAGCGCGCTCAGGATCATCACGATGGTGATCACCATGGTGACCTTGGCGCCGCCGATCTTATCCGAAATCCAGCCGCCGATGGGGCGGATCAGGGCGCCGATGAAGGGGCCCATCCAGGCATACATCAGCGCGCTCGGGCCGTTCGGGTTCAGCGTGTCATGGGTCACCACGCCGTCGACCTCGAGATGCTGAAATCCAAAGACGACCTTGATGGCGAGGGGAAATGCCGCCGAGTAGCCGATAAAGGAGCCGAAGGTCATGGTGTAGACGACGCTCATGACCCAGGTGTGCTTGTTCTTGAAAATGCCGTACTGGCGCTTGAGATTGCCGCGCACGAAAAAGCACACATAGTAGAGGCCGAGCACGGTCGCGACGATGGCGGCCAGGAGGACGAACCATTTGGTCCAGGGCGGCAGACCCAACCCGGTGGGCTCGGGCAGGATAAAGAACAGGGCGATGATTGCGACGGCAAGGCCGGTCAGCAGCATCGCGGAAATGCGGGCGAAGGCGCCCAAGGTTCCGCCGGCGATATGCGGAGTCACTTCGTCGGTGCGGATATTGTTCA
>CAZUVO010000160.1:0-8848 GCA_964623955.1 uncultured Rhizobiaceae bacterium
GATAGGTCTTGCAATAGGGCTTCACCATGACGTCGATCAGGGTCGTCATGGCGCGCTCATATTCGCGGTATTCCGGCAGCACGGTGGAGGACAGCGAGACGAAGAGCTGCGGGAAATGCTTGGCGACAATCTCGCCGACGCGTTGCTCGTGGCCGGCATCGGCATAGGAGTGGAGCAGGCAGACGCCAAGCCGCGTCACGCCATCGGCGACCAACTGCTCGACCGCCGCGACCACACTCTCTTCGTCGAGCGGCGTCAATTCATTGCCTTCAAAATCGAGCCGTCCCGTTACCTCGCGCACCAAATGCAGCGGCACCAGGCGCGGCGGCTTGACCCAGAAGAAGGAATTGCCATAGCCATCCGGCACCGATTGGCGCGCGATTTCGATAATGTGGCGGAAGCCGTCGGTCACCAGCAGGCCAAGGCCTTCGAACTTGTGCTCCAAAACCGCATTGGTCGCCGTCGTCGAGCCGTGCAGCACATGGCTGACCTCCGCCGGCGAGCCGCCCGCCGCCTCGGCGGCTTTACGCAAACCGGTGAGAAGACCGACGCTCGGATCGCTCGGCGTGCTCGGCGTCTTGATGGCGTGCTGCGCCCCGGTCGCCTCGTTGATGGCGACCACATCGGTGAAGGTGCCGCCCGTATCGATTGCAATGCGAAGATCCATGCCCTGCCCGCTCACGTATATCCGTTATGTGGATACTATATTCAAAAAAAGGCCGGAACGCAAGTGCGAAGCTTATTCCAAGCGATAGAGTTCCCTGCCATTGCGCCCGAGGATGCCAAACCGGACACCTCGCTAATAGCGGCCATTGCATCGGCCCGAAATTGGTTTTCTGAACTTCAATCCGGTGAAGTCGAATCGGTTGTCGAGCTTTCCGTACGCCACAACGTAGATCGCAGCCATGTCAGCCGCATATTACCGCTGGCGTTCCTCGCCCCGGAAATCGTAACCGCTATCATTGAAGGGCGCACAGAACCCGATCTCACACTTTCCCATATCAAGCGTCTGAAGCTGCCCGCGTACTGGCAGGCACAGTGCAAGCTTCTAGGAATCCAATAGGCGCAGCCGCCAACGGAATGACCGCGAAATGAGCCCGCGGAGAGCCCCCTGAAACGGGGGCTTTGAGCCTGGTTCCAGTCTGGCTATGGGTCTGCAGCAGTAAGAATCGCGGTGAACTTAGTCCAGACCAGTCTCCGCGAATGCCCACTTTAACCGGTCAAATATCGTTGAAAAGAGGAAACAAGGAGGAGCGCGCGAAGCGGCCTGTTTTTATGAGGCTTATTACAAGCAATCCCGCCTCGCCCCCCTGTGCGCTCCGCGATTCAGCCTCTAATCAGGGGATCAATCCGAGGCGGAATCATCAACTCGCAGCTGATCGATAAACTCGAGCATCTCGACCAATTTATCGCGAACGTCGACCAGCACCTTTCCAGCCAGGACATCTTCTCTGCCCGCCATCATAAGCATCACCTCGAGGACTTCGTCGGAATGACGCATAAGCTCGACAAGGTTTTCGCCGTTGGGGCCATTCTTGCCCTCAAACCAGTTCTTGACCGTGCGCTCACCGGCGCCGGTATAGCCCATCACCGTTTTGACAGACCTGGCGGTTCCGCCGAACTCATGGCGTAAGGTCTCGGCGATGACGGTGGTGAAATTATAGACTTCCAATTCTGGAACTGTACCAGACGAACTCGGAAAAGTTTTTCCAGAAACGGGCCGAAATTTTCGGACCTTTTTACGAAACGACATTCCAATTCTCCGTGTTTAAGGTTTGAAAACACGGAGATGATCACCGGCCTGTCGCGCGCCCGTTTCGATTCGAAAAGGCAGGACAGCGTCTGCGATGGAGAGCGCGAGAGCACATAAGTCGGGAAATCGAATTGGTTGAACAGTCAGATACAGAATCGAACATTTCTGGCGACTCAGAAACCGATAAGATCCGAGCTGTCGAATATGTTCGCATGTCGACCGAGCATCAGAAATATTCGACCGAAAACCAGGGCGACGCGATCCGCGTATACGCGGAACGTCGTCATATGGAGATCGTCCGAACCTATTCAGATGCGGGGAAGAGTGGTCTAAAAATCGAGGGACGCGATGGGCTGAGGCGGCTGATCGACGACGTTGAGGGTGGCGCGACCGATTTCGACGTCATTCTGGTTTACGATATCAGCCGCTGGGGCCGGTTCCAGGACGCCGACGAAAGCGCCTATTACGAGTACATCTGTCGCCGCAGCGGCATCTCCGTTCATTATTGCGCCGAACAATTCGACAACGACGGCAGTCCCGTCTCGACCATCGTCAAAGGCGTCAAACGCGCCATGGCGGGGGAGTATAGCCGTGAACTCTCAGCGAAGGTCTTCGCCGGTCAGTGCCGGCTCATCGAACTCGGCTATCGCCAGGGCGGGATGGCCGGCTTTGGGCTCCGCCGGATGCGGATCGATCAGAATGGCATCGCCCAAGGCATTCTCCAATTCGGCGAACACAAAAGTCTGCAAACCGATCGTGTGGTTCTGGTCCCCGGTCCGGAGGAGGAACTCGAGACCGTTCGGTGGATCTACCGCCAGTTCGTGGACGGCGGAAAGGTCGAGAGCGAGATCGCCGCCTGCCTCAACGAGCGCGGCATCGTGACCGATCTGGGTCGGCCCTGGAGCCGCGGCACCGTTCATCAGGTTCTCACGAACGAGAAGTACATCGGCAACAATGTCTATAACCGTCGCTCCTTCAAGCTGAAGAAGAAACGGGTTGAAAACAGCCCAGAGATGTGGATCCGGGCCGATAACGCCTTCGAGGCGATCGCTGATCCGCAGATCTTCTTCACAGCACAGGGGATGATCCGAGAGCGCAATCGGCGGTATTCGGACGAAGAGATGATCGAGCGACTCAGGCGCCTGTTTGATCACCACGGCTATCTATCCGGGATCATCATCGATGAATCCGAAAATATGCCCTCGAGCGGTTCATACCAGCGCCGCTTTGGCAGCTTGATTCGGGCATATGAACTGGTCGGGTTCGAGCCAAACCGAGACTATCGGTACATCGAGATCAACCGCACCCTCCGCCAGCTGCATGGCGAGGTCGTATCAGACACGATTGCCACGATCGAAGACCTTGGTGGGTGTATTTCCCGGAGCCCGGCCACCGATCTCCTGACCGTGAACGGCGAATTTACGACGTCCATTGTCATCGCCCGCTGCCAACAGACGCCCGCTGGCCTGCCGCGCTGGAAAATCCGCCTCGATATGGGTCTGGCACCGGACATCACCGTCGCCCTTCGCATGGACGAGGCGAACAAAGCCCCGCTCGATTACTACTTGCTACCGCTCTTTGATATGGCAACCGACCGGATCCGATTGGCCGAGGAAAATGGCCTCATGCTCGATGCCTTTCGGTACGACACCCTGGATTTCTTCTTAGCTATGGCTGAGCGCGTGATGATTACGGAGATTGCTATATGACGGATGCGCAGGAAACCATCACCGTTGAAATGATCCCAGTAGACCAAATTGCGATCATCAACCCGCGCATTCGGAGTCGGAAAATCTTTCGCCAGATCGTCGATAGCATATCGAAGGTCGGCCTCAAGAAGCCGATCACCGTCAGCCGGCACGACAACGGCGAAGACGAGGCGCCTTACAAACTTGTCTGTGGGCAAGGCAGGTTAGAGGCCTTCATCTCCTTGGGAGAGCGCGAGATCCCGGCCATCGTCGTCGATGTTACCGAGGAGGACAGCCTGATCATGAGTCTGGTTGAAAACCTCGCGAGGCGGCAGCATCGCCCATTGGAGCTGCTACACGACATCGGCGAACTCGGGAATCGCGGAAATTCCGACAAGGAAATTGCCGCCAAGACCGGACTCTCTTACGAATATGTGCATTCAATTCGCCATCTCCTGGAAGAGGGTGAGGAAAGGCTCTTGACCGCGGTAGAGACCGGACAGATTCCTGTCAGTGTCGCCATCGACATCGCGGAAGCCGACGAGGACGGCGTTCAGGAAGCTCTCGCTCAGGCCTATCAGAATGGTCTGTTGCGCGGCAAGAAGCTGCTAATCGCCAAGCGATTGGTGGAACGACGGCAGAAGGCAGGGAAAACGGTACATTGCAGAGGGCCCGGGGCAACGCGGCAACGAATCTCGTCTGAAGCACTCGTGCGTGCCTACGAAAGAGAGGCCGACCGCCAGCGTCTGATGATCAGGAAGGCTGAAATTGCCCAGAATCGACTGTTATTTGTCGTCGAGGCGATGCGACGGTTGCTCGCCGATGAGAATTTTCTGACTCTGTTGCGCGCCGAGGGCTTGGCGACGATGCCGCGCCCGCTGGCCGATCTGGTCGCTGTACGAGGCACCCAATAGTCGTGGCGAAAAAGATCGGCACAGCGTTCGAGCCAGAGAGCGTGTTCATCGAGTTTTCCGATATCTTTCCGGTGAAGCAGCTTCATAAGCGGGTCTTGAAGAGCAAAAAATATCTCCAGATAGCCGCATCAATCCGTGAGGTCGGAATCATCGAGCCGCCTGTCGTTGTTCGGGATCGCGACAAATCGGGTAAGTTTTTACTGCTCGATGGTCATCTGCGGATCGAGGCCCTGAAGGAACATAGCGCCCCGGGGGTGAACTGTCTCGTCGCGACCGAAGATGAGGCCTTCACCTATAATAAACGGATCAACCGGCTGGCGACGATTCAGGAGCACAAGATGATCTTGAAGGCGATCGAACGAGGCGTTCCTCAAGAGCGAATCGCCAGAGCGCTAGATATTAATGTCTCGAACATCCGTCAGAAGAGGTCCCTGCTCGAGGGCATCTGCCCTGAGACAGCCGAGCTCCTAAAGGACAAGCACTGCCCGACCGGCAGCTTCCAGTCTCTCAAGAGGATGAAACCGTTGCGTCAGATCGAAGTCGCCGAGCTGATGATCGCAATGGACAATTACTCGGTCAGCTATTCAAAGGCGCTCTTGGCTGCGACACCCCAGGATCAGCTCATCGATTCGGACAAGCCAAAGAGCTTCAAAGGCATCTCAGCCGAACAGATCGCACGGATGGAAACCGAGATGGCCAAGCTGCAGCGCGAAATGAAGCTGATCGAGGACAGCTACGGTCCCGACCACCTAAACCTGGTTCTGGCGCGCGGCTACCTCGTCACCCTTGTCGAGAACCAGGAGATCTCGCGATATCTCGCGCAGAACCACGGCGAGATTCTCAATGAATTCCGGCGGATTTCGGAGAGGGTTTTGATGGGGTCGGATGAATAAGTGCAGATCGGCATTCTCGCCGTTGGAATTATTCGTGGGTCATGTGCCGGGCGGAGGCACCTGACCCGTGTACTTGGGGACCGGGACCCGATAAGCGCCGGGAGCGCCGGAGAAGCCGTCGGCAGGGGCGGATCAATGGCGAGGTGGGGATGTCGGCGAACCCGATCGGTGCCCACTAGGCCGACCGTGATATGGCCGGCTGCGGGAATTACCGACGGCGGTGATCCCGAATTTCGAATTGGGCGTGCCAGGGAAATGGATAATTGATTTAGATTCCTACCCTTGGCACGCCCGTGGATTACTGGGGAATTGGTCCCGCATAACTGGGGAGCCGATATTCTCTTTTCCCGCCCCGAAATCGAGGCAAGATATGTCCATTTAGAACCAAGGAAAAACTGCCCGAGGGAGCCAATTGTCCTGCCCCCCTATAACTGAGCCACGTTATTCGTAAAATTTTACAGAGATGTGGGGGTATCGAGATACCGACGCAGCAGCGCGGACTATGAACCGAAAAATGCTTTCATCGGATCGAAGTAGTGAGTTTGCCAACCCTGCTCGTAATGGCCCTGGCCGTCTGGCACGCTCGTGTGAAGCAAGGTCAAAAGCGTTCCACCGCTTACGGGTTCTAATGTGATCTCGATCTGAGAATCAGGATGTTCATCGTCGAACTGGTCAGTACGCCATGACTGGACAATCCGTTTGCCAGTTTCCAAAGCCACATTCGTCCCGCTGATATACCCATCCCAGGAGTCGAACACGAACCCTATCTCGTGTGAAGCATGGGCGACGCTGCCTGTCATCTGACTGTGCCCAGAGCTGCTGAGCCATGCGTCATAGATCATTTTAGGAGTGGCAGGAATAATATCAGATATTTTGAACTCGATTGTCATTCGGCTTGCCCTTCAATCGTGGTAGCGGCGCTTTCTCAGTTTTTCTTCGGCTTCATGTACGACATCGGCCATGCGATCATTGGCCGGTGATCGATTCCAAGTCCTCTATCGGAAGTTCTCTTCTCAGAAAGTCAAAAATTGCCTCTCCCTCGCCGAACCTAAGTATCTCGACTGATACGGAATGCCCGGAATCTTGTGCATTCTGGAGATCCATGAAGAGCACTTTCGGATCGTCGTAGTGCTGACCATCAACGGTGGTCAATATATCCCAGTAATTAAATTCTAGATCGTCACCTATGGATCCCCACTCGACGTTATGCACCATCAGGCCATTATTCGTGCCAAGAACCGCCGAATCTCGTTTCGTCGTGCGGCCGATCAGAAGGCCGGAGACGAGGATGCCCGCTCGCTCGGTTATGAGTGGCTCAGGGTCCATCCGCCCAGAGATCGAAATACTTTGGCCGTCCCTAAGGATGTCCAAATGCACCTCGTCCAATTGACCCCGAACCGAATCAATTAGCTGTGTCTCATTATAAATATAATTGTCACCTGGAACTCCGACTATTTCGTCACCTGGTCGCAGATCGAGCAGCCCTTCCGGCAGATAGGTTCTGGCCACAATCAAGGCATCACGGTCACGCAACGAAGTTAGAAACGCAACGGGGAGGCGGGGCGGTGATGGATCGCCGCCAGACCTCAGGATATCAATTATCCGACATACGAACACCATGGGAACGGCGAAGTTGGTGTTCTGATCATCCTCCTCGGCACTACTCGCAACACTGACCCCCAAAACGCGGCCGGTGCTTAAACTGATCAGCGGCCCTCCAGAGTTGCCAGGATTGATCGCAGCGTCCATGCGGATGAAGGTTCCTCCGAAATCGGTGGTCACACCGGAGACTATGCCTCTGGTCCCTGTAAACTCGAGACCCCATGGATGCCCGAACGCACCCACAGGGTGGCCTACCGATGGGGAGTCGTCGCATTCGAGAGGTGCCGCTGTACGAGCGCTATTTCCGGCGTCGATTTCTAGTATCGCTATATCGAGATGTGGATCGACATAAAGCTTTCGTGCATCGACGAATGGCGATTCTTGAAATGCCGCCGAGATCATCGCAGGAGATCGACCAACAACGTGGGCGTTGGTAAGTATCCAGCCCCGTTCGGCATCGATAAGAAATCCGGCACCGTCGAATACACCAACCTCATCCTCGATGAATGGCGTTTCAATACGCGCCCGCACTTTCACAGTGTATTCTGAGGCGGAAAGGAAAATTTCTTGGGCGTCAAGTGGCTCTGCTGACACATTTGAAAAGGTCAGTCCTGTGATTGCTATGGCTGATAAAAGCGATTTAAAAAACATGATGTGGCCTTCCATTTAGCGTCGAGTAGCTATCTAAATTATCTTAGCCGGTAACACGATTCTCCATTTATCTTGCGTGTCACACTTTAAACATCTTGCCGTATTGACCTTGATCCTTGCCTCGGATCAAACGCCCCCTGGAAGCCCAAGAGTGACTCAGAGTGTCCCGCCCCCCGTTTAGAGTTTGCCTCGCATGATTCATAATTATTCTCGGCCGATACATTCGGGCGTCGAATACTAATTTCCGCCCATCGCAGGTGATCGCAACCCTGAAGTGCTTGCGATCCCTAAGTCAGCGCCTTCCCTAATGGTTGACTTTATATGTTCGAGCCAAGCCATGGCCTCCGGCACCTTAGAGATATCCGAAACGAACTCCTGCCCTCGCCCAACGACATTCAGCGTTTCGTCTCCGATCCATCGGTCCGGGTTTCCATGAAAGGTCAAACCGGCGGTTCGGAGCCAAGTCGGAACGCGCCAGCAGCTCAGCGGTTTGCCCACTCGCGAAAGACGTAGCTCAGGCGGCGTTGCTAATGCGAGGCAGCCTTTCCCGGTGTAGAGAGTATTGTTGGCGCGCCAGTCGCCAATGGTGTGTGGATGCCGGATGGAGAAGCCCTTCGGCTGGTCGGCGGCGCTCGGTTTGGCACCGAGGGCTTTCACACTGCCCACTTCAAGATAGCCAAAAAAGCGATGATGCTTGTCGCGTCCATCCTCCTCGGAAAACAACCCGAAGAACAGGAATACGTCGCCGACAGCGACGCCGCTATTGCGCAGATGGCCTTGCGCGGATTTAGTACCTGGGCCGAAGGCGCAGCGCCCACCCTCGAACATGGGATCGTAATGGCACAAGCTTGAGCGGCTGACCCGCTCCTTTGTCACGCGCTCAACGATTTCCCCGAGGCCGAGATCGCCGTAGGTCGTGACCGAACGTATATTATCTTCATCCTTCGCAGGGATCGGTAGGCTGATTGGCCTGCCGTCGATGATGGGCGACGGGAAGCCGCCTGTGCCGCTATCAAACCCTTTTCGGCTGAATACAATCTTCATTACAATTCTCCTTGTGATCTGGCACGGTAGGTCGTTTTACTCTGGTTTTCTTGTATTTTGGTGCATTTGTTCCCAATCATCTGGGTTTTCCTGGTCAGTTAAGTAGTGTGGAGACTCGTGACTAACGCCGATGTTGTCTGCTTCAGCCAATGCGGCGGCTTGTTGGTCGGTAACTGTATCTTCTGAGCAAGCATCGCAACGTTCAACAGCTAGGAAGTCATCGTCCCGCTTGCATACCACATAGCGTTTATCCATACAGATATTGCAATTAAGTTAAGGTTCTGCAGATTCGGACTCGGCTTC
>CAZUVO010000161.1:0-8759 GCA_964623955.1 uncultured Rhizobiaceae bacterium
CGTCGCTCAAACATGCCGAGGCGGAGCTCGAAGGCGCCAACAGATACCTCAGCGAGCAGACGCGCGAGCAGGAGGAATTGGCTCAGCAATTAATTCAGGCGCGCGATCAGGCGGAACGCGCAAATCGCGTGAAGTCGGAATTTCTCGCCAATATGAGCCATGAGCTGCGCACGCCTCTAAACGCCATTATCGGCTTCTCGGAAATACTCGCGGATCAGACCCTCGGGACGATCGACAATCCGACCTATCTCGAATATATCCGCGACATCAACGCCTCGGGCACGCACCTGCTGAATATCATCAGCGACATTCTCGATCTCTCGAAAGCGGAATCGAGCGATGTCGAGTTGCTCGAGACCGATATTTACGTGTTGCCGAATATCGAGGCTTGCCTGAAGATGGTGAGCAAGAAAGCCGTGGAGAACGGTATCGAACTTATTTGCGACGCCGAACGGAATTTGCCGGCGCTTCATGCCGACGAGCGCAAGTTCAAGCAGATCTTCATTAACCTGCTGTCCAATTCGGTCAAGTTCACACCGTCCGGCGGCACGATCACGATCAGGGCCTGGTACAGCCTGGACAGCGGATATGTCTTCCAGGTGGCCGATACGGGTATCGGCATCGCGCTCGAAGACATTCCGAAAGCGTTCACCCCCTTCCAGCAGATCGATGGCGATCTCGACCGCAAATATGACGGCACCGGGCTTGGCCTGCCGCTGACCAAATCTCTCATCGAAATTCACGGCGGTTCGCTCGACCTGCAGAGCGAGCTTGGCGTCGGCACCACGGTGACCGTACGTTTCCCGGCGGAACGGATCGTGGTGGCGAGAAAATCCCCCGGGGCGAAAACGCCGACCAACGCCGGCCAGGCGGCATAGCCCGCAACGCCAAGGCGCCCCTCCGGCGCCGCATTTTCTCAAGAAATCAGCCCGCCGCGTGCTTGTCGGCGGAATAAGTCACCCGACATAGTAAGGGAACGGCGACGGCATTCTGTCGCCGAATTACAGCCAGGGACAAACCGAGGAGGAAAAGATGGCGCTGAGAATCAACAATGAAGCACCCGATTTTACCGCCGAGACGACGGACGGGACTATTCAATTCCACGATTGGATCGGCGACGGCTGGGCGATCCTTTTTTCGCACCCCAAGGATTTCACGCCGGTATGCACGACCGAGCTGGGTTATATGGCCGGGCTCAAGCCGGAATTCGACAAGCGCAATTGCAAGATTCTAGGCCTCAGCGTCGACGCGGTCGGTGATCATTCGAAATGGATGCAGGATATCGAGGAAACCCAGGGACATGCCGTGACCTATCCTCTGGTCGGCGACCCGGAGCTCAAGGTTGCCAAGGCCTATGACATGCTGCCGGCGGATGCCGGCGAGAGCTCCGAAGGGCGGACGCCGGTCGACAATGCGACGGTGCGCTCCGTCTTCGTCATCGGACCGGACAAGAAGATCAAGGCGATGCTGACCTACCCGATGAGCACCGGGCGCAATTTCGACGAGGTGTTGCGCCTGCTGGATTCCTGCCAGTTGACGGCCCAGCACCAAGTCGCGACGCCGGTGAATTGGAACCAGGGCGAGGATGTGATCATCGTGCCGGCGGTTTCCGACGAGCAGGCGAAAGAGAAATATCCCGACGGCTGGAAATCTCCCAAGCCCTATATTCGTATCGTTCCGCAACCCGGCAAATAGCCGCAGTTGCCATCCCGCGCCGGCCGCCGTGTCGGCGCGGGGGACCGGTCAGGACAGCGAATAGCCCTTGGCGCGCAAACAGTCGGTGATGTAGCTGTTATACTCCCGGATCGAATTGACCGCACCGATCCCGATGCCGGCGCCCGCGCCGACGATGGCGCCGAACATCATGCCTTCGGCTTTCTCGCTCGCAGTCACGCCAAGATAGAGCCCGTGATAGGCGCCGACGAGGCCGCCCCAGAGCCCGATGCCGGTGGTTTCCAACGCGGCCCCGAAGGCGCCGCCACCGCGGCAATTATTGAGATCGGCGTAATAATCCTCGTAATCGAAGCCGGCCGCCGTGCGGTCCACATCCGGCCCGGCGCACCCCGCCATGCCAAGGGCGAGCAATAGCACGAGTATTCCGCCGGCGGTCTTGCGCATCATAACGCCACATGGTTCGCCGGTGGATAAGGCAAGTCAAGTCCGGGCGCCGCATGGTTAGCGCGTCACCGTTCGGAGAAATGAGGCTAAGTGATTGAAATAATTGGCGTCCCCAGGGGGACTCGAACCCCCGTTTTCGGCGTGAGAGGCCGATGTCCTAGGCCACTAGACGATGGGGACGCAGGTGGCGGCGGGGCTCACACATAGCTTGCGGGGGCGGCAAAAGCAACTGGAGCGGCGGCTTTGCGGCCGATTCACCGGGGGCTGCAAGCGGCGCCTGAACATGGGCCGGCGTTTTACCGATTATTAAGCCTGTTTGTGCTGGAATCCCTTGCCGGGCGCGGCAAATTCGCGCGCGCCCGCCTTAGTGCGAATGGAGTTGAGGGAATGGCTTATTACGAGCGCGACGGCGAGCCGAAGGAACGCGGGTGGCGTGACCTGGCTCTCAGTATGGCGGTGGTCGGCGCTTTGGCTGCGGGGCTCCTGCTGAGCGGCTGCGCCTCGGCTATTCCCGATGTGGCGCAATTGTTCAAAGACGCCACCCTGGGCAAGCCAGCGCCAAGCGACCAAAACCTCGTCAACAAGGGATATGAGGAAATCGAGGCCGGCAACTACGCCTATGCCGAGATTTATCTCGATTCCGCGCTGTTGATCAATCCGAGCAATCCCTTCGCACTGTTGAATATGGCTGTGGTGTACGAGCAGACCGGACGGGAAGACGAGGCGCGCGCCGTCTATGCCGCGATTATCCGGCAAAACCCAACCGCCATCGCCGAGCACGCCTCGAAGGACGAAAATGTCGGGGTGACGATTACTGAAATCGCAAGCCGCAATCTTGCCGCGCTCGACCGGCAGGTCATCGCGCGTGCGGCGCGCAATGCCGACAGCCCGGTCGAGGTCGCTCTCCAGCCGGCGAAACAGAATCTTGAATCGGACTGGCGTTCGCGCATGGACGAGCGCATATCCATTCTGCAGGATCTCTATGCCGAAGGCTTCATCAGCGAGGACGAGTTGATGGCGCGCCTCGGCGGCGCCTGGAAGCGCAGTCACGGCGAAATCTCTCCCGAAATTTCGGAAATTGCCAATCGCCTGGACACGTTGGAATCGCTGTTGCAACGCGGCATGCTGTCGCCTGAAGGCTATGGCGCGGAACGCAACCATATCCTCGACGATCTGGCGCCGATCATGGCAATGCCGGAAGGGCGGAGCCCGGAGAGAATGGCCATGGCCGCGCCGAACACCCCCCTGGCGGCGCAAGGTGAAACGCCGGCGCCCAAGAATATGGCGCCGCAAGCCGCACCCGCCCCAAAGGCGGCCTTGAAACCCGCAGCCGCTGACGGCGCGCATGTTCACCTCGCATCCTACCGTTCCGAAAAGGCCGCGCTGCGCGGCTGGAAGAATTTGAAGAAACGCCATAGCGACTTGCTGGGAGAATTGTCGCCACGGGTGAATGAAGTCGATCTGGGTCCGGGCAAAGGCGTTTATTTCCGCGTCGAGGCGGGCCCGCTCAACGATCAGAAAAGCGCCGAAGCCCTGTGTCAGAAACTTAAGACCAGAAAGATGTTCTGCACCGTAACGGCCTGAAGCCCGTCGCCCGATGCGGCGGCAAGTGCCCGTGCAAGAGAGTGGCTCCCCTAGCCATGGATGAACAAGAAACAGCATTCGACCTTGATGACGCGCCCCGGTCTGGCGACGCGCCCCAGTCTGGCGATGCGCCCCAGTCTGGCGCCGCGCAGATGGAGGGCGCCACGGCCTTGGTTGGCGGGCGCTACGAAATTCAATTTGGCGAGCGGCTGAACGCTTTCGATTCACCACAGGCGAATGGCTATGCCGTGCATGATCTGGAAAGCCGCGCCCGCCACCAGTTTGCCCTGGTTATGAACCGCAACAGCTTTGGCCGGTTTGAGCTTGCCGATCGCTTCTCCTCGGTCGGCGGCAGCGGCATGCTGCGTATTTTTGCCCATGGCGCCGTCGCCGTGCCGTCCGCGGACCGTACGCGCATGGCGCTGGTTCTCGAGCGCCCGACGAGTGGCCGGGTCATGATGCGGGGCAACAAACTGGCGGAATCATTTGACGAACGCGCCATCCTCGACCGCGTGATCGTGCCGCTTGAGGATACGCTCCGCGCTCTCCATCGCGCCGGGCTCGCCCATCGCGCGATCAGGCCGGACAATCTGTTCTTCCGCGATATGCCGGACAGTCCCGTGGCGCTCGGCGAGTGCTTTACCGCGCCGCCCGGGTTCGACCAGCCCGACGCGTTCGAGCCGATCGAATGCGCCATGGCATCGCCCGCCGGGCGGGGCGAGGCATCGCCCTCGGCCGATATGTTCGCGCTGGGCGCTACGCTGGTCACGCTTCTGAGCGGCCGGTGGCCCGGGCAGCAGCACGCCGCCGAGCGGATCATGCGGCGTATCGAGCGAGGCTCGTTTCGCCACCTGACAAAAAACTTGCGCTGTTCGCACGATATGGAGGATTTGCTTTCGGGCCTGCTCTATGACGAGGCGGACGGGCGGTGGAGCGTCGACCAGGTGCGCGCCTGGATCAACCGCCGTTCGGTCGGCCGGCGGCCGTTCTACCGCGTCAAGAGCGGCATTCGCCCGCTCAAGATCGAAGGCCTGTCATGTTCGACACCGCGCGCCGCTGCCTATGCTCTGTCGCGCCACCCGGAAGCCGCGCGCAAGATTGTCGCCGATGGGAAATTGACCCGCTGGCTCGAACGCAGCCTCGGCGAGATCCGCCTGGCCGACGCGGTCGGCAAGATTGTCGGCGACGGAACCGACGACGACAAAGTGCGCGCCAAGGTCGACGATATCGTGGTCTCCCGATTGTGCCGCATCATGGATCCGGAGGGTCCGGTCTATCTCGGCGGGGCCGCCGTGAGGCTCGATGGTTTCGGCGACGCGGTCGCGGAGGCGATATTGTCGGGCGATCGCGAGGCGGAGAAGCCGATCGAGACGATGTTGGCGCAGGGGCTGGCAATCGAATGGCTGCCCGAAAATTGGTCGAAAGCCCGCATCCAGGAGACCAAGGTCGAATTTCGCGGCTTTCAAGGATTTGTGCGCGGCTCGGCGCGGGGCACCGGGATCGAGCGTTGCCTCTATGAAATGAACCCGGGCATACCGTGCCAGAGCCCGCTGTTGCGGGACCAGACGGTGCGCATCCTCGAGGAATTGCTGCCGGCTTTGAACCGGCTGTCGGCGGGCGGCGAGATACCGGCCGAACGTCCGCGCGATGCTCATATCATGGCGTTCGTCGCGACCCATATGCCGGTCCCCGACCAGCAGCGCGCCGCCAACGAAGTGTCGCGCGCCGCCATCGGCTCGCAGGACTGCATCACCGATCTGGCGCATTTTGCCCGCATTCAAAAACTCCACGGTCAGGGGCCGATGCGCAATCTTGCGCGTTGGATCGGCGCCACCCTGCAGCCCGCGATCGAAGGCTTCTACAGCCGCAGCCGGCGCCAGCGCCTTGCGGCAAAAATGGCTTCCATCATGGCATCCGGCGATTTGAGCGCGCTCCTGAATTTGGTCAATGATCACCATGAGCAGGAAGTCGATCATCAGGAATACGCTCATGCCGTCGCCCGGCAACACCACCAGGAACAGATGATGGTTCACTTTCAGTCGCTGTTCGCCGCGCGTCAGATGGTCGCCCAGGCCTATGGCCGGCGCGGCGCCTTCGTGGTCGGCTGTATCATCCTGCTGGCATCCTGCGTCGCTTCCGTCGGCGGAGGCCTGTTTTGAGCAGTTTCGACACGGATAAGCGATACCGCAGCGCCGTGCAGCCGGCGAGCGCGCGCGTGCGCAAGCAACGTCTGATCATTTTAGCGGTGGCGAGCGCGCTGACGGTGGGCGGCATCGGCCTGGCGATCATCGCCTTGCCCACATTCATCCTGCTCTATGGCGGCATGCTGCCGGCGCTCGTCGCCTTTCTCGTCGACAACCGGCCGGGGCGCTATCTCTTTCGCACCGTGGGCGTGACCAATGCGGCCGGCATCCTTCCCTATGTCGCGGACAGCATCATTTACAGCACCGGCAGTGGCATGGCCGTCTCGCCGGTCGCCAGCATCGAAGCCTGGCTCACCATATACGGCTTGGCCGCCGGCGGCTGGCTCATGCATATGGGCTTTCCGATGCTGACGCAGATTGTGTTCGAGATGATCCTGACGGTGCGCATGCGGCGCTATCAAACGGCGCACGATGCGCTCGCCAAGGAATGGGACCTCGAACCGCCCGAGCCCTGATCTAGAACCGGTCGGGTTCGCTTGCGCTCACGCAACCGGTTCTATCTCGTTTTTGATTAAAGCAAATGCGTCGTCGCAGGCGATTCCACCTGCTCGGGATTTGCTCTAGGCGTTATCCCAGCCGGTAATAATTCACCGCATTGTCGTGAAACAGCGCGCGCTGTTCGTCGGCGCTGAGATCCGCGACGATCTCCATGAAAGCCGAATAGATCTGCCGTGCGCTGCCATGCAGAAGTGCCACGGGGAAATCGCTGGCGAACATGCAGCGCTCCACACCGAACCATTCGATGGTGTCGCGCACGAAGGGCCGGAAGCTCGCCACCGTCCAATCATGGTCATAGGCGCAGAGGTCGGAAATCTTCACCGCCACATTATCCGCCGCGGCGAGCGCCTTCATGCCGTCGCGCCAGCGGGCGAGGCCGGCTTCGTCGCGGTCCACCGGGCTGCCGGTGTGATTGACAATGATGCGGATCTCCGGGAAGGCGCGGGCGAGATCGAGCGCGTCCGGCAATTGGCTCGGAAACAGCATCAGGTCGAAGGAGAGCCCGAATTTGCTTAACAGGGCGAAGCCGGTGCGCCAGGCCGCATCGGCCATGATGTCGGAACGTTCGCTGAAATTGAAACGCGGGTTTTCGTGCCAGCTCACGATTTGGCGAATGCCGCGCACATTGGCGAACGCGGCTTGCGCGGCAAGGGTCTCTGCCGCATCGGGCTCTTGCAGCGCCGCGCCGGCGACGATGCCATGGGGATAGCCGTGCGCGCCGGCGAGCTCCTGGAGCCAGCGGGTTTCGGCGGTGGCGTCGCCGCCGGCATGGGCCGCCGTGATGTGCACGGATTTGACCAGCGGCAGCCCGTCCCAATCGGCGAGATAATCCGGGATGACATAATCCCGCGCCAGCGGCGCCGGGTCGCCGAACACCATTTCATCCGGCCGCTCCGTGGTGAGCCACGGATACCAGCCGCTCGCCAAATCCCACAAATGGTGATGCGGATCGATTATGTCGCCGTCATACATTTCTTGCCGTCCCCTTGAGCCTTCTGAAGCCTGCCCGGCGCAGCATAGCAGAACCGCCGGGCCGGCCACAGCAGAGGCGCCGCGACGTATCGCGCCAATAGGAACTTATCTTGGGGGAGCGGAGTAGGGCGCTAGGACAAGCTGGCCGCGGCGGCGCGCTCGCTGTCACGCTCTTTTTGCGCCGCGCTCTGCATGGTCTTTTGCAGCTTTTCGAAAGCCCGCGCCTCGATCTGGCGCACACGCTCGCGCGAGATGCCGTAGACCTTGCTCAGCTCTTCGAGCGTCGCGGGGTCCTCCTTGAGACGGCGCTCGCTCAGAATATGTTTTTCGCGCTCGTTCAGAACGTCCATCGCGCGCATCAATTGGTCGCTGCGGTGGGCCAGCTCCTGATTTTCGAGAACCACGCTTTCCTGATCCGTTTCCGGACTTTCGAGCCAATCCTGCCACTCGCCGCCGCCCTCCTCGCGCACCGGCGCATTGAGCGACTGATCCGGCCCCAGCATGCGCCGGTTCATCGAGACCACATCGCGCTCCGGCACATTCAGGGCGGACGCGATATATTCGACATTCTCCGGCGACAGGTCGCCATCGTCGATCGCTTCCAACTGGCCTTTGATCTTGCGCAGATTGAAGAACAGTTTTTTCTGCGCCGCCGTGGTGCCGATTTTGACCAGCGACCAGGAGTGCAGGATATATTCCTGGATCGAGGCGCGGATCCACCACATCGCATAGGTCGCGAGACGGAAACCGCGATCCGGATCGAAGCGCTTGACGGCCTGCATCAGGCCGACATTGCCTTCGGAAATCAGCTCGCCGACGGGCAGGCCATAGCCGCGATAGCCCATGGCGATTTTCGCCACCAGGCGGAGATGGCTGGTGACCAGGCGATGGGCGGCCTCTGAATCCTCATGCTCGCGCCAACGCTTGGCGAGCATGAATTCCTCATTCGGCTCGAGCATGGGGAACTGGCGGATTTCGCGCAGATATTGCGAAACGCCGTTCTGGTCTCTAATCGATGGAATGCTTGTCGCCATACGCCTCAACCGCCCATTTGCCAGGTTCGCTAGCGCAATTTTATCATGACAATTGCGTCAAATTTGTGACGCTGATGAGAAATGCCTGCGCCCCGGACTGCCCACTTAATCAGCATATAGTAATTCAATAGTTAAATAACAAGGGGTTAAGCGCCGGTTGCCAGGGATTTGAAGTGGCGTGATCCTGCGCCATATCATCATCCGAAATCAACCGGTTGGCCCGGTCCGGGCACGCAGAATCGTAAGTTGTGCCGGCAACAGCGAGCCGGTTGGCGGTTTTCTTCTCCGATCCCTTGCCGTAGGCCGCCATGTAATTAATACTTTACCTAATTTGTGACCGCTCAATTTC
>CAZUVO010000162.1:0-8699 GCA_964623955.1 uncultured Rhizobiaceae bacterium
AGGCCTCGGCCTGCTTGCCCGGATTGAGCACCTGCTTGCCGGTACGCTTTTCCGCCAGCACGCCGTCTTCCTCGGCGACGAAGCCGCGCCCGTCGCTTGAGGCGACGAACAGGCGCCGGCCCGGCTTGTGGACGAAGAGCGCCACCACATCCTGATCGTTCGGCAGGTCGATCATCAGGCGCACCGGCTCGCCGAGGCCGCGCCCGCCGGGCAGCTTGCCGCAGGAGAGGGTATAGAACCGGCCATTGGTGGCGAACAGCACGAGCTTGTCGGTGGTCTCGGCATGGAAGCGGAAGCGCTCGCGGTCGCCTTCCTTGTATTTGACCGCGGCACCCGCATCGAGATGGCCCTTGGCGGCGCGGATCCAGCCCTTGGCGGAGCACAGCACGGTCACCGGCTCGCGCTCGATCAAGGCCTCGGTCGGCATCTCCACCGGCTCCGGCGGGGTGCCGATTTCGGTCCGCCGCTTGCCGAGCTCCGTCGCCCCGCCGAATCGCTTCTTCATCTCGGCGATTTCCTTGGCCAGCACCGTCTTCTGCCGCGCCTTGCTGCCTTGCAGCTTCTTGAGGTCCGCCTGCTCCGCACTCAGCGCATCGAATTCGCTGCGGATCTCCACTTCCTCGAGCTTGCGCAGCGACCTCAAGCGCATATTGAGGATCGCCTCGGCCTGCACATCGCTGATCTTGAAGCGTTTCATCAGTTTCGGCTTGGGTTCGTCCTCCTCGCGGATGATCTGGATCACCTCGTCGAGATTGAGATAGGCGACGAGATAGCCGCCGAGCACTTCCAGCCGGTGGGCGATCTTCTCTAGGCGATGCGCGGTACGGCGCAGGAGTACGTCGAAGCGGTGATCGAGAAAAGCAGCGAGCACCTGCTTCAGATTCATCACCCCCGGCACGCCGGATGCGTCGAGCAGGTTCATATTGAGCGAGACGCGGGTCTCGAGCTCGGTCTGGCGGAACATGGTCTCCATCAGCATGCCGGCATCCACGGTCCGGCTCTTCGGCTCGAGGATGAGGCGTACATCGTCCGCCGATTCGTCGCGCACATCGGCGAGGAGCGCCAATTTCCGCGCCTGCAGCAATTCGGCGATGCGCTCCACCAGGCGCGCCTTCTGCACCTGATAGGGGATTTCCGTGACGACGATCTGATATTGCCCGCGCCCGGTCTTCTCGACCTCCCAGCGCGCGCGGACGCGGAACGAACCGCGCCCGGTTTCATAGGCCTCGGCGATCGCCGACGGCCCCTCGACCAGCACGCCGCCGGTGGGGAAATCCGGCCCCGGCACGCAGGCGATGAGATCGGCGATCGAGACGCGCGAATTCTTCAGCAGCACCTGAAGCGCGGCGCACAGCTCGCCGACATTGTGCGGCGGAATGCTGGTGGCGAGGCCGACGGCGATGCCGTTCGCGCCATTGGCCAGCAAATTGGGAAACGCCGCCGGCAGGACGATGGGCTCCTGCTCCTCGCCGTCATAGGTATCGCGAAATTCAACCGCGTCCTCGCCGATGCCTTCGAGGAGCGCCACGGCGACATCGGTCAGGCGCGCCTCGGTGTAGCGCATGGCCGCCGCGTTATCGCCGTCGATATTGCCGAAATTGCCATGCCCCTCGACGAGCGGCCAACGCACCGCGAAGCTCTGGGCGAGGCGCACCATGGCGTCATAGACCGCGACATCGCCATGCGGGTGATATTTGCCGATCACATCGCCGACCACCCGGGCGCATTTCTTGTAGCCCGATTCCGGGTCGAGCTTGAGCTCGCGCATGGCGAACAGGAGACGGCGCTGAACCGGCTTCAAGCCGTCGCGCACATCCGGCAGCGAGCGCGACGTGATGGTCGAGAGCGCATAGGCGAGATAACGCTCGCCCAATGCCTCCGAAAAGGCGATCGGGCGGATATTCTTGGAGTCCTGCCGCGCGCTCATGGCCGGCTTATATCACAACATCTTGGGGATAGACGAGACCTACCCCACGATATCGAGGAAAAATCCGGCTAATCGCCGGTGGCGGCCTAGTCTGCCACGAAGCGCAGGATTTCCCGCATCTCCGGGGCGGCGAAGGGATAATGCAGGCCGTCGCGCGCGCTGATGAGGTCGCTGGAAGGAATATGGGCGATCTTGAGCTGCGCCTGAAACGCGGTGCGCATGGAGAGGCCCGCCTTCCAGCACAGCGCGACGAGAATTCTCGGGCTCTGCGAAGACAGCACGCCCTCGACGGTCTCCGTCGGGAAGTCGGTCTTGAGCGCCAGCGCCTCGATCAGGAACCGCCGGTCGCCGCGCTTGATCGCGGTCTGCACCTGGTCGTCGTTGAGCTTGCCTTCCTCATAAAGGTCGGCGGCGCGATATTGCGGCAGGCCTTCCTCGTTGAGCCCGTCGGCACTCAATCGCTCGTCCACCGCGTCGGCAATCTCGCGCGTGGTACCGGTCTCAAGATCGTAGCGCTGCTCAAGCACGGAAAGGAGCGACGAGGTGATGAAGCGCGCAATATTCTTGAGCGCGCGGTGCGAGAGATCGTCGCGCTGCACCAGGGGGTCGTGCCAGCCCTGCTGTTCCGGCGCACGGTCGACGATGCGGTCGAGGGTGTCCTCGCGGATCTGAGCGCTCGGATTGGCGAGGAGCTGGGCGATGGCGTCGGGGTCGTCGCTTTCCGAAATGCCGTCGCTCGGCCGCGGGCCGAGATCCTCGCGCGCGGAGATGGCGCTGAGCGCGCCCTTCACCGGGCCGATCGCCATGATTTCGAGGAGATCGTCATCGCTCAGAAGCGGCGAATATTCGAGGATCGGCGCACAGACCGTCAGTTCCGCATCCTCCGCCAGCCGGCGGATCAGCTCATGCGGCAAATTGTCGAGATGGCGGATTTCCTCGGCGATAATCGTGCGCACCCGCGGCAATTCGTCCTGCGACAGATCGTCGAGAATTTTCAGGGTCAGTTCCTGCAGCCAGCTCTGCGCCGCGGTATTGAGATCGGGCGCGAGGCGCGAAATTTTGCGCGCCAGGGAGATCCGCACCTCATCATCGACATCGTCGACCAGCAGCGCATCCGCCTGACGCGGCGTCGCTTCATTTTTGGCCACGGCGCGGCGCACGCCGACTTCTTCATCCTCGGCGAGATAGTAGAGCACCTCGGGCTGAGCATCCTGTCGCTGGGCGAGGTCGAGCCGGACCGTCGGATCCTCGGAAGAGGCGGCACGCTTGGCCTCGGGATAATCCATCTTGGGACCGATATCGGCCTTCGAGGATTTGAGCGCCCGGCCGATCGCGCGGGCAACGGGTTGAGCAATTTGCGCCATGGCTATGTCCCCACTGTTACCTGGTCCGCCGCTTCCGGTGCCGGCAGTTCCGCCGGCGAAGCGAGCGCAAAATTCCGATCCGGGTCGCGCTTGGCCGCGTACATCGCGTGGTCGGCGCGCGCCATCAAATCGTCCACGCCTTCGCCAGTCGCCGGATCGAACAGAGCGATGCCGATCGACATGCCGAGCGGCGCCGGCAGATTGACGGAATAATCCGCGAGACTGGCCGCCGCGTCCGCCAGGCTGGCGGCGCGCGCGAGCGCTTCCGATTCTTCGTCGATATCGATCCAGATGGCGAATTCATCGCCGCCGATACGGCCCACCAGATCGCCGATTTCGGCACTCTCGGCCATGATTTCGGCGGCGGCCTTCAAGGCCGCATCGCCCTGATGATGGCCGAGGCTGTCATTAACGCCCTTGAAATTGTTGAGGTCGACATAAAACAGCGCGGCACGGTCCTCGGAATTGCGCCGCGCGGCAATGTCGTGCTCGACCGCCTCGACAAAGGCGCGCCGGTTATAGACCCCGGTGAGGCTGTCGGTTTGCGACAGGGTGAGCAATTCCTCGCGGGCATCGACCTGCTGAATGGCGATGCCGATACGCTCCGCCACGCCGGCGAGAAGCGCCCGTTCGTCGGTCGCCCAGCGGCGGCGGTCGGACCGGGAGATGAAGATCGCGCCGTTGCGCTTGCCCAGGGCGCGCAGATCTTCGGCCCCGGGATCGATGTCGATGTCGCACACGCCATCCTCGATGGAGCCGACCTGTTCCGGCACCGAGCCCATGGGCGCTTTACCGTAGCTCGCGGATTCGTGGACGGCGCCTTTCTTGCCGGCCCGGAAAATGACGCAGGAGACCGCCGAAAAACCTTCGGCCAGTACCCGCGCCGCCGTGTTCAACATCCGGTTGGGGTCGGCTTCGTCGCGGATGGTGCGCACCATTGTCGCGAACATCGCCTCGCGCACGCGGATCTTGGCCAGCGCATCGTCGCGCCGGCGCGCTTCTGTGACGTCGCGGCACACGCCGCGGGCGCCGAGATGCTGCTGGTCCTCGGAAACGATGGGCACGCAGGAGACCAGCAGGCAAGCGGGCTCGCCGGTGGCATCGCGCAGCCAAACCTCGGCCCGGTCCGCCGGCTGGCGCGCCTCGAAGGGGAACGGCTCCGGCACCGGCTTGCGCCGGTCGACCATTGAGCGGGCGGTGCGGCCGATCAGAACATCCGCCGAGAATCCCAGCGCGCCGAGCGCGGTCACGAAAGCGAATCTGCCATCGCCATCGGTTTCCCAAACAAAATCGGTGGAGCACTCGATCAGCTCTTTGTAGCGCTTGCGCGATTCGACCAATGCGCCGCGCAGATTCTTCTCAAGCGTGATGTCCTTGCCGAGAACCAGAAAACTGTCGCTCTCCATGAGCGGGAGAACGGTCAGCTCGATGGTGACGGTAGCGCGGGAATCGCCCATGACGAGGAAGTCGGTTTGCGCCGCCTGGGCTTCCTGGGTGCGCGCGATGAGCGCGATCAAATAGCTGTGCTGCTCGCCATTGAGCTCCGCAGCGAGATCCTCGCCCTGTTTGTTGACCGCCTTGGCATGGCCCTCGGAATCGATCAGCAGAAGCGCGCCGGGATAATGCTGGGCAAGATCGGCGCCGATGAATTCGAGCGCGCCGGGCACCGCCACGCTGCCGCCGGCGGGCCGTCTCGCTTCGGACTGAACGAGGGTGTTCATCTCGTGGCCTCGGGCCCGCGCCTGGGCGCATCCGCGCGGCCGGTTTTACCGGCGCTAATATTTGTATCGCGGCATAGCGCGCGGGCGCGCATCGACGCGGAATTGCCTGTCACCATGCCAGGAACCTGGAGCTGCGAATACTGTGCTTGATCGGCCCCGATTTTACCCCGGGGACGTTTAAGAAATACTTTCCCCCGGCGGCGCCGATTGCAGCCCGGCAAGCATTGAAATATAAGCATTTCTCATGAATCAGCCCGCATCCCCCTGCCAGGCCGACCTAAGCCACGTAAATACGTGGATTTTCGACCTGGATAACACGCTTTATCCGGCGAAATGCCGGCTTTTCGACCAGATAGACGTTCGAATCGGCCAATTTATCGCGCAAACCTTCGATGTTGACGGTTTGGAAGCGCGAAAGATCCAAAAATCCTATTTTCGCGAGCATGGCACCACCCTGAACGGCTTGATGTCCCAGCGCGGCATGGCGCCCGAGGAATTCCTCGAATTCGTCCACGATATCGATTTTTCGCCGCTCGAGCCGAGCGCCGAGCTGGAAGCCGCCCTCGACCGGCTGCCGGGGCGCAAACTGATCTTCACCAATGCCGATGTGCCCTATTCGCGCAAAGTCCTCGCCCGCCTCGGCGTCGGGCATCATTTCGAGCATGTCTACGATATCGCCGCCGCCAATTATGTGCCGAAGCCCTACCCCGAGGCCTATGACACGCTGATCGAGCGCTTCGAGATCGAACCGGCGGAATCGATCTTTTTCGAGGATATCGCGCGCAACCTCGTACCCGCCGCGGCGCGCGGCATGACCACGGTGTGGGTGCGCGGCGACAGTAATTGGGTGCTGCCGGGCAATGAAGAGGCCAAGCCGGATTACGAAACCGACAATCTCGTGGCGTGGCTCGACAACGCGCTTTACGGCCCCTAACCGCCCCGGCGGCGCGCGGCGGTCCGGTTGACAGGCGGCGGCGGGCGGCTAGGTTAAGCGCGAATTTTTGGAGACAAGGTTGTGCAACCGGAACAAATGAAAGAGATCATCGAGCGCGCCTGGGACGAGCGCGACGCGCTGACGCCGGACAATAAGGGCGAGGAGCGCCAGGCGGTGGAAGCCGCGCTGGAGGCGCTCGATGGCGGCGCGCTCCGGGTCTGCGAAAAGGGCGCCGACGGCTGGGCCGTGAACCAATGGCTCAAGAAGGCCGTGCTGCTCTCCTTCCGCCTCAACGACATGATGGCGATCGCAGGCGGGCCCGGCGAGGAGACGCCCTGGTTCGACAAGGTGCCGTCGAAATTCGCCGGCTGGACCGAGGAGCATTTCCGCGCCGCCGGATTCCGCGCCGTGCCCGGCGCGATCGTGCGCAACTCCGCCTATATCGCCCCCGGCGTGGTGCTGATGCCGTGTTTCGTCAATCTCGGCGCCTATGTCGACGAGGGCACCATGGTCGACACCTGGGCGACGATCGGCAGTTGCGCGCAGATCGGCAAGAATTGTCACATCTCGGGCGGCGCCGGCATTGGTGGCGTCCTTGAGCCATTGCAGGCCAATCCGGTGATCATCGAGGATGATTGCTTCATCGGCGCGCGCAGCGAGGTCGCCGAAGGGGTGATCGTCGAGCAGGGCTCGGTCCTCAGCATGGGCGTCTATCTCGGCGCCTCGACGCGCATCGTCGACCGCCAGTCGGGCGAAGTGTTTTACGGCCGGGTGCCGGCCTATTCGGTTGTGGTTGCGGGCAGCATGGCGGGGCAAACCCAGTCGGATGGCGGGGTGACGCCCAACCTCTATTGCGCCGTGATCGTCAAACGGGTCGACGCGCAGACCCGCAGCAAAACATCGATCAACGAACTTTTACGGAGCTGATTCGCCATGCCGGGGCTCGACCAGCCGCTGGAATTGGCCCGCGCCCTAATCCGCTGCCCCTCGGTGACGCCGGCGGACGAGGGCGCGCTCGACGTTTTGCAGGCGGCGCTCGAAGAGCTCGGCTTCACCTGCCACCGCATTCTCGGCGACGATCCGTCGAGTGCGCCGGTCGATAATCTCTACGCCCGCATCGGCAGCGCCGCGCCGAATTTCTGCTTTGCCGGCCATTCCGACGTGGTTCCGGTCGGCGACCGGGCGGGCTGGCAGGACGATCCCTTCTCGGCCGAGGTGCGCGACGGCAAGCTTTACGGCCGGGGCGCGAGCGACATGAAAGGCGCCATCGCCGCCTTCGTCGCCGCCACGGCGCGCTTTCTCGACAAGCACGAAAAGAATCTCGACGGCTCGATCAGCCTGCTGATCACCGGCGACGAGGAAGGCCCGGCGATCAACGGCACGCGCAAGATGCTCGAATGGCTCGACGCCAAGGGTGAGCGGCTCGATGTCTGCCTGGTCGGCGAGCCGACCAATCCCGAACATCTCGGCGATATGATCAAGATCGGCCGGCGCGGCAGCATCAATGGGCGCTTGCGAGTGACCGGCACGCAAGGCCATGTCGCCTATCCCCATCTCGCCGACAATCCGCTGCCCCGCCTCGTCGCCATGCTCGCGCGGCTCACCGAAGCGCGCCTCGACGACGGCAGCGCGCATTTTCAGCCGAGCAATATCGAGATCACCAGCATCGATACCGGCAACGAAGCGACCAACGTCATCCCGGCCAAGGCCGAGGCGGCGTTCAACATCCGCTTCAGCGACGAGCACACCTCAAGCGGCCTGACGGCTTGGCTGCATGAAGAGTTCGCCGCAGTGGGCGGCGATTACGAGCTCGATATTCACGTGACGGGAGAGGCGTTTCTCACCCCGCCGGGAGATCTCAGCACGCTGATTGCGAGCGCTGTGGAAGCCGCGACAGGGCGGGTGCCGGAGCTTTCGACCACCGGCGGCACCTCGGATGCGCGCTTCATCAAGGATCATTGCGCGGTGGCGGAATTCGGCCTGATCGGGCGCACCATGCACAAGACCGACGAATGCGTCGATGTGGCCGAGATCGATCAACTCAGCGATATCTACCAGCGGGTGCTAGTCGGTTTCTTTATCGGCTGATTCCGGCTCGGGCGTGTCCGAGCTTGTCGCCGGTGGTTGTGGCGCTTGCGGGCCCGGCACGTCGCTCTCCACTGCCGCCGGCTGTTGCGGCTGAGCCGGGGCCACCTTCGGCAGGATTCCCTCAAGGCCGTGCAGTTTGGCCAATATGTCCGGCACCTGATTGACATTGGCGAGCAGCGCGCTGGCGTTTTCCGCGACAACCTCGTGCAGCGCGCCTTCGATGGCCTGGGCGGCGGCGGCGAGGTCGCTCAGATTGGCCGAGGCGGATTCGAAATTGCTGACACCGGTCTCGAGATTCTCCAGCGCCGCGCCGACGCGCCGCAACCCGGCGGTAATTTCCGTCTTGAAGGTCTCAAGCGTCTCCTGCGCGGTTTTCACATTGGCCGCCGCGTTGACCGCATCGGCGGCGCTGGTGAGTACGTCATGCTGCAATGGGGTGGAGAGGGCGCTGCAGATTGGTCGCAACCTCATCGCCGCCGGCGGCGATGCCGCTGCCGATGCGCAAGGTGAGATCGAGCTGATTGCTCGCGCTGCCGCTGATCTGGAAGCTGTTATTGGCGGTGATATCGGTCGAGGTGGAAAAGGACTCGTTGAGCTCGATGGCGAGGCCGAACTCGCCGATCACGACATTCTCGGTCTCGCCTGCCGCCGGGGCGGCGGTCACC
>CAZUVO010000163.1:0-8686 GCA_964623955.1 uncultured Rhizobiaceae bacterium
TCGCCGAGGAGATTGATCTGCTGCGTGCCCCAGATCGCCGTCGCCGCCAGGTCTTCGTTCACGCCGGGCTGGAAATGGATGTTCTGGCGTTCGAGAAACTGCTTCGCCTGCCACAGCGCCTTGTCGAAATTACCCAATGGCGAGCCGCGATAGCCGGAGATGTAGCACGCCGTGTTGCGCCCCTCGGCGGCGTCGCGGCGATATTGCATCATCGGCAGGCGCACCAGCGCCTGGGTGCCGGTCAAAAAAACCTCGCCGCGTTCGGCGGAATATTTGTCGTCGAGCGATACCTCGGCGAGTTTCATGGGCGCCCCAAGCTCTGTTCGCGGTCCTGCACTATGCCGGCGGCGCGTTTCCGTGCGCCGCGGCGGCACACTATACTACCCTCTAGGGCGGGCGTTAATCATTTCAAGAACCGGACAGCCCGGGAGGGCATGACATGAACGGCTATGATTGCTACGAGACCATCGCGGCGGCGCGCGAGGGCCGCATCCTCAGACTGACGATCAATCGGCCCGATGTGCTGAACGCGGTGAATGCGCGCATGCATTACGAGCTCGCGCATATCTTCTATGACATCGCGGCGGACGAAGAGACCGACATCGTCATCCTCACCGGCGCCGGGCGCGCGTTCTGCGCCGGCGGCGATCTCGACTGGCTGCAGGCGGCGGCGGACGACCCGCAGCTCTTCGCGCGCATCGCGGTCGAGGCCAAGCAGATCGTCTATGGCATGCTCGATTGCGAAAAGCCGATCATCTGCCGCCTGAATGGCGACGCCATCGGCCTCGGCGCCACCATGGTGCTGTTCTCCGACGTGATCATCGCGGCGGAGACGGCGCGCATCGGCGATCTCCATGTCAATGTCGGCCTCGTCGCCGGCGATGGCGGGGCGATCATCTGGCCGCAGCTGATCGGCTATCCCCGCGCCAAGGAGTATCTCATGACCGGAAAGATCATCGACGGCAAGGCGGCCGCCGAGATCGGCCTGGTCAATTACGCCGTGCCGCTGGAGGAGCTCGACACGGCGACGGACAAGATGGCGCACCGCCTCGACCGTGGCCCGACCATGGCGGTGCGCCTCACCAAGGCCGCCATCAATGTCGGCCTCAAGCAATTGGCGCACGGCATGATGGACGCCTCGATCGCCTATGAATCGCTGACCAATTTCATGCCCGACCACCAAGAAGGCCTCGCCGCCTTCCGCGAAAATAGGAAACCCGATTTTGGCGGCGGGTGAGGGCTGTTAGTAGAGCGCTTCCAGCGCATCGCGGTAGGTCTCAAGGATTTTGTGGCGCCGTACCTTGAGGGTCGGCGTCATCAGTTCGTTGTCGACCGTAAACGGCGCCCCCGCCAGGGTGAAGCGTTTGACGCGTTCCGGCTGCGACAGGTCGGCGTTGGCGCGTTCCACCGCCTCGCCGAGCGCCTTCATGAATTCGCCGTCCCCGGCGAGCGCCGCGAAATCGCCCTGGCCCCCGCCGGCATTTGGCCAGTGGCGGAGGAATTCCTCGTCCGGCACGAGGAGCGCCACCGGATAGGCGTGCTTGTCGCCATAGACCATGGCCTGGCCGATCTCCGGCTGCAGCGTCAGCATGCCCTCGACCCGTTGCGGCGAAAGATTGTCGCCGCCGGAGAGCACGATGATGTCTTTCTTGCGGTCGGTGATCTGGATATAGCCGTCCTCGTCGAGATGGCCGATATCGCCGGTATGCAGCCAACCATCGACGAGCGTACTCTTGGTGGCGGCCTCGTTGTTCCAATAGCCGTTCATCAGCATCTCGCCGCGCGCGAGGATTTCGCCGTCCTCGGCGATTCTGACCTCGACCCGCTCGAGTGCCGGGCCGACCGTGTGCAGCTTGACCTTGTTCGGCGGATTGCAGCTGATCACCGGCGCTGCCTCCGTTTGGCCGTAGCCTTGGAGGAGGCGCACGCCGAGCGCGGTGAAGAAGATGCCGACCTCCGGGTTGAGCGGCGCGCCGCCCGAGACCATCGCCTTGAGGCGGCCGCCGAAACGGGCGCGCACCTTGTCGCGCACCAGGCGCTCCAGCAGGCTGTTGAGCAAGCCCTGGATCAGCCCCAGACTGCCGGGCTTTTCATATTCCTTGCGGCCGAGCGCGACCGCCCTGGCAAAGAGCGCCTGCTTGACCGCGCTCTGCCGCTTGAGGCCGAGGGTAATGCGCCGGTGCATGACCTCATAGAGGCGCGGCACGCTGACCATGATGGTCGGGCGCGCTTCGGTGAGATTGTTGGCCAGGGTCTCGATGCTCTCGGCGTAATAGATCTGCGCCTTGATCGAGATCGGGAAATAGAGCCCCGCCGTGTGTTCATAAGCGTGGCTGAGGGGCAAAAAGGAGAGGAACACCTCGTCGCCGAGGCCCAATTGGCGCAGCAGCCCGCACGCCGAATGGCAATTGGTGAAGATCGCCTTGTGGCTCAGCATCACCCCCTTGGGGTTGCCGCCGGTGCCGGAGGTGTAGATCAGGCAGGCGATATCGCCACGGGTGATCGCGTTGAGAGCGGCATCGAGATCGTCGTCGGAGCCGGCGCCGGCCGCCAAGACAGCGTCCCACTCATGAATGGCGGTATCGAAAGCGCCCGGCTCCGTGGCTTCCATACTGACGATAAACTCGGTCTCCGGGACTTCGGCCGCGGCCGGCAGCAGGCGGGCGGCCAGCGCGCGGGTCGAAACGATGACGCCCTTGGCGCCGCAATCGGCCAGCAAATGGCGGTGGTCGCGCACCGTATTGGTGGTATAGGCCGGCACGCTGATCGCGCCCAAGGTCATGATGGCGATGTCGGCGATGGCCCATTCCGGGCGGTTTTCCGAGACGATCACGACCCGGTCGCCGGCGGTGACGCCGAGCGTCTTCAGGCCCCTTGCGAGATCGCGCACGCGCTCCGCCGTATCCGCCCAGGAAATCGGCTGATACTGGCCGCTCTTCTTGCTCCACATGAAGGCACTGTCGCCGCCCTGCTCGGCAATCTCGAAAAACATGCCGGGCAGGCTTTGCCATGTATCGTACGTCACCCTGCAACGCTCCCCTTGGCTTTTCGTTTTGCGGCATGATAGAGCGAGAAGGTGGTGCGCACCAGGAGGGGCGATGTCATGAGCGAAGAAGCTGCGGCAAAATTAGGCGAGCTGCCGCGCTGGGATCTCGGCGATCTCTATGCCGGGACCGAAAGCGAGGCGCTGAAGGGCGATCTCGACGAGGCGCGGGAGCGCGCGCGGGCCCTGAACGAGAACCATGCCGGCAAGGTTGTGGACCTCGACGGTGCCGCGCTCGGCGCGCTGATCGGCGAATATGAGGCGGTGCAGGAAATCCTCGGCCGTCTCACCAGCTACGCTTACTTACGCTATTGCACCGATATGGAGGATGCGGAAGTCGCGCGCTTTTTCCAGAATCTCTCGGAAGCGGCGACCGATATCTCCAGCGACCTTCTGTTTCTCGCCCTCGAACTCAACCGCATCGACGACGCCGAGCTGGAGGAGAAGCTGAAGGCGGCTTCGCTCGCCCATTACGCGCCCTGGCTGCGCGATGTGCGCGCCTACCGCCCGCATCAGCTCTCCGACGATCTCGAGCGCCTGCTGCACGAAAAAAGAATATCCGGCCGCTCGGCCTGGATGCGCCTCTTCGACGAGACCGTCGCGGCGCTGCGGTTCCCGCTCGGCGACAAGGAGCTGACCAGCGCCGAAGTGCTCGATCTCCTGTCCGACCCGGACGAGGGCCGCCGCCGCGCCGCGGCCAAAACCATCGGCCAGGTGTTCGGCGACAATATCCGCACCTTCTCGCTGATCACCAACACGCTCGCCAAGGACAAGGAGATCGAGGACAAATGGCGCCATTTCGAGCGCCCGATTTCCGAGCGTAATCTCAGCAATCAGGTGGAAGACGAGGTGGTCGATGCGCTTGTGGGAGCGGTCCAGCAATCCTATCCGCGCCTTTCGCACCGCTATTACGGTCTCAAGGCACGCTGGCTCGGCGGCGACAAGCTGAATTATTGGGACCGCAACGCGCCCTTGCCGGAAGATGACGACCGCACCATTCCCTGGGGCGAGGCGGTCGATCTCGTGCTGACCTCCTACCGCGCCTTCTCGCCGGGTCTCGCCGATATCGGCCAGCGCTTCTTCGACAATGCCTGGATCGACGCGCCTGTGGCCGCCGGCAAGGCGCCGGGCGCCTTCGCCCATCCTACCGTGCCGAGCGCGCATCCCTATCTGCTGCTCAACTATCAGGGCAAAACCCGCGACGTGATGACGCTGGCGCATGAACTTGGCCATGGCGTGCATCAGGTGCTGGCCGGGCCGCAAGGCGCGCTAATGTCCGATACGCCGTTGACCCTGGCGGAGACCGCATCGGTCTTCGGCGAGCAACTCACCTTCCGCGCGCTCCTCGACGGCGAAACCTCGCCGGCGCGCCGGCGCGTCATGCTGGCGGGCAAGGTCGAGGATATGCTGAATACGGTGGTGCGCCAGGTGGCGTTCTGCGACTTCGAGCGCCGCGTCCATGACGAGCGCCGCTCGGGCGAGCTCACACCGGAACGGCTCGGCGATATCTGGCTCGCGGTGCAGGGCGAAAGCCTCGGGCCGGCGCTCCATTTCGACGATGAATACCGCAATTTCTGGGCCTATATCCCGCACTTCATCCACTCGCCCTTCTATGTCTATGCCTATGCCTTCGGCGATTGCCTGGTGAACGCGCTCTATGCGGTCTATCAGGAGGCGGAGGCGGGCTTCGAGGCGAAATATCTCGAGATGCTGGGCGCCGGCGGCACGCTTCGCCACAAGGAACTGTTGGCGCCATTCGGCCTCGATGCCGGCAATCCGGATTTCTGGTCGCGCGGCCTCGATATCATCGCCGTCTTCGTCGACCAACTGGAGGCCGAGTTTTAGCGCCGAGGTGAATCATGGCATCCGAAAACAATAGGATGAGCGGACGGGTGCGGCGCTACGCCCGCGTCGGCACCTCGGTGGGCGGCCTGGCGGCGCGCATGGCGGGGCAGCGCTATCTCGGCATGCCCGGCTCCTCGGCAAAGAATGCGGCGGAGCTGAGCCGCGCCCTGGGCGGCCTCAAGGGGCCGCTGATGAAGGTCGCGCAACTGCTCGCCACCATCCCCGACGGCCTGCCCGACGACTATATCGAGGAGCTGCGCGCGCTGCAGTCCCAGGCGCCGGCGATGGGCTGGTCCTTCGTCAAGCGGCGCATGCGGAGCGAGCTTGGCGCCGACTGGCAAAGCCGCTTCGAGAGCTTCGAACAGGAAGCCGCGGCGGCGGCGTCACTCGGCCAGGTCCACCGCGCCCGCGGCCCGGATGGCCGGGCGCTGGCCTGCAAGCTGCAATATCCCGACATGGCCTCCACGGTGGAGGCGGATTTGAGCCAGTTGAAACTGGTCTTCGCCCTCTACAAACGCCACGACCCGGCGATCGATACCAGCGAGATTCTGCGCGAGCTGACCGCGCGCCTGCGCGAGGAGCTGGACTACGGCCGTGAGGCGCTCCATCTCCGCCTCTTCGCCGAAGTCCTCGCCGACGAGGCCGGCGTTCATGTGCCGGAAGTGGTCTCCGATCTCAGCACCAAGCGTCTCCTCACCATGTCCTGGCTCGAGGGCGAACCCTTGCTCGACGCGAAATCGCACCCTCAAGAAGCGCGCGACCGCATCGCACGCAATATGTTCGCCGCCTGGTACAGCCCGCTCTATCGCTTCGGCGTGCTGCATGGCGATCCGCATCTCGGCAACTACACCATCCGCCAGGACGGCTCGGTCAATCTGCTGGATTATGGCTGCGTCCGCATCCTGCCGGCGCGCTTTATCGATGGCGTGATCGATCTCTACCGGGCCGTCCAAAATGACGACCGCGACATGATGATGCATGCCTTCGAAGGCTGGGGCTTCACCGGCCTCAACGCCGAATTGGCAGATGCGCTCTCGATCTGGGCGAAATATATCTATGGCCCGCTGACCGAGGACCGCGAGCGCCTGATCGATGAATCCGGCAGTGGCAAGTTCGGCGGCGCCGTCGCGGCGAAGACCCATAATGAAATCCGCCGCCTCGGCGGCGTGAAACCGCCGCGCGAATTCGTCCTGCTCGACCGCTCGGCCATCGGGTTGGGTTCGGTGTTCCTGCATCTCGGCGCCAAATTGAACTGGCACCGCGCCTTCGAGGCGCTGATCGAGGGCTTCGACTCGGCTGCGCTGGCGCATCGGCAAACGGAAATTATTCAGCGAATCGGTGTGCCGGAGGCGGCATAAATCAGCCTTAATTAACTCTTTGGGCTCAAGCTGCGTCACAAGACTGTGACGAAGTGGCACACCGTACTTGGCAAACTCAACATGGCGCGCTATTGAGTGCGGCGCTTCATCTCGGGGCCCCAGCGAATCGGCGGGGCATGTGCAAGGAAAACCTATGAAGATCGGGGTTCCCAAAGAGATTCTCCCCGGCGAAACCCGCGTCGCGGTATCGCCGGATTCGGTCAAGAAATTCACCTCCCTCGGAGTCGAAATGCTCATCCAGTCGGGTGCCGGCGAAGCGGCTTCGATGTCCGATGAAAGTCTGCGCGAAGCCGGCGCGACGATCGTGCCGGATGCCGCCTCGGTTTATGGCCAGGCCGACATGGTCTTCAAGGTCGGCGCGCCGTGCCGCAACGGCTCCGGCGCGGTGGACGAGCTGGCGATGATGAAACCCGACGCGGTTCTGATCGGGATGCTTAATCCGCTGCGTCATCGCGAACAGGCGGAGGCCTATGCCAAGCATGGCCTGACCAGTTTCGCCATGGAACTGATCCCGCGCATCAGCCGCGCCCAGAGCATGGATGCGCTCTCTTCCCAGAGCAATATTGCCGGCTACAAGGCGGTGATCGACGCGGCGGACCGCTTCGGCAAGATCCTGCCGATGATGATGACGGCGGCGGGCACCATCGTGCCGGCCAAGGTCGTCGTGCTCGGCGCCGGCGTGGCGGGGCTGCAGGCCATCGCGACGGCGCACCGCCTCGGCGCGATCGTCAGCGCGTTCGATGTGCGCCCGGCGGTCAAGGAACAGGTGGAAAGCCTCGGCGCGACCTTCATCGAGGTGGAAGACGCCGACAGCGAAAGCGCCGAGACGGCGGGCGGCTACGCGCGCGAAATGGGGGCGGATTATCAGAAGCGCCAGGCCGCGCTGCTGCATGAGACGCTGAAGAAGCAGGATATCTGCATCTCCACGGCGCTGATCCCGGGCAAGCCGGCGCCGGTGCTGGTGACCGAGGAGATGGTCAAGGACATGAAACCCGGCTCGGTGATCGTCGATCTCGCCACCGAGGCCGGCGGCAATTGCGAATTGAGCGAGTGCGATGAGGTGGTCGTCAAATATGGCGTGACCATCATCGGCCACGCCAACTATGCGGCGCGGGTGCCGGCCGATACCAGCTCGCTCTACGCCCGCAATCTCTACAATTTCATCTCCCCCATGATCGACGGCGAAACCGGAAGCATGAAGATCGATTGGGAGGATGAGGTGATCAAGGGCGCGTTGTTGACCAAGGGCGGCTCCGTGGTCAACGCCGCGTTGACGGGAGAGAAAGCCTAATCATGGAAGTTGTGATGGATATCCATCCGCTGGTCATCGCGGTGACCGTGTTCGTGCTGGCGGTCTTTGTCGGTTATTACGTCGTGTGGAGCGTGACGCCGGCCCTGCACACGCCGCTGATGTCGGTAACCAACGCCATTTCGAGCGTCATCATCGTCGGCGCGCTAATCGCCGCGGCGCCGATGGAAGGAAATATCGCCAAGATTCTCGGCGGGGTCGCTGTGGGATTGGCGGCCGTCAACATATTCGGCGGCTTTACCGTTACGCAGCGCATGCTGCAAATGTACAAAAAGAAGAAATAGGACCGCCGCAATGACCGTTAATCTCGCGGCGATCCTCTATCTGATTGCCGGTGTCTGTTTCATCATGGCCTTGCGCGGCCTGTCCTCGCCTGTTTCGGCGCGGGCCGGCAATATCTTCGGCATTGCCGGCATGGTCATCGCCATCGGCACGACGCTGGCGCAGCCCGGCATCGAGGATTATCTCTGGATCGTGGTCGGCATCGTCGTGGGCGGCCTGATCGGCACCGTGATTGCGCTCAAGATCCAGATGACCGCCATGCCGCAGCTGGTGGCGGCGTTCCACAGCCTGGTCGGCTTGGCGGCGGTGCTGGTCGCCGCCTCCGCGCTTCTCGCGCCGGACATTTTCCATATTTCCGTCGATGGCCAGATCAAGCTCGTCAGCCGCATCGAGATGAGCATTGGCATGGTGATCGGCGCGATCACCTTTACCGGCTCGATCATCGCCTTCGCCAAACTGCAGGAGTTGATGACCGGCGCGCCGCTGGTGTTCCCGGGGCAGCGCCTGTTCAACTTGGCCGTCGCCCTCGTCATCATTGCCCTGGCAGTGATCTTCAGCATCGACCAGTCGCCGACCGTGTTCTGGATCATGACCGCGCTGGCGTTGGTCTTCGGCATTCTCATCATCATTCCCATCGGCGGCGCAGACATGCCGGTGGTGATTTCGATGCTGAATTCCTATTCCGGCTGGGCCGCGGCCGGCATCGGCTTTACCCTGGAGAATACGGTGCTGATCATCGTCGGCGCCCTGGTCGGCTCCGCCGGCGCCATTCTCAGCTACATCATGTGCAAGGGCATGAACCGCTCCTTCATCAGCGTCATCCTCGGC
>CAZUVO010000164.1:0-267 GCA_964623955.1 uncultured Rhizobiaceae bacterium
TCGCCAGCAACCGGCGCGGCGGGCGCTTCGTTCTTGTCGACGGCTATGATATCGCCGGCGGCGGCATCATCTCGATGCACGGCTATCCCGACCAGCGCCAGCTCATCACCGGCAAATCGAGCAACATTACGGCAGTCGATTACGGTATCTCGCCTGACTCGCGCCGGCAGCGCAACGGCCACAGGGGCGGGGTGGTGTGGTTCACCGGCCTTTCCGGCTCGGGCAAGACCACCATCGCGCTCGAGGCCGAACGCCAGCTTTTCCAGA
>CAZUVO010000164.1:286-8659 GCA_964623955.1 uncultured Rhizobiaceae bacterium
TCTATGTGCTGGACGGCGACAATGTGCGCGGCGGGCTCAATGCGAATTTGAGCTTTTCGCCGGAAGACCGGGCGGAGAATATCCGCCGCGTCGGCGAGGTCGCTGCGCTCTTCGCCGATGCCGGCTTCGTCGTGCTCACCGCCTTCATCTCGCCCTATCGCTCCGACCGCGAACGCGCGCGCGAGGCGGTCCAGCGTAATCCCGAAGGCGCGTTTCACGAGGTCTACGTCAAGGCGGCGCTGGAGGTCTGCGAGGAACGCGACCCCAAGGGCCTCTACCGCAAGGCGCGCGCCGGCGACATTCCGGATTTCACCGGCATCTCGGCGCCCTATGAGGCGCCCGAGGAGCAGGAGCTGGTGATCGAAACCGGCACCCTCTCGGAGGAGCAAAGCGTCGCCGCGCTGGTGACCTATATCGACGCACACTTCGCCGTCAAAAAGAGCTAAAGCAAATCCCGAGCAGGTGGAATCACCTGCGACGACGTATTTGCTTGAATCAAAATGATCTAGCGGACATCCCTAAATGCCCCGATAGCGGCGATGCCGGCGGCGCGTCCGCTGAGGAGGCGGGCGGCGTTGCCGCCATCGATGCCGCCCAGGGCATAGACCGGCAGCGGCGCGCGCGCGGCAAGAAGATTGAAGCCTTGCGGCCCGAGCGGTTTGCGCTCCGGATGGCTCCTTGTGGCGAAGACCGGCGAGAGGAAGGCCGCATCGGCGCCTGTCATCGCGGCGCGGTGGAGCGCCTCGCGCGAATGGGCGGCGGCGGTGATCAGCCAGTGGCGGCGGTGGCGCCAGCGCCGCGCCTCCGCCATGCGCCCCTCGGGCAGATGGATGCCCGCCGCGCCGACGCGAATCGCCAATGCCGCATCGCCGGCGATCAACAGCTTCAACCCGCCCCGCCGGCAGACGGTGGCGAGCTCACACGCCAGCGCTTCGCGCGCCGGCAGGTCGTAATCGCGCAACAGCACCGCGCTTCCCGCCGGCAGGCGCGCCGCCGCGCTTAGCGGATCGGCCAGGCGCGCGGCATCGGTGATCAGCACCAGGGGCGGCAGGCCGAGACCGGCGGCGTTCTTCGAATTGAGCAGCTTCGCGAGCTCTGCTAGCTTCATCGCACTCTACAATCGGACGGATTCGCGGACAGGCTGTCATGGCGCAAGAGAGCATGCAAACGGATAGAGCAAATCCCGAGCAGGTGGCATCACCTGCGACGACGCATTTGCTTAAACAAAAAAATAGAGCGTTTCACGTGAACGCAAGTGAACGTGAATCGCTCTAGCGCGGGCGGCCTGGCGGCCTATCGTGGTGTTGTCGACGCAATCGATGCGGCTGCCAAGGCGGCGGGACGCGACGCGGCGGAGATCACCCTGGTGGCGGTGTCCAAGACCAAACCGGCGGAGGCGATCCTTCCCGTTCTCGAAGCCGGGCATATCGATTTCGGCGAGAACCGGGTGCAGGAAGCGCAGGAGAAATGGCCGCCGCTTCAGGCACGCTTCCCGGCGGCCAAGCTCCATCTCATCGGCGGCCTGCAAAGCAATAAGGCGCGCGACGCGGTGGCGCTCGGCGATGCCATCCATTCCCTTGACCGCGAAAAACTCGCCCGGGCGCTGGCCGAGGAGATGGCGCGGAGCGGCCGCCGGCCGGATTGTTTCATCCAGGTCAATACCGGCGAGGAGGAGCAGAAGTCCGGCGTTCTGCCCGGCGCCGCGGATGATTTCATCCGGACCTGCCGCGAGACCTACGAGCTTCCGGTGATCGGCCTGATGTGCCTGCCGCCGGCGGGCGAGGAGCCGTCGCCGCATTTCGCGTTGTTGAAAAAGATCGCCGCGCGGCACGGGTTGGAGAAGCTCAGCATGGGCATGACGGCGGACTATGAGACCGCCATCGCTTTCGGCGCGACCCATATCCGCGTCGGCAGCGCTATTTTCGGCGCCCGCGAAACTTAACTTTCCCCCGCGGACCTAACCTTCCCCCGCGGACTTAACCTTCCGAAGAGCCGCTCACGCAAAGCCGCGCGCAGGCGTCGATGCCTTCGAGGATAGCGAGGAGGTCGTCCTTACGCAGCGCGACGCTGCCCTTGGTCGGTTTGAAATCTTCGGCCGCGACATGGAGGAACATCGCGCTGCCCGCGCCGGGCACCACCGGATTGTCGTTATGGCCGAGCGCGACGATGACGTCGTAAAGCGAATCGGTGCGCCACAACAGCTCGCAGCTCGCCGGCACCGGCTGGCGGACCTGATGATTATAAAGCGGATGGGCCGGATCGTTGCACCAGCCGTCGCGCGGCGAGAGCGGCGCGACCGGCAGCGCGGAGCGCGGCGGCGCCATGCGGTCCGGGCGGTAGAGCACGCGGCGCACGGGAAAGGCGCCAACCGGCGTCGCGCCGTCGCCTTCGTTCTTGCCGCGGACAATGCCGTGCTTGCCGAGCGCGCAGGGAAAGGCCGCGCCGCGCCAATGCAGAACGCCGGATTTATCCACCGTAAGATCGTGCTGCGGGGTGTCTGTGATCGGCTCGGTTTGGCAGTCGTACACGCCGGATGCCTAGATATCGGAGTTCAGCTTCTCGCCCCGCGAGCCTGAGGCGCCGAAGGAATCTTCATATTTGTCGAGGGCCCGCATCATCGCCTTGGCGACCCAATCGGGTGAGTTCGGATCGATGCCGGGCGGTACGGTCAGTTCCTGCCAGCCCGTCTTGTTGCCGCTGAACGACACTTTATTGGTGCCCGCCGCCGCGCGTATCACCGGGCGCTCTGCCGGTTTTTCCACCGCGCTAACGCGGTCGAGCCTGTCCGTCACTTTCTCCGTTGCCGCTACTTTCGCCGCTACATTCGCCGCCGCCGCTTCCGCTGCGTTCGGGCGTTTCGTTTCGTCCGGGGTCAGGCCGACGGAGGACAGCAGCAGGGCCTTCTGCGCCTCGCTCATGCGGTCGAGATAATCCGGCGTCTCGGCGCGCCGGGTAAGGATTCCGGCAAAACGGTCTTCCTCGGGCGCACCGGCGGCAAGCGGTGCGATTGTCGCGTCGGGCGCCAGGCCCGCCGCCGGTGAAATTCTGCTCAAAATATCGGCGTCCGAATCATTGCCGACCGGCAGCGCCGCCGGGGCAAGATCGACGCTGGCGATTTCGCTCTCGCCGGAACCGAGGTCCAACAGATCGAGGGCAAGCGCGCCGACATCCTTGCCGGCGACCTGCTCGACCGCCGCGTTGCCGATAGATGCGGCAAAGCCCACCGGCCCGCCGTAAAGAGCGCCGCCGAGAATTCGCGCGCCCGGGGAAATCTCGTCGCCGGTCAGATCGCGATACAGGGTCGAGACGATGGGAATATGCTGCAGCGGATTGATCAGATCGAGAAAATCGTCGAAGCCGAAGCCGTCCTCGCCGAAAAACGCATCGCTGTCGCGCGCGGCCAGCGCGCCCTCGCCGTCGAGGCCCGCCGCCTCGGCGATGACCTGGCCGAACTCGCGGCCGGAATTCGGATTTCCCGGCGCGCCCGAAAGATTGTACAGCCGGTCGTGATGTTGAAGACCCGTCCGGTCGCGGGTGCTCATAAATTCCAAATTGTCGAATGCCACGGCAAATCCTTTCGCCCTTTCCCTGCAAGCGGCGCGCCATATTAAAAATGTATTAAATCAGTGCGTTAGTGCGGGACGTCGCGTTCACGCCCGGACCCGGCAATATTTGCCGGGCCGGAATCGCCCTTATTCGGCGATTCGTGCCGCAAGGGTGGCGCGAACCGCCGGCCAATCCTCGCGGATCACGGCGAACTGGACCGTGTCGCGCAGCCGCCCGCCCGGCATCACCATATGGCTGCGCAGCGTCCCTTCCTCCACCGCGCCGAGCTTGGCGATGGCGCGCCGGGCGCGCGCATTGAGGGCGTCGGTGCGGAGCTCCACCCGGCCGGCGCCGAGCGTCTCGAAGGCATGCGCGAAGAGCAGCGATTTGGCCGCCGCATTGGCCCGCCCGCCCCACTGGGAGGGCACCAGCCAGGTCCAGCCGATCTCCAGCCGGAGATGTTCGGGCGCGATGTTCAAATAGCGCGTCGCGCCGATCAGCTCGCCACCGGCGGCCGATCGGATGGCGAAGGGCAAATGCTGGCCCGCGCGCTCAAACCGGCGGGCCTCGTCATACCAGGGCCCGAGGGCGCCTTCGGCGGAGAGGTCGGCCGACATGTAGCGCCAAATGTCGCTACCCCGCGCCGCCCGGGCGAGGCCGGCAAGATGGCGCTTGCGCAGCGGCTCGAGGGTGACCAGCGGCCCGCTCAGGGTGACGGCGGCGATTTTCATCGGCATAAGGTCGGCCATCGAACGTCTCCTATCGCCATTGCGATTTGGCGAAATTTAATCATTATCTACGGAAATCACAGCTGACAGTAATCCGGACACATATATGAGTTCCCGCAAAAGCATTCTGCTGGTCGACGACGACGAGGATTTGCGCGCATCGCTGGCCGAGCAGCTTAGCGTCTATGAAGAGTTTTCCGCCACCGAGGCGGCGAGCGGCGCCGAAGCCCTCGAGACCACCAAATCGAAGAGCTTCGATCTGGTTCTGCTCGATGTCGGCCTGCCGGACGTGGACGGCCGCGAATTGTGCAAGCTGTTGCGCCGCAACGGCGTCAAGGCGCCGATCATTATGCTGACCGGCGCCGACAGCGAATCCGACACCATCCTCGGTCTCGATTCCGGCGCCAATGATTATGTCACCAAGCCGTTCCGGCTCGGCGTGCTGTTGGCGCGCATTCGCGCCCAGCTGCGCCAGCACGAGCAGAGCGAGGATGCGACCTTTTCCATCGGCCGCTTTACCTTTCGCCCGGCGGCGAAAGTGCTCATCGATCCCGACAGCGAGCGCAAGGTGCGCCTGACGGAAAAGGAAACCGCGATCCTCAAATATCTCTATCGGGCGCATGATAAGGTGGTCGGGCGCGATGTCCTCCTCAACGAGGTGTGGGGCTACAATGCCGGCGTCGCCACCCACACGCTGGAGACCCATATCTACCGCCTGCGCCAGAAGATCGAGACCGACCCCTCCAGCGCCCAGCTTCTGGTGACCGAGGGCGGCGGGTACCGCTTGGTACGCTGAACTCTTTTGTTGACGCAAATGCGTCGTCGCAGGCGTGACCGCCTGCTCGGGATTTGCTCTTTTATTTACGCAAATGCGTCGTCGCAGGCGTGACCGCCTGCTCGGGATTTGCTCTTTTGTTGACGCAAATGCGTCGTCGCAGGCGTGACCGCCTGCTCGGGATTTGCGTTAGTTGCTTCCTCGCCGCTTCAACATATAGCCGAGCACCAGCGCCCCAACCGCCGCGGCGAGGGAGATGCCGCCGAACACCGGGCCGACGCCTTGCCAGCCGCCGAGGGTGATCAGTACCGGCGGCAATAGGATTGGCCCCAGCAGCACGCCGAGATTGCGCCCGGTCATGACGATGCCGAAGGCGCTGCCACCGGCATTCGCCGCACCCAGGATCAGCGCCGGCGCGGCAAAGAGGCACGTCGCCGACAGCCCGGCCGCCGTGCCGAAAACGATCAGACCGGCGAGGCCGGACGCGACACCCGTCAAGTGCGGCAGCGCCAGCCACACCGCCCCCTGAAACACGAGGGTAACCGCCAGCATCGGGGCCAGCGGCACGCCGGCGCGCAGCACGAAGCCGCCGGCGATGCTGAACACAAACACCAGGATCGACGGGACGGCGTAAGCGAGGATCGTCGCGTGGGGTGCGAAATTCCGCGCCTCGACGAGGAATTGCGGCATCCAGGTCAACATGGCGAATATCTCGGTCGACCACAGCATGAAGGTCGCCGCGACCAGGACCAGCGCCCATCGATCGGCGCGCGGAAAATCGCGGAGCGGCGCCGGCCCGCCTTCTTGCGATGCGCTACGGCGCGGCGCGTGGCGCCCGGCGGCGCGCCAGCCCAGCGCGATGACGATCACCGTGAAGGCGATACCGACCCACCAGATCGGGCGCCACTCGGCCTGTTCGATAAAGGGATGCGCCACTCCCATGGCAATCAGTTGGCCCGCCGGTATCCAGGCCGCGAAGAGGGCGATGGCGATGGTCTTGTGACGGTCCGCCGCGCTTGCGGTCGCCAGCACCGGCGCGCACACGGCGAGGATCGCAAAGCCGAGCCCTTCCAATCCACGCGCCGCGAACATCGCCGGGATCACGGCGGGCGCGACCAGGGTGATCGCGCTGCCGGCGATTAAGAGGACCGCCGCAACGAGTAAATAGCGCGGCATGCCGTGGCGCTGCAGCCGCGCGCCGAGAAAGGCCGAGGCGGTGAGGCCGATGATGGCATAGATCGACATGAAGCCGCCGGCGGCGAACATGCCGTAATCGTAGAGCTCAAGGAGGACCGGCAGCACCGGCGGGAGTTTGAAAAAATGATAGGCCGCCAGCGTGCCGAGGCCGAGGCCGAGCGCGACGCCGAACCAGCTCGTCCGCTGCTCCGCCGCCGTTGGGGCGGAGGGTGGGGGGCGCGCCGCCATCAGAGAGGCACGGCGTTGGGGTCGATCGAAGGCGGCATGGGAGTTCTCTAGGAAATTCTCTGGGCCTTGTGGCGGGAGACGGGCGAGCCGCAGCCTACTTCAGCCGGGCGCTCCTGGGTAGCGGCGCGCGCCGTTCAGGATAGGATTAGTGCTTTCGCCCGCGCAACGCTTCAGGCAGACTGCGGCGAATTTCCGAGGGGCCATTCGGCGGGGAAAGGCGTGGCCAAAGAGGGCGATTTCTTTGTGCGCTTTTGGGGCGTGCGCGGCAGCATTCCGTGTCCGGGTGCGGCGACGGCGCGCTATGGCGGCAACACCTCCTGTGTCGAGATACGCTGTGGCGGGCATTTGCTTATTTTCGATGCCGGCACCGGCATCGCCGAGTTCGGCAAGAAGCTGCGCGGCGAAAGTCCGCTCGATGCGGATCTGTTTCTCACCCACACCCATTACGACCATATTTGGGGCTGGCCGCATTTCTCGCCCGGTCTCGACGAGACGACACGGCTTGTTATCCGCGCCGGCCATCTTCAGCCCGAGCGGCGCATCGAGGATTTGATGATGGGCCTCCTCAACGACCCACTCAATCCGCTCAATTCGGATACGCTGCGCGCCGAGTTCAGCTTCGAGGATTTCATTATCGGCGATGTGATCGAACCCAGACCCGGCATCACCGTGCGCACCGCGCACCTCAATCATCCCAACCGCGCCGCCGGATACCGCGTCGAGTTCGACGGCCGGGCGATCTGTTATCTGACCGATCACGAGCATACCGAGGGCGGCCCGGACGACGCCTTGATCGCGCTGACCAAATCGGCCGATCTGGTGATTTACGACGCGACCTATACGGATGAGGAATATCCCAACCATGTCGGCTGGGGCCATTCGACGTGGAATGAAGGCGTCAAACTGTGCGAGCTTGCCGATGCCGGCACATTCGTGGTCTTTCACCACGATCCCGGCCATGACGATAAATTCATGGACCGCATCGCCCGCGAGGTCGCCGAGGCGCGCCCCGATTCGATCGTCGCGCGCGAAGGTTTGGTGCTGCGCCCTTGAAGATGGAACTGGTTGAATGAGACTGCGCCGCGCGATGATGGGCCTGGCGACCGTGCTCGGCCTGGCCGAGCGGGGATTTTTTATTCCTTATCGCTACGCCCATGCCTTGCCGAAGCCCGGCGCCCGCGCGCCCTATGCCGCGCTCGGCGATCTGCTGCATGACCATGAGGATGATTTCCGCACGCTCCTCGACGGCATGGACGGCTTCTCCAGGGCGCTCAAGGACATCTCCGGCGACCGGCCGCCCGAGCCGCGCTGGAACCAGGACTGGTTTCCCCGGCTCGACGCGGCGGTGGCCTATACCCTGGTGCGCGCCGGCCAGCCCAAACATATCGTCGAGGTCGGCTCCGGCCATTCGACGCGCTTTTTCGCCCGCGCCATGCGCGACGGCGAGATCGACGGCCGCATCACGGCGATCGACCCGCATCCGCGCACCAGCCTGTTGGGCATTCCGAACTTGGAGCTGTTGCGCGCGCCGGTGCAGGATATCGGCCTGCAGGTTTTCGATTCGCTCAATTCGGGCGATATTCTGTTTATCGATTCGAGCCATGTGCTGATGCCGGGCTCGGATGTCGATCTCTTGATCAACCGCGCCCTGCCGGCGCTGCCGCCCGGCGTGCTGGTGCATTTCCACGATATATTTCTGCCCGACGATTACCCGCCCGGCTGGGCGTGGCGCGGCTATAACGAGCAGCTTGCCGTGGCGGCTCTGTTGACGTCGAAATCCTACGCGCCGGTGTTCGCCAGCCATTTCGTCGCGTCGCGCATGCGCGAGGTGCTGGCGCGCTCAAGCGTCTCACGCATCCTGCGCCCGGAAGGCGCCCTCGAATCCTCGCTCTGGCTGCG
>CAZUVO010000165.1:0-8648 GCA_964623955.1 uncultured Rhizobiaceae bacterium
TTTTCGTTGCGCACGATGATCTCCGGCGCGCGCAGCTCGATCAGCCGCTTGAGGCGGTTGTTGCGGTTGATTACCCGGCGATAAAGATCGTTGAGATCGGAGGTGGCGAAGCGGCCGCCGTCCAAAGGCACGAGCGGACGCAGCTCCGGCGGAATGACCGGCACCACTTCGAGGATCATCCATTCCGGCTTGTTGCCGGACGAGATGAAGCTCTCGATGATCTTGAGCCGCTTTACGAATTTCTTGCGCTTGGCTTCGGAGTTGGTCTCGGCCAATTCCTCGCGCAGGGTCTCGCGCTCCACATCGAGCTCGATCTCGGTCAGCATGCTGCGGATCGCCTCGGCGCCGATGCCGGCGGTGAAGGAATCCGCGCCATATTCGTCTTGCGCGTGGCGGAACTGATCCTCGTTCAGAAGTTCGTTCTTCTTCAAGGGCGTAAGGCCCGGCTCGGTCACCACATAGCTCTCGAAATAGAGCACGCGTTCGAGCTCCTTGAGCGTCATATCCAACAACAGGCCGATGCGCGAGGGCACCGATTTCATGAACCAGATATGGGCAACCGGCGAGGCCAGCTCGACATGGCCCATGCGCTCGCGGCGCACCTTGGACTGAATGACCTCAACGCCGCATTTCTCGCAGACGATGCCGCGATATTTCATGCGCTTATATTTGCCGCACAGGCACTCGTAATCCTTGATCGGCCCGAAGATCCGGGCACAGAACAGGCCGTCGCGCTCCGGCTTGAAGGTCCGATAGTTGATCGTTTCCGGCTTTTTGATCTCGCCATAGGACCAGGACCGGATCTTTTCCGGGCTGGCGATGGAGATTCTGATCTTGTCGAACTGCTGGGCAGAACTGACCGGACCGAATAGATTGATCAACTCACTCATGAATATCCTCCACTAACGCCCCCATGCACGGGGCGGGGATGAACCGGCCGAAGCGAATGCCCCGGCCGGCGATTTCGACTTAACCGCTCGAGCGCAAATCCACGTCGAGGCCGAGGGCCTGCATTTCCTTCACCAACACGTTGAAGGATTCAGGAATGCCGGCCTCGAAATTCTCGTCGCCGCGGACGATCGATTCATAGACCTTGGTCCGGCCCGAGACGTCGTCCGATTTGACCGTCAGCATCTCCTGCAAGGTGTAGGAGGCGCCGTAGGCCTGTAGCGCCCACACCTCCATCTCGCCAAAGCGCTGGCCGCCGAACTGCGCCTTGCCGCCGAGCGGTTGCTGGGTGACCAGGCTATAGGGGCCGATCGAGCGGGCATGGATCTTGTCATCGACCAAATGGTGCAGCTTGAGCATATAGATGTAGCCCACGGTCACCTTGCGGCCGAACTCCTCGCCGGTCTGCCCGTCATAGAGCGTCACCTGACCGGAGCTGTCGAGCCCGGCTTTCTCCAACAGCGTCACGATATCGGCTTCATGCGCGCCGTCGAACACCGGCGTCGCCACCGGCACGCCGTTGCGCAAGGAGCTGGAGAAGTCGTCGAACTGCTGGTTGGTCATGGAATCGACCATCTTCTTCCCGGCGCCGCTATTGTCGTCATAGATATCGCCGAGGAATTTCTTCAGCGGATCCTTCGCGCCTCCGGCATTGACCGTGGAGATCATCTGCTCGATCTGCTTGCCGAGGCCGCGCGACGCCCAGCCGAGATGGGTCTCAAGAATCTGCCCGACATTCATGCGCGACGGCACGCCCAACGGGTTGAGCACGATATCGACCGGCGTGCCGTCCTCGAGATGCGGCAAATCCTCGACCGGCAGGATCTTCGAGATCACGCCCTTGTTGCCGTGGCGGCCGGCCATCTTGTCGCCGGGTTGCAATTTGCGCTTCACCGCGACGAACACCTTGACCATCTTGAGGACGCCCGGCGGCAGCTCGTCGCCACGCTGGATTTTCTCGACCTTGCTCTCGAAGCGCGACTGAATGCGCTCGCGCTCCGCGTCGAGTTCCTGCTTGAGGGCTTCCATTTCGGCCATGACGGCATCGTTCTTAAGCACGATCTGCCACCACAAGCCGCGCGACAGCCCGGCCAGCACCTCTTCCGTGATCTTCACATTGGTGCCGAATTCCTTCGGACCCGACGCGCCGATCTTGCCGAGGATCAGCTCATTCAGGCGGGCATAAATATTGCGCTCGATAATGTCGAGCTCGTCCGCCCGGTCCTTGTTGAGATGCTCGATTTCCTCATGCTCGATGGCGAGCGCGCGTTCGTCCTTGTCGATGCCGCGGCGGTTGAAGACGCGAACCTCGACGACGGTCCCCATGCCGCCGGGCGAAACGCGAAGCGAGGTGTCGCGCACGTCGGAAGCCTTTTCGCCGAAGATGGCGCGCAGCAATTTCTCTTCCGGCGTCATCGGCGATTCGCCCTTCGGCGTGATTTTGCCGACGAGAATATCGCCGGGCTGCACTTCGGCGCCGATATAGACGATGCCGGCCTCGTCGAGATTTTTAAGGCCTTCCTCGCCGACATTCGGGATATCGCGGGTGATTTCCTCCTGGCCGAGTTTGGTATCCCGCGCCATGACCTCGAATTCGTCGATATGGATCGAGGTGAACACATCGTCTTCGACGAGGCGCTCGGAAATCAGGATCGAATCCTCGAAATTGTAGCCGTTCCACGGCATGAAGGCGACGAGCACATTGCGCCCGAGCGCGAGCTCGCCATGATCGGTGCTCGGGCCGTCGGCGATAATATCGCCTTTCTTCACCCGGTCGCCGACATGCACCAGCGGACGCTGGGTCACGCAGGTGTTCTGGTTGGAACGCTGGAACTTCAACAGATTGTAGATCTTCACGCCGGTCGAGGCGCTGTCGCCATTGGCCTCGCCGCGCACAACGATGCGCGCGCCATCGACCTGTTCGACCACGCCGCTCTGCTGGGCGACGATCGAGGCGCCGGAATCCCGCGCCACGACCTCTTCCATGCCGGTGCCGACCAGCGGCGCCTCGGAGCGCACCAGGGGAACCGCCTGGCGCTGCATGTTGGAGCCCATCAGCGCGCGGTTGGCGTCGTCATTTTCGAGGAACGGAATGAGCGCCGTCGCCACCGAGACGAGCTGCTTGGGCGAGACATCGACATATTCGATATTCTCCGGCGCCGAAACGATGAAATCGCCGTTGCGCCGGCAGCTCACCAGGGATTCGGTGAAATTGCCGTTCTTGTCGGTTTTCGCATTGGCTTGGGCGATGGTGTATTTGCCCTCCTCCATGGCCGAGAGATAGACCACGTCGGGGGTGAGCTTGCCCTTCGCCACCTTGCGGTAGGGGCTTTCGATAAAGCCGTACTGATTGACCCGCGCATAGGTCGCGAGGCTGTTGATCAGGCCGATATTGGGCCCTTCCGGCGTCTCGATCGGGCAGATCCGGCCGTAATGGGAGGGATGCACGTCGCGCACTTCGAAACCGGCGCGCTCGCGCGTCAGGCCGCCCGGGCCGAGCGCCGAGAGGCGGCGCTTATGGGTGATCTCCGACAGCGGGTTGGTCTGATCCATGAATTGCGACAATTGCGACGAGCCGAAGAACTCGCGCACCGCCGCCGCCGCCGGTTTGGCGTTGATCAAATCATGCGGCATGACATTGTCGATCTCGACCGAGCTCATGCGCTCGCGAATGGCGCGTTCCATGCGCAACAGGCCGATGCGGTACTGATTTTCCATCAACTCGCCGACCGAGCGCACCCGGCGATTGCCGAGATGGTCGATATCGTCGATTTCGTCGAGGCCGTCCTTCAGCCCGACGAGGGTTTTCACCACTCCGAGAATGTCCGCCCGGCGGAGTACGCGCATATCGTCGGCGGCGTCGAGATTGAGGCGCATATTCATTTTCACGCGCCCGACGGCGGATAGATCGTAACGCTCGGAGCCCTGTAGGATCAGCTCATTCTGCTTGATCCATACCGGGTCCTGGAATTCGTCCGGCCGCACCGCGTTGGGCACGATGATTTGCGCCCAGTCGCCAGACTGGTCGAGAACCCAAACCAAGCCGACATCGGCACGCTTGAGCTCGGCCAGTGCCTTGGCGCTGTTCTTGGGCTCGGCGAACACGCTCGCCGCTTCCTGGACCAGCTTGGCCTTTCCGAACACCAGATCGTAGAACAGCTTTTCCGCCGTCTCCAGGGTCGGCGGCTCGCCCGGGCGCATGACCTTATAGATCTCGATCAGCGCCTCTTCGCGGTTGTTCGCCTTGTCGACCGCCGCTGTGTTGCGGATATAGGCGCCAACATTGATATGGTCGATCGCCAGCGTCGGCACATTGGTGATGCCCGCCTCGTCGAGGGCCTCGAGCATCTCCTCGGTGATTTCATCGCCGGCCTCGGCGAAAATCTCGCCGGTGTTTTCATTGATGATATCTTCCGCAATGTACTGGCCGATCACTTCTTTCTCGGACAGCAACTGCTCCGTCATGCCGCTGTCCTCGATCTTCTTGATCAGGCGCGGCGTCATGCGCCGGCCCGCCTCGGCGGCGACCTTGCCGGTCTTGGCGTTGATCAGATCGGTCAAGAGCTTGATGCCGCGCACCCGCTCGATATCGAACGGCGCGCTCCAGCCCTTCTTCACCTTGGTGAAGGTGACGGAATCGTAAAACGAGGAGAGGATATCCTCCGATGACATGGAAAGCGCACGCAGCAACACCGTCACCGGCAGTTTGCGCCGCCGGTCGATGCGCACGAAGACGAGATCCTTGGCGTCGAACTCGAAATCGAGCCACGAGCCGCGATAGGGAATGATCCGCGCGGCATAGAGGAATTTGCCGGACGAGTGCGTCTTGCCGCGGTCGTGATCGAAAAACACGCCCGGCGAGCGGTGCATCTGCGAGACGATGACGCGCTCGGTGCCGTTGATCACGAAGGTGCCATGGCCCGCCATGAGCGGCATGTCGCCCATATAGACTTCCTGCTCCTTGATGTCGCGGACGCTCCGCATGCCGGTGAGTTCGTCGACATCCCAGACGATCAGGCGCAGCGTCACCTTGAGCGGCGCGGCATAGGTAATGCCGCGCTGCTGGCATTCCTCGACGTCATATTTCGGATCGTCGAACTCGTAATGCACGAATTCGAGCGACGACGTGTCGGAAAAATCCTTTATCGGAAAGACGGTCTTAAAGACTTCCTGCAGGCCGTAATCGCCGCGCCCCTTGCTGTCGGTGTCGCGTTGCAAAAAATGCTCATAGGAGTTCTTCTGCACTTCGATGAGATTCGGCATCTTGGCGATTTCGGTGATCCGTCCGAAATCTTTCCGCAGTCTCCGATAACCCATATATGATTGTGGCATTCTCGCCTCTCGCAATACATCAAGACGTTCAACTCAGCCCCCGGCAGGCGTCTTTCCCTTCGCCGGAGACGATTGGCCGGTGCGCACAGCGCACCGAGCCGTGCCTTTAACTTTCCACCGGGCGCACGGGCCGGCGGGCCGGCGGCATAACCGCCACCGGCCGGAAAAAGGAACACTGTGCGCGCGCGATCAAGTGACTACTTGATCTCGACCGTTGCGCCCGCGCCCTCGAGTTGTTCTTTGATCTTATCGGCTTCGTCCTTGGCAACGCCCTCTTTGACTTCCTTCGGCGCTTCCTCGACCAGGGATTTGGCCTCTTTCAAGCCAAGACCGGTAATCGCCCGGACTTCCTTGATGACGTTGATCTTCTTTTCACCGAAGGCCGCCAGAACGACGGTGAATTCCGTCTGCTCTTCGGCGGCCTCGGCAGCGGCAGGCGCGGCGCCGGCGGCGGCCACGGCGACCGGCGCGGCGGCGGACACGCCCCACTTCTCTTCCAGCATCTTGCTGAGTTCGGCGGCCTCGAGAACCGTCAGGTTCGACAAGTCATCCGCAATTTGAGCTAAATCAGCCATGTTTTTACTCTCCTAAACTTACGCAACAATTGTGCGTTTGTGATCATCGATGAGGCGCCGCATCAGGCCGCCTCGCTGTTCTCCGCATAAGCGCTCATGACACGTGCCAACTGACCGGCCGGAGCCTGCAGCACACCGGCAACACGCGTGGCCGGGGTTTGCAACAGACCGACAAGCTTGCCGCGCAGCTCATCGAGCGACGGCAATTCGGCCAAGGCCTTGACGCTGGCGACGTCCAGCGTATCGCCCTCGAGCGAACCACCGATAACGACCAGCTTGTCGTTTTTCTTGGCATATTCGACGGTCACCTTGGCAGCGGCCACCGCATCTTTCGAATAGGCAATGGCCGTGGCGCCGGTAAACAGACCGGCCATGTCATTGAACTGCGTTCCGTCCAAGGCACGAAGCACCAGTCGGTTCTTCGTGACCTGAAATTTCGCGCCGGCTTCGCGCATCTTGACGCGGAGGTCCGTGGCTTCGGCCACCGTCAGCCCGCTGAACTGGGTGACGACGACAAGCGTGGACGATTCAAAGATCTCGCGCAGACCCGCGACGATGTTTTCCTTTGCTGCTCGTTCCACGATCCCCTCCGTCAGGCCTGACCGGCGCCGCCCCATGCGGCGCTGGCATATTCTGCGCGGGAATGCCGCTTCACATATTTTTTCTCCATTCACACAACTCCTGTCTTGGTGGGTGACACCTTGTCCTTAAGCCGCCCACAGGCGGCGCCCACGGTCTCGGACAGGACGGGCCGGTCTCCTGGCCCGTTGGCGATTGGCGGTCCGAGACGTGCTCCGCCAAACGCTGGGTACGCTCCCCTGCCGCCTAGGCGGAACCGAGGGTCGCGAGGTCGAGTTTCACGCCCGGCCCCATGGTGGAGCTCAAAGCGACTTTCTTCATATAGGTGCCCTTGGCACCGCTCGGCTTGGCTTTGTTGATGGCATTGATGAAGGCCGCGACATTCTCTCTGAGCGCGTCCTCGCTGAAGCTCGCCTTGCCGACGCCGGCATGGATCACGCCGGCCTTTTCGACGCGGAACTCAACCTGGCCGCCCTTTGCCGCCTTCACCGCCTCGGCGACATCCTTGGTCACCGTGCCGAGCTTCGGGTTGGGCATCAGGCCACGCGGGCCGAGCACCTTACCGAGCTTGCCGACGACCGACATCATGTCCGGCGTGGCGACGCAGCGCTCAAAATCGATCTCGCCGTTCTGCACCTTCTCGGCCAAATCCTCGGCGCCGACGATATCGGCGCCCGCTTCCTTGGCGGCGGCGGCATTCTCATCCTTGCAAAAGACGGCGACGCGGACATTGCGCCCGGTGCCGTTCGGCAGGCTCACCATGCCGCGCACCATCTGGTCCGCATGGCGCGGGTCGACACCGAGATTGACGGCGATCTCCACCGTCTCGTCGAACTTCGTGGTGGCATTGCTCTTCACCAGCGATACCGCCTCCGCGAGCTCATATTGCTTGTCGCGATCGATGGTCTCTTTCGCGTTCGTCATGCGTTTGCCAAGTTTTGCCATCTCTCAATCCACCATCATGTCTCAGCCGATCACCACAATGCCCATGGAGCGCGCCGAGCCTTCGATCATCCGGCACGCCGCTTCCATATCGTTGGCATTGAGGTCGACCATTTTCTTTTCCGCGATCTCTTGCACCTGCGCCTTGGTCACCGATCCGATCGCTTCCTCGCGGCCGACTTCGCCGGATCCCTTTTCCAATCCCGCCGCCTTTTTCAACAGGAAGCTCGCCGGCGGGGTCTTGGTAATAAAGGAGAAGGTGCGGTCGCCATAGACCGAGATCACCGTCGGGATCGGCATGCCCTGCTCCAGCCCCTGGGTCTGCGCGTTGAACGTCTTGCAGAACTCCATGATATTGAGCCCGGCCTGGCCCAGCGCGGGGCCGATCGGCGGCGAGGGGTTGGCCTGCCCGGCGGGGACTTGCAGCCTGATAAATCCAGTTACTTTCTTGGCCATGATGCGCCTTACATTCTATCTCTTCAGGCCTTTTCGACCTGGGAATATTCCAATTCGACGGGCGTCGCCCGTCCAAAAATCGATACCGAGACCTTGAGCCTCGCTTTCTCTTCGTCGACCTCCTCAACCATGCCGTTGAAGGAAGTGAAAGGCCCGTCGCAGACGCGGACCGTTTCGCCGACCTCGAAGGTGACCGACGGCTTGGGCCGCTCGATGCCTTCCTTGACCTGATGCAGCACGCGCTCGGCCTCGGCATCGGTAATCGCCACCGGTTTGCCGCCCGAGCCCAAGAATCCGGTCACTTTCGGCGTATTTTTAACCAGATGCCAAGTTTCGTCGGTCATGTCCAGATGGGCCAGCACATAACCCGGGAAAAACTTGCGCTCCGACTTGATCTTCGCGCCGCGCCGCATCTCGACCACTTCCTCCGCCGGCACCAGAACATCGTCGATCAGATCGTCGAGCCCCGCCTGTACCGCCTGCTCCTTCACCGAAGACGCCACCTTCTTCTCGAAACCGGAATAGACGTGAACGATATACCATTGCTTCGCCATCGTGATCAGCCACCCAGCCCGAGGATGGCGCGCACGCCCAGGGACAGCACCTGATCCACCAGGAAGAAGAACAAGGCCATGAAGATCACCATGATGATCACCATAATGGTGCTCGTGATCGTCTCCCGGCGGGTCGGCCAGGTGACCTTGGAAACTTCCTGACGCACTTGGCGCAGAAAATCGATTGGCGTCGCTTTAACCATTCAATCCAGTCGCTCAGTCTTCCTTGCGCAACGAGTGCGGCTTAAACCTGCAATCCGCT
>CAZUVO010000166.1:0-7906 GCA_964623955.1 uncultured Rhizobiaceae bacterium
CCGCCCATCGCGGCTATATCGACGATGTGATCATGCCGCACAATACGCGCCGACGCCTGGGCCGCGCTTTCGCCATGCTGCGCAACAAGAAGCTCGAAAACCCGTGGAAGAAACACGGCAATATTCCTCTCTAGCCGCAAGGGAGACGGCGGAGCGCCTATGTTCAAGAAAATCCTGATCGCCAACCGGGGTGAAATCGCCTGCCGCATCATTCGCTCGGCGAAGCATATGGGGATCGCCACGGTCGCGGTCTATTCCGATGCCGATGACGGCGCGCTGCATATGCGGGAGGCGGACGAGGCGATCGCCATCGGTCCGCCGGCGGCGAGCGAGAGTTATCTCGTCATCGACAAGATCGTTGCCGCGGCAAAGGAAACCGGCGCCGACGCGGTGCACCCCGGTTATGGCTTTCTCGCCGAGAACGCGGCGTTTGCCGAGCGGCTCGCGGCGGAGAACATCACGTTTATTGGGCCGTCGGCCTCGGCTATTGCGGCGATGGGCGACAAGATCGCGGCGAAGAAACTCGCCGACAAGGCCGGGGTCAGCACCATTCCCGGCCATACCGAAGCGATCGAGGCCGGCGCCAAGGCGGAAAAGATCGCCAAGAAGATCGGCTATCCGGTGATGATCAAGGCGGCCGCCGGCGGCGGCGGCAAGGGCATGCGCATCGCCCACTCGCCGGACACGCTTGCCGACGGCATCGCCTCGGCCATTCATGAAGCGACCCAATCCTTCGGCGACGGGCGCGTCTTTATCGAGAAGTTCATCGAGGAGCCGCGCCATATCGAAATGCAGATCCTGGCCGACGGCCATGGCAATATCCTGCACCTCGGCGAGCGCGAATGCTCGATCCAGCGGCGCCATCAGAAAATCATCGAGGAAGCGCCGAGCCCGCTCCTCAGCGACGAGCAGCGCGCCGCCATGGGCGAGCAGGCCTGCGCCTTGGCCCGCGCGGTGGATTATGTTTCCGCCGGCACGGTGGAGTTCGTCGCCGACCAGCAGGGCAATTTCTATTTTCTCGAAATGAATACCCGCCTGCAGGTCGAACATCCGGTGACGGAATACATCACCGGCATCGATCTCGTAGAACAGCAAATCAAGGTCGCCGCCGGCGAAAAACTGCCGTTCGGACAGGACGACATCAAGCGCCAGGGCTGGTCGCTCGAATGCCGTCTCTATGCCGAGGATCCGGTGCGCGGCTTCATGCCTTCCATCGGCCGCCTGGTGCGCTACCGCGCGACCGTGCGCGTCGATTCAGGCGTTTTCGAGGGCGGCGAGATTTCCATGCATTACGACCCGATGATCGCCAAGCTGGTCACCTATGGCGCCGACCGTGCGGCGGCCACCGCCGCCATGCTGGAAGCGCTCGACAATTACCGGGTCGAAGGGGTGCAGCATAATCTGACCTTTCTCTCCGCCGTGCTCGGCCATCCGCGCTTTGCCGAAGGTCGGCTGAGTACCGCTTTTCTCGACGAGGAATTCCCCGACGGCTTTTCGCCCCGGGCAGGCGAAGCCGAACTCGCGGTGCTCGTCCCCGTCGCCGCGGCAATAAACAGCCATCATGCCACCCGGCGCCCCGGCGCCGGCGCGCGGGAATTCGTCGTCAGCCTCGATGACAATAATTACCCCGTTTCCATCGCGCCGACTTCGAGCGGCGTTACGGCGTTCTGGTCAGGCGGCGAGGTCGCCGTCGAAAGCGATTGGCGGCCCGGCGAGGCGTTCTTCCATGCCACGCTGGACGGCCGCGCGGTGAGCGTGCAGGTGTCGCGGTCCGGCACGCGCCTGAAACTTTCCTGGCGCGGCGCGGAAGCGGATATCCGGGTGCTCAGCCCGCGCGCGGCGGAACTGGCGGCGCGCATGCCGAAGCGCGAGCCTGTCGATCTCTCGCGCTTCCTGTTGTCGCCGATGCCGGGGCTGGTGGTGTCGCTTGCCGTCGAAGAGGGCGACGAGGTCCGCGCCGGCCAGGCGCTCGCCGTGGTCGACGCGATGAAGATGGAAAATGTCCTGCGCGCCGAGCGCGACGGGGTGGTGTCCAACATCAAGGTCGCCCAGGGCGATTCGCTCGCCGTCGATCAGGTGATTATGGAATTCGCCTGACCCCATGCCGGTGGTTCCCGAAGATAGCGAGATCGCAAAGCTGGTGCGCATCACCGGCACGGTCCAGGGCGTGTGGTATCGGCTGGACCCGCGACGAGGCCGTTCAACGGAATTTGCGCGGCTGGGTGCGCAATCGGCGCGACGGCAGTGTCGAGGCGCTGTTCGCTGGCTCGCCCGCACCGGTGGCGGAAATGATCCGCGCCTGCGAAGCGGGCCCGCCCGCCGCGCAGGTGGTTTCGGTCGAGGCGGAAGCGGTGGAATTGCCTCCCGGCCCGGGCTTCCTACAGCTACCGACCGAGTAATCTATTCGCCGAAGATCGCCGCGAATTTCTCTTTCAGAACCTTGTCGACCTCTTCCATCGAAGCGGAAACGCCGAGCGCTTCGAGCGAGGTGACGCCATGCTCGCGCACGCCGCAGGAAACGATGCCGCGATAATGTTCGAGATTGGGCACGACGTTGAGCGATACGCCGTGAAACGTCACCCAGCGGCGCACCCGGATGCCGATGGCGGCAATCTTCGCCTCCTCGCCATCGCCGAGGTCGACCCACACACCGACCCGGCCTTCGCGCCGCCCGCCGGTGACGCCGAAATCGGACAGACTATCGATCAGCCATTGTTCGAGATCGCGCACGAAGCGGTGGAGATCGGCGCCGCGGCGCTGCAGGTCGAGCATGACATAGACCACCCGCTGGCCCGGCCCGTGATAGGTATATTGCCCGCCGCGCCCGGTGCGATGGACGGGGAAGGCGGCGGCATCCAGCAGATCGCTATCCTTGGCACTGGCGCCGGCGGTATAGAGCGCCGGATGCTGCAAAAACCACAATAATTCTGGGGCGCTGCCGGCGCGGATTTCCGCGACCCGCGCTTCCATCTCGGCCACCGCTTCTTCATAGCCCACAGGCTCGGCGCTGAATTTCCATTCGAGCGCGGCCGGGTCAGCGGCTTTTTTTTGCTCAGGCGAGGACAGGGCAAATCCTTTCGTAACGAATTGGGACTGTAATGCAGCCAACGATCTGGCACTATCGCCAATTCGACATGTCAATTCCGCAGGGGGGAACTCGGTTATGACAGACTATTTCGAACGCTCACTGATTCTGCACGAGCAACTGCGCGGTAAGATTAGCGTCCACAACAAGCTCCCCGTCGGCAGCCGCGACGACCTGTCGCTGGCCTACACGCCGGGGGTGGCGCGGCCTTGCGAGGTGATCGCAGCGGATCCCGAGGCAGCGCGTAAGCTCACCATCAAGGGAAACGCCGTTGCCGTCGTGAGCGACGGCTCGGCGGTGCTCGGCCTCGGCGATATCGGCCCCCGGGCGGCGCTTCCGGTGATGGAAGGCAAGGCGCTCCTGTTCCGCGAATTTGCCAAGATCGATGCCTGGCCGATCTGCCTGAACACCAAGGACCCGGAAAAGATCATCGAGACCTGCCGGCTGATCGAACCTGTGTTCGGCGGTATCAATCTCGAGGATATATCGGCGCCGCGCTGTTTCGAGATCGAAGACTCCTTGCAGGATCTCGGCATTCCCGTCTTTCATGACGATCAGCACGGCACCGCCATCGTCCTCCTCGCGGCGTTGATCAATTCGGCCAAGGTGACGGGCAAGAAACTGTCGGACCTCCAGGTGGTGATCAACGGCGCCGGCGCGGCGGGTTCGGCCATCGCCAAGCTCATTCGCGGCGTCGGCATTCCGAAGAGCGACATTCCGCCGGTTGCCGATGTCATCATCTGCGATTCCAAGGGCGCGATCGGCGCCGACCGCGACGATCTCAATCCCTCCAAGCAGGGCATGCTCGAATACACCAATGGCGACAATCGCTCGGGCGCGCTGAAAGAGGTGATCAAGGGCGCGGACGCGTTTATCGGCGTCTCGCGCGGCAATGTTATCGATGCCGGCGACGTCAAGAACATGGCCAAGGATTCGATCATTCTCGCCATGGCCAACCCGACGCCGGAGATCATGCCGGACGAGGCGCGGAAAGGCGGCGCCGCCGTGATCGGCACGGGACGCAGCGACTTCCCCAATCAGGTCAACAATGTGCTGGTGTTTCCGGGCATCTTCCGTGGCGCCCTCGATGGCGGCGCGCCGGTCATTAACGGCGAGATGAAAATCGCCGCCGCCGCCGCCCTCGCGGACGATGTCGAGGATCCGAACCCGGAGATGATACTGCCGCATCCGCTCGATCGGACCGTGGCGCCGAACATCGCCAAGAAGGTCCGCGCCGCTTGGAGGGCTTCGACCTAGCCCAGCTCTTTCTGCGCTTCGCGGGTGCATGTTGCGCGCACTTGGCTATACTGCGGCCAAATGACAAGCACCGAGGGTAAGCGATGTCGCAGGATTTGAAGGACGCCGCGCTGGCGTTTCACCGCGCGCCGAAACCGGGCAAGCTCGCGATACAGGCGACCAAGCCGCTCGCCAATCAGCGCGATCTCGCGCTCGCCTATTCGCCGGGCGTGGCCTATGCCTGCGAGGAAATCGCCGAGGACCCGGCGACCGCTTATGAATATACCGCGCGCGGCAATCTCGTTGCGGTGATCAGCAATGGCACGGCGGTGCTCGGCCTCGGCTCGATCGGCGCCCTCGCGGCGAAGCCGGTGATGGAGGGCAAGGCCGTCCTCTTCAAGAAGTTCGCCAATATCGACGTGTTCGATATTGAGGTGGACGAAACCGATATCGACAATTTCGTCGATACGGTGGTCCGCCTCGAGCCGACCTTCGGCGCGATAAATCTCGAGGACATCAAGGCGCCGGAATGTTTCGAGATCGAGCGCAAGCTGAAAGAGCGCCTCAACATTCCGGTATTTCATGACGATCAGCACGGCACCGCGATCTGCGTCGCGGCGGCGACTCTCAACGGGCTCAGGATCGTCAACAAGGACCCTGCGGATATTCGCCTCGTCTGCTCGGGCGGCGGCGCGTCGGCCATCGCCTGCCTCGATATTTTGATCGGCCTCGGCGTCAAGCTCGAGAATATCCGCGTGTGCGACAGCAAGGGCGTTATCCATTCCGGGCGCAACGATCTCAATCCGGAAAAAACGCGCTTTGCGGTCGATACGCCGGCGCGCGAGCTTGCCGAGGTCATGCAGGATGCCGATCTCTTTCTCGGTCTCTCCGGGCCGGGCACGCTCTCGGCCGATATGGTCAAGCTCATGGCGCGCGATCCGATCATCCTCGCGCTCGCTAATCCGACGCCGGAGATCATGCCGGAAGACGCCATCGCCGTGCGCCCCGACGCGATCATCGCCACCGGCCGGTCGGACTATCCCAACCAGGTCAACAATGTGCTGTGCTTCCCCTTCATTTTCCGCGGCGCGCTCGATTGTGGTGCTACGGAAATCAATATGGAGATGAAGCTCGCCTGCGTGCGCGCCATTGCCGATATCGCCCAGGCCGAATCTTCCGACATCGTCGCCAATGCTTACGGCGACCATTCGCTGAAATTCGGGCGCGATTACATTATCCCGAAACCGTTCGATCCGAGGCTCATCAGCACCATTCCGGTCGCCGTCGCCAAGGCGGCGATGGAGAGCGGCGTCGCCGCCCGCCCGATCGAAGATATGAACGCCTATAGCGACCGACTCTCCGGCCTGATCTACCGCACCGGCTATGTCATGAAGAGCGTGTTCGAGCAGGCCAAGCGCAATCCCAAGCGCGTCGTCTACGCCAATGGCGAGGAGGACCGCATCCTACGCGCGGCGCAGCAGGCGGTGGATGAGGGCATCGCCAACCCGATCCTGATCGGCCGGCCGTTCCGCATTCAGGAGAAGATCGACCAATTGTCGCTGCGTTTCACAATCGGCGATGACGTGACCATTCTCGATCCGGCCAATTACGAGAAATACGATCATTACGCCCGCTCCTATCACGACCTGATGGGCCGCGCCGGCGCCTCGCCGAAAACCGCGCGCATGACGCTCAGGTCGCAGAACACGGTGATCGCCGCGATGATGGTGCGCCTCGGCGATGCCGACGCCATGATCGGCGGACCGGTCAGCCTGTACCGGCCGGAACTCCTCCATGTGTTGGACGTGATCCCGCGCCAGCCCGGCGTGATCGCCGCCGCCGCCATGCAGGTGCTGATCCTCGACAAGGGCGTCTTTTTCATCAGCGACACCCATGTGACCGAAGACCCGACGCCGGAGGAGATTTATCAGTCCGCCGTACTCGCGGCGGAGCAGGTCAAGCGCTTCGGTTTGGAGCCGAAAATGGCGCTGCTGTCCTCGTCCAATTTCGGCAGCAATGATTTCGCGCTTTCGGTCAAGATGCGCAAAGCGCTGCAAATCCTGCATGAGCGCGCGCCCGCGCTTGAAGTCGAAGGCGAGATGCATGGCGACACCGCGCTCAATGAGGATGTGCGCAACGAAATGTTCCCCAATTCCCGCTTCACCGGTCAGGCCAACACGCTGATCATGCCGGATCTGACCTCGGCCAATATCGCCTATAATCTGGTCAAGACGCTCTCCAACGGCATATCCGTCGGGCCGCTGTTGCTCGGCCTCTCGGCGCCGGCCCATGTGCTGCACGGCTCGGCCACCGTGCGCGGCGTTCTCAACATGACCGCCGTCGCCGTCGTCGAGGCGCAGACCCGTTCCATCGAGCATGATATTGCCCGGGCGCTCGACGCCCAGGCCGGCTGACCGGCCATGACCAACGGGGCGCCGAAGCGCGAGGCGCTCCCCGAAGTTGGCCGCGATGAGGGCCTTTACGGCCTGACCCCGGCGCTGATGCGCGCCGTGCGCGATGCGCTCGATGGCAGCAACGAAACCCGCCTGCGCGAGCTGATCGCACCGCTCCACGCCGCCGACCTCGCCGACCTGATCGAACGTCTGCGCGGCGAGGAGCGCCGCCGCCTCGTCGCCAGGGCGGGCGTCCTGGTCAGCGGCGAGGTGCTCGCCTTCATCGAGGACGAAGTGCGCGAGACGATGGTCCGCCAGTTGGATGCGCGCGACGTCGCCGAGGCGATCTCCGATCTCGACACCGACGACGCGGTGGCGGTCATCGAAGACCTCGACCCGCCGCAGCAGCAGGAGATCCTCGACGCCCTGCCGGACGCCGCCGAGCGCCACGGCGTCGCCGAGAGCCTGACCTATCCGGAGCACAGCGCCGGGCGCCTGATGCAGCGCGAGTTCATCAGCCTGCCGGCGTTCTGGACGGTCGGCCAGACCATCGATTTCATGCGCGAAAGCGAAGATCTGCCGGACGATTTCTACGAAATCTTCGTCATCAATCCGCGCCAGGAGCCGATCGGCACCGTGCCGCTCAACCGCCTCCTGCGCACCCGCCGCCCGATCCGCCTGCGCGATATCATGCAGGAGGAGTTGCACATTATTCCGGCCGATACGGACCAGGAAGAAGTCGGCTTTGTGTTCGAGCAATATGATCTGATCTCGGCCCCGGTTGTCGGCGCCAGCGGACGGCTGATCGGCGTGATTACCGTCGACGATGTGGTGGATGTGGCGCGTGAGGAGGCGGAGGAGGATATGTTCCGCCTGAGCGGCGTGCCCGACGCCGATATCTACCGCGCCGCGCTCAAAACCGCCGGCGGCCGCTTCATCTGGCTGCTGGTCAATCTCGCGACTGCCATCCTCGCCTCGCTGGTGATCTATCAGTTCGAAGGCACGATCGATCAGATGGTGGCGCTCGCCGTGTTGATGCCGATCGTCGCTTCGATGGGCGGCAACGCGGGAACGCAGACGCTGACCGTCGCGGTGCGCGCCATCGCCACCAAGGATTTGGCGGTCGGCAATATCCACCGCGTCCTCGGCAAGGAGACCATTGTCGGCCTGATGAACGGCATTGTGTTCGCCG
>CAZUVO010000166.1:7916-8622 GCA_964623955.1 uncultured Rhizobiaceae bacterium
ATCATCGACGCGCCGGTCAGCGGGCGCTTCGTCGCCGAAGCCGCCGCCGCGTGGTACGAAAACCCCGCGCTCGGCTATGTCGTCGGCGGCGCGATGATCATCAACATGCTGATCGCCGGCATGTTCGGCCTGATCATCCCGGTCGTGCTGTGGCGCTTGCGAGTAGACCCGGCGACGGCGGCAGGCGTGCTGCTCACCACCGTGACCGATGTGATCGGCTTTCTTGCATTTCTCGGCCTGGCTGGCATGTTCTTGCTTTAGATGGGGAGTAATTACGGATGGCGACGATGATTCCCAACCGCTGGCCCGGGCTCAATTTCGGCCTCGGCGAAACCGCCGATATGATCCGCGACACGGTGGAGAGCTTTTCGGCGACGGAAATCGCGCCGCGCGCCGAGGAAATCGACCGCAGCAACGAGTTCCCGCGCGATCTCTGGCCGCGCCTTGGCGAGCTCGGCTTGCTCGGCATCACCGTGGAGGAGGAGCTTGGCGGTTCCGGCCTCGGCTATCTCGAACACGCCATCGCCATGGAGGAAATCAGCCGCGCCTCGGCCTCGGTCGGCCTCAGCTACGGCGCGCATTCCAATCTCTGCGTCAATCAGATCCGCCGCAACGGCAACGCGGAACAGAAACAAGAATACCTTCCCAAGCTGATCTCCGGCGAGAATGTCGGCGCGCTGGCCATGAGCGAGCCCGGCGCCGGCTC
>CAZUVO010000167.1:0-8521 GCA_964623955.1 uncultured Rhizobiaceae bacterium
CCATCGAAGTGGAGGAAAGCGCGCTCACCGACGGCTGCTCGCGCTGGCAGGCGCTCAGGAAGATCGTCTTTCCCATGGCACGCACCGGCATTTTCGCCACCGCCGTCTTTACCTTCATCTTCGCCTGGAACGAATTCGTCTTCGCGCTTATTTTGACGCGCACCGAAGTGCTGACCTTCCCGGTGTTGGTCACCCACTATTACGGCGCGCAATCGACCTTCTGGTCGAAGATCGCGGCTCTCTCCGTGCTCGGCACTCTGCCGGTCTTTTTCGCCGTCGCGACGTTGCAGCGCTTTCTCGTGCGCGGCATCTCCATGGGCGCAGTGAAAGGTTAACGCAATGGCAAAACTGAGCGTGCGCGGCGTGCACAAGTTTTACGGCAAGGTTCATGCCGTGCGCGGCGTCGATCTCGATATTCCCGACAAGGAATTGACTGTGCTGGTCGGCCCCTCCGGCTGCGGAAAAAGCACGCTGTTGCGCATGATCGCGGGCCTGGAGGAAATCAACGAAGGCAGCATCGCCATCGACGACGTGGTGGTGAACGATGTCCGCCCCAAGGACCGCGACGTGGCGATGGTGTTTCAGAATTACGCGCTCTATCCCCATATGACCGTGTTCGAAAACATCGCCTTTGGTCTCAGGATGCGCAAAACACCCAATGACGAAGTGCGCCAGCGCGTGTCGAAAGCCGCCGAGATGCTCGGCATTCCCGAACTGATGGAGCGCACGCCGCGCCAGCTTTCCGGCGGCCAGCGCCAGCGCGTCGCCATGGGCCGGGCGCTCGTGCGCGACGCCAAGCTCTATCTGTTCGACGAGCCCTTGAGCAATCTCGACGCCCAGCTGCGCGATGAAATGCGCACCGAGATCAAACGCCTGCACCAGGATCTGCAGTCGACCATGGTCTATGTGACCCATGATCAGGTCGAGGCGATGACACTGGCCGACCGCATCGTCCTCCTGCGCGACGGCATTATCGAGCAACAAGGCTCGCCGCTCGAGCTTTACGAACAGCCGGCCAACAAATTCGTCGCCGGATTTCTCGGCTCGCCGGCGATGAATTTTATTCCCGCGACGGTCGAGACCGGCGGCGATGGGCTCCGTTTTCGCCTGGCCGGCGATCTGCACCTTGCCATGCCGGCCGGGCGCGCCGGCACATTGGCCGCTTCGGCGGCGGGCGAGGTGCTGCTCGGCATCCGGCCCGAGCATATGCACCGCGAGCGCGAGGGCGCGCGGCAGGCGGGATTCGAGCCCTTGCCGGTGCGCATCGAAATCGTCGAGCCCATGGGCGCCAACACGCTGATCAATTTCCATATCGGCGAGGCCTCGGTGCTGGCCCGCCTCGATGCTTACGCCAACGAACAGCCGGGCACGGAGTTGACCCTTCTAATCGATATGAACCGCACCGTGGTGGTCGATCCGGAATCGGAAGCGGTGATCTCCTAGCGCTTTCCCGTTACCTTGTCGGCCATGACCACGCTCCCCGATCTCGGCAAGCTGCTCAATCCGCGCTCCGTCGCCATTTTGGGCGCGACGCCCGATCTCGGGCGGGTTGGCGGCCGGCCGATCGCCTATCTCCGGCATTACGGCTATGCGGGCGAGATCTACCCGGTCAATCCCAAGCACCAAAGCGTTGCCGATCTCACTTGCTATCCGTCGATCGATGCGCTGCCCAGCGTCCCCGACATGGCGATCGTCGCCGTGCCGGCGAAGGCGGTTTGTTCTGTCGTTGAGGAAGCGCAAGCCTTCGGCGTGGCGGCGTTCACCGTCTATAGCAGCGGTTTCGCCGAGACCGGCGCGGAAGGTGAAGCGCTCGAGCGCCGCTTGCGCGCGCTCGTCGCCGAGGCGGGCAGCATCCTCTGCGGCCCCAATTCGCAAGGCGTCGCCAATTTTCTCGACCGCAGCGTCGCCTACTTCTCCTCCGAACTCGGCCAGGACGATATCGAACCCGGCGCCATCGGTTTCGCCGGCCATAGCGGCATTTTCGGCGGCATCATGGCGAATGAATGCATCCGCCGGGGCATTGGCCTCGGCTATCTCGTCAGCACCGGCAACGAGGCGGGCATCGATTTCGCCGATGCCGCGGCCTATATGGCGCGCGACGAACGCATCCGCGTCGTCGTCGGCTATGTCGAGGGTGTGCGCGACGCTGCCAAGCTGCGCGCCGCCGCCGTGGCCGCGCGCGAGGCGGGCACGCCCATCGTCATTCTGAAAGGCGGGCGCAACGAAGAAAGCGCCGCCGCCGCCCGGTCGCATACCGGCGCGCTCGCCGGTGCTTACGACTGCCACCGCGCGGCCTTCCGGCAATGGGGCATTATCGAGGCGGCGGACAGCGACGAGCTGTTCGATCTCGCCGAGGGGTTCGCGCTCACCAAAAAACGCCCCAAAGGCCGGGGCATTGGCATCCTGACCAATTCCGGCGGCATCGGCGTGCTGTGCGCCGATCAATTAAGCGTGGACGGCCTCACCGTGCCGGACCTTGATGGCGCGACGGAAGCGGCGCTCGCCGGCGATATGCTGCCCTTCGTCGCGCCGCGCAATCCGGTCGATGTCGCGCTTCAGGCGCTCGGCGACACGGACTGTATCCGCCGCCATGCCGGGCGTCTTGCCGCCGATCCCCATATCGATGCGGTGCTTTGTTTCCTTGGCGCCATCCGCCGCGATATCGCCGAGGTCACCGGAGCCATCGCCACGGTTGCCGATGCGAGCGACAAGCCGGTGCTTGCCGGCTGGCTCGGCGGCGAAGGGGAGGGGCCCAGGGCCTTGCGCGCCAAGGGCGTGCCGGTCTATCCCGCGCCCGCGCGTGCCGCCCGCGTGTTGGCCGCGATGTATGCGGATGGCGCTTACACCGCGCCCGGCGACGCGCGGGCCATCGATATCGCGCCGCTTACCAAGCTTACCCCCGGCGCGCTCGGCGAAAGCGCGAGCCGCGCGGTGCTCGCAGCCGCCGGCATAGCGCTCGCCAAGGGCGGCCTCGCCGCCAACTTGGAAGAAGCGGCGGCGCTTGCCGCCGATATCGGCTATCCGGTAGCGCTCAAGGTAGACAGCACCGATATCCCCCATAAGAGCGAGGCCGGCGGCGTCGCCCTCGGCATCGCCTCGGAGGCCGAGCTGCGCCGCGCCTATGACGAGATCATCGCCAGCGCGGCGGCCCACGCGCCGGACGCCGAAATCGCCGGTGTCGGTGTTTATGAGATGGTCGGGGACCATGCCGTCGAGCTGATCGCCGGCATGCGGCGCGACGACGTGTTCGGCCCGGTGATATTGCTCGGCATGGGCGGCGTTTTCGCCGAGACCCTGGACGACAAGATCTTGCGGGTTGCCCCCCTGGCCGCGGGCGAAGGCGCGGCGATGGCGCGCGAGCTCAAGGGATTTGCTCTCCTCGACGGTGCGCGCAGCCGCCCGCCCGCCGATGTTGCGGCGGTGGCGGAGGTGCTGGAACGTTTGAGCGCCTTGGCCCTGGCCAATCCGGATATCGCCGAGATCGATATCAACCCATTGATGGTACTGCCCAAGGGCCAGGGTGTTCGTGCGGCTGACGCGCTTGTGTTCGGTGCCTGATCAGCCCTTCTTGGCGAAGAATTCCGCCGCCACGCGCTGCGGCTCGCCGCTCTCGAAGGCTTCGCGCTGCAGGCGCTCGGCGATCTCGAACGCGGCGTCGAAGCCGGCCTGGCTGTCGGCGCGGAAGCGTTCCTTGGTGAGGCGCATGGCGGTCGGCGGTTTCTGCGCCAACGCCTCGGCGACCTCCACCGCCTTGTCGACGACCTCGCCGGCATCGACGAGCTGATGGTAAAGGCCGAGGCGGTAACATTCCTCGCCGTCCATCAGGCGTCCGCTGAGGGTCAGCTCCACCGTGCGCGCCTGGCCGAGGAACGGCGCCATGATATGCGCGCCCAGCACGCTGGCGAGGCCGACATTGATTTCCGGCTGGCCCATATAAGCCTTGGCGTGACCGACCCTGACGTCGGTCAGGAGCGCGAGCTGATAACCGGCCCCGGCGGCGGCGCCGTTCACGGCGGCGACCGACGGTTTGTCGAGCCGGCGGATCGCCTCATAAAGCCCTTTCAAGCGCACCAACCAGTCGGCGGACGAGTCCGCGTCGAGGCTGCGCACCAGGTCGAGATCCATGCCCGCGCAGAACGCCCGCTCGCCGCTGCCGCTTAATACCACCGCGCGGCACTCGTCGTTTTTGTTGAGATCGAGCAGGGCTTTTTCAGCTTCCGCGATCAAATCATAGTTGAGCGCATTACGCACATTTGGGCGATTCAGCATCACAAGCGCGATTGCGCCGCGCTGCTCGACAACAAGATTTTGGGGCATGATTGGGCCTTTATAGCTATATATTCCGTTTTGGATTATGTCTGGATAGCCTGTGTAACGCCAGTGGATAACCCACCGCGGCACTTCATAGGGGTTGTGAGGTTAACCATATAAGCAACTGATTCGATGATTAAATTTTTATTGAGAAAGTTATTATTGTTTACTTAACCATATTGCATTGAGCGAATCCGAGTCATAGAATCCGGTCTCAATTGGAAAGGCGCATCGCAATTGCGGTGCGCTGTTTTTTTTGACGAATCGAAAGACGGCCCCATGGCTGATGGCCCATTACCCTTTTCCGTCGTTCGCGGCGGCCTCGGCGAGGAGGATTCCCCGGCCGATGTGGAGGAGCGCATCCGTTCGCTCCACGAGGCGCCCTATGTCAGCGTCGATCCGTTCGACAATGACTATCAAGAATTAGCGATCGAGCTCGAAGAGCATGAAAAGATTCTCTGGTGCCTGCATCGCCATACGGAGCGGCCGATTTTCACGCCGGGTCTGTTACGCGACCTCGGCACCTTCCAGGAACGGCTGAAAGCGAAATATCTGCCGTCCGGCAGCGCGCCCCTGGCGCCGCCCTTCAACTATCTCGTTTGGGCGTCGGATGTGCCGGGCATCTTCAATCTCGGCGGCGATCTCAAACTGATCATCGAGCTGGTGAGCCGGGGCGACCGCGAGGCGCTCTACCGCTACGGCAAGTCGTGCATCGATGTCTGCTATCTCTCCTCCGAGAAGCTCGGCCTGCCGGTGGTGACCATCGCTCTCATTCAGGGCGAGGCCTTGGGCGGCGGCTTCGAGGCGGCGCTCTCCAGCGATGTCATCATCGCGGAAGAGAACGCGCGTTGCGGCCTGCCGGAAATTCTCTTCAACCTCTTCCCCGGCATGGGCGCCTATACCTTCCTCGCCCAGCGGGTCGGCCCCGCCGTCGCCGAGAAGGTCATCTTCAGCGGCAAGATCTACACGGCGCAGGAGCTTTTCGAGCTCGGTATCGTCGATAAGGTGGTCGAAGCCGGGACGGGCCGTACCGCGCTTTACGAATATGTCTCGCGCAACCAGCGGCAATTCACCTCGCGCCGCGCGCTCTACAAAGTGCGTCGCCGCCATGCCCCGATCGATTATCAAGAAATGATCGACATCATGGATATTTGGGTGGACGCGGCGCTGGAGCTCGACGAAACGAGCCTCAAGAAGATGGACCGCCTGGTCCGCGCGCAGAACAAGCGGCGCGAAACGGATCAGACCGCCGCCGCTCCCGAAGCGGCCTCCTAAACTCCGACCCTTTTATTCGGCGGCCGGCGGAAAGGATTTCGCCGCGGCGTCGGTCTTGCCCAGGTGATCGGCGAAAAATTCCCGCACCCGGGCAAATTCGCCGTCGAGGGCGCGCATGATGTCCGCGCCTTCCGCTTCGAGCCTGGGCTTGTCGATCTCGCGCAGGTCGATCAGCATCTTGTGCAGGCGAAGCGCGCCGATATTTGCGGCGCTGCTCCTGAGATCATGCGCGCGGTCCTTGAATTCGGTGAGGATGCAGGCTTGCCCCGCCTCGGCCATCTGCGCGAGCAGGGTCGCCGCGTCCGCCACGAAATCCGCGATGAGTTCTTGGAAGAATTCATCGTCGCCGCCGAGGTCGCGAAGCTCTTGCAGCGTCTCGGCTTCGACGGCCGGCTGGGCGAGGGTCTGATAGTCCGGATGCTGGCTGATTTCGCTTACCTCCGCTGGGGCCGTGTCGCGCGGCGCTGATTCATCGCTGGATTTCTCGCTGTTGGCGGCGGCCAACGCATCCATGGTGTGCAGCAGCTTCTCGGCATCGACCGGTTTGGTCAGATGCGCCGCCATGCCGGCCTCTTCGCTGAGCGACTTGGCTTCCGCCGTGGCGTCGGCGGTGAGCGCGATGATCGGGATTTGGCGCGCCTCCGGATGGGAGAAGCGATAGAGCTTGGTCACCTCGATACCGCTCAATCCCGGCATGTTGATATCCATCAGCGCGATGTCGAAAATATCCTGCTCCAGGAGGTCGAGCATATGGTCGCCATCGTCGGTCAGCTCGACGACATGGCCGGCGCGCTGCAGGATCTTGCCGATCACCTTGCGGTTGACCCGGTTGTCCTCGCCGACCAGAACGCGCAGCGGTTTGCGCTCGGCGCCGGCCCAGGTCTGATTGGCCGCGTCGCCGGATTCCCAGGCAATGCGCCGCTGCGCCAGCGCCGCGTGCAGGGCGGCGCCGAGATGGGCCCGCTCCACCGGGGGCTGCAACAGGGAGAGACAGGAAGCCTGGACGGTTTCCGATCCCGCCGCCGCTTCGCTGTCGCCATTGATTGCGATGACGGAAATTTCGTCGCCATTCTCCTGGGCGCGCAATTCGCTGGCGAACCAGTCGATATCGGCGCCGGCGCTGCGCTCGTCCAACAGGATGATTTGCGGATTCTCGCTGGCGGGCCGGTTGCGGATTTGCATGATCGCGCGCGCGGCATGGCCGATACGGCTGAAAGAAAGGCCGACTTCGCGCACCATATCGGCGAGCCGGCTGCTTTCGGCGTCGTCGCCGCAGACGATCAGCGCATGCGCATCCGGGCCGGCCGCGGCGGTTGCCGCCGGCGGCAGGGTGATGGCGCGCAGTTCGAACTGGGCCGAGAACCAGAAAGTGCTGCCCTCGCCGGGTTCGCTGCGCACGCCGATATCGCCGCCCATCAGACCGACCAATTGGCGGCAGATGGCGAGACCGAGGCCGGTGCCGCCGAACTTCTTGCTCACCGATTGGTCGCCCTGAGTGAAGCTCTCGAAGATGCGCGCCTTCAGGGTGGCTTGCACGCCGATGCCGGTATCGGTCACCTCGAACAGCATCTTGATGCGCTCGCCCTGGCGCTCGTCGAGGCGCACGGTGACGCCGACGCGGCCATGATCGGTGAACTTGATCGCATTGGCGATCAGATTGACCAGCACCTGCTGCAAATGCTGGTCGTCGCCGCGCAGCCGATAGGGCGCCTCGGGGGCGATATGAATGTTGAAATCGAGCCCCTTGGCGGCGGCCTGGGTGTCCATCATGGAGCGCACATTGGCCAGGGTCTCGTGCAGGTCGAAATCTTCCCGGCGGATGGTGACCTTGCCGGCCTCGATCTGCTCGAAATCGAGAATTTCGTCGATCAGGGTGAGGAGCGCGCGCGCGGAAGTCTTGATGGTGCCGCCCATCTCGCGCTGCTCGCGGTCGATCTTCGAGCCGAGCAACAGGTCCGACATGCCGGTGATGGCATTGAGCGGCGTCCTCAGCTCATGGCTCATATTGGCGAGGAACTGGCTCTTGGCGCGGCTCGCCTCCTCGGCCTGTTGTTTGGCCAGGGTCAGCTTGCGCAAGAGCGACGAGGCGTACGCCGGAATGACGAGCAACGCCGCCAACAGGCCGAGCGAAAGCTCCATATGATTCTGCCAATAGGCCGAGGTAAAGATGACCGTGGCGAAGCCGATCAGGCTGAGGAGCGCGCAGGCAAAGAGGTGGCGCTGGCCATAGCGGAAACCGTAACCCAAGGTGACGAACAGATAGACCGGGTACCAGGCAGCGGTAAGCCCGTCGCCGACATAGAGAAAGACCGACATGCCGCCGGTATCGCACAGCATGGCGATGGCGCGGCGCGGAATGGAGCCGGCCGGCCAGATCAGGATATGGGCGAAGAAAATCAGCGAGACGCCGAGGCCGCTTAAGGCAAGAAGCATCGCGTTCTGGACATGATGCGAATTTTCGCTGCCGAAAGCGGCGGCGATCGCCATATGCGCCAGAATAACGACATAGAAGGCGATGCGAACGATGATCTGTTCGTGTTCGCTGTCGTCGCGCGCGCGCAGGCGCTGCTTCAGCCATTTGAGAGGTGTCGGGGACCCGATATCTTCCGTCATCAATATTGTCATGACATTACCTGACTTGCTGCTGGCCGGGATGCGTCGCGCTGCGATCTCCGGCGGTCATGGTGCTTGGTCCGGTCATTGCGTCGTTTCCGTCATATGCCGCCACGCGGTGCGCATGGCGGGAAAGGTGATGGTGATCTCCGTGCCCACGCCGGGGCGGCTCGAGCCGTCAAGCTCGGCCTCGCGCATTTTCACGTAGGAGACCCAGAGCGGCACGTCGAGCTCTCCGCCCGGGTAGCTTTGCCCGGCGCCGATCTGCGCCAACCCGTCGCCGGAGAGCGGATGACTGTCCGCGTCCGCCGATGCATCGGGG